>CAMBXM010000049.1 GCA_945871815.1 Singulisphaera sp. GP187
AGAAGGGGCCAAGGGCAACCATGCCGGCGGAGCGAACTCACATCGGCAGGAACCGTCGCAGCACGCCGCCCGGCCATGGCACGGATTCCGCCATCAGAGCGACACGAACAAGTGCGCCAGCAAGTCGATGCCGAATACGGACCGCAGGACCGCCAGCAGCATGAGGACGAAGGCCAAGGCGAGAACCAACCACGGCCACCGGGACGGTCCAAGACGCGTGCCCCGATGGAGTGCGTTGAGACGCGTCACCTCCTCGCCCGACAACTCCACGTCAACGGGCAGCGAGTCCGCTGGCGCCGCCACGACGTCGACCACCAGAGCCGTGCCGTTGTCGGGACCGCCAGCGGCCAGTGCCGCGGCGACGAGCCCCTCGGCGGCCGCTACCGCTGGGCGCTGACTGAGCAACTCGCGAACCTTGAGGTCGTCGACCACGCCCCAGATTCCGTCGCTGCACAAGAGCAATCGGTCGCCGTCCAGCAACGCCAGTTCGATCAGGTCCGGGTCCTGCGGCGGCTGACCGCCACCGATACAGCGCAGCAGCCGATTGCGCTGATCCTGCATCGCATGGTCGGTGGTCAACCGTTCGAGCCGACCCAGGCGAAGCAGGTAGGCACGGCTGTCCCCGACATGGCCGATGACCGCCGTGTCGCGGGCACACGCGAGAGCTGTCAGCGTCGTGCCCATCTCATGCAGGGCCGGAACCAACCTGGCCTGCTCGGCAACGCGCTCGCTGGCACCCGCGAAGCCGCTCCGCACGGCCGCGGCGAGGTCGACATCTGCCGCCGACAGCAGTCCAGCAGCTAGGCCACGCAGCCCGCTGCGGCTCGCCTCTGTACCGCCGGCGACACCGCCCATTCCATCTGCCACCGCCGCCAGCAACAACACGGGCCGCGCGCCGGGAGGCGCCACGAGCAGATAGTCGTCTTCGTTGGCCGTGCGCACGAGACCAGTGTGCGTCGCGACGCCGACGCGAAAGCGAGCTGGGACCTTCACCCGTCCTCCGCCAGCAAGAACGTGCCAGAAGCCACGCTGCCCGCGATCGTCGATACCAGCACCTGCACCGCGCCACGATCGAGCTGGTCGGGCAAAGTGGCCTCGTAGACGAAGCGCTCGCCCTCACGTCGCATGCTTGCCATCAAGCGCTGCTCGAACTCGGCCGCCACCCCCGGCACGACTGCGCCCTGTCCTGACAGCGGCCGGAGCCGGATCGCCGCTAGGCTCTCGGCGGCGTCGACCAACAGGGACCGGTCGCGTCCCATCGTCAGTGCCGCGACCCCGCGTTCGCGCAAGCGCTGCCGCATCGGCTCACTCTTGAGTTCGCGAGCGAGCGAGAGGAGCAGGCGACGCTGCGTCACCTCGCGAACGGCACGAGCAACCCGCTCGTCGTCGCTGCTGACCCAGAACGGCGGCACCAGGATCGAGGTGATGATGCCGACAGTGTCGCTCCGCTCGACCAGCGAGAGGTCGATGGGTCCGGCAGACGAGATCGAATCCGTCATCACGGCGCCGGTCTGCAGGTCGCGCAGGGTGACACGGAGGGTGACGCCACACTCGAAGGTGTGGTCCGGGATGAACATGCCGACGCCGAGCAACAGCCACGTCAACAAGGTCACTGGCCAACGGCCGTTGATGCCTTGCGCATCGATTGGGTTGTCCTGGAGCTCTTCGACGACGAGCAGCAGGTCGAAGCCGCCGTCACGCGCGGACTGCAGGAAGTCGAGCAACTCCGGCGAGGTCCGCCGCGACAGCAGCTGCTGCCGCACCTCGACCCGGTGCGCGTCGAGGTCTTTGGCCACCCGCTGGAACACCGCGCCTTTCTCCAACACGGCGACGATGTCGGCCATCGACACCGGTTCGTCTCGCGTCGTCTGGCTGTCGGCAGCTGAGGCGAAGGTTCCGCCTGCTCCCGCCGAGGCGCGCTGGAGAAACGCGCCGCCGGTGACGAGGACCGAGTAGTCCAGTGGTGGCCGCTCCGCGAGGCCGGTGAGTTCGGACGTCGGCGACTGGCACGAAGTCAGCGCGGCAAACAGGAGGCCCCGCGCGAACCAACTGGCTCGCCGCGTGCTGCACAGGGCCTCGTCCGACACCGTCATCAAGAGCACCATGGTGCGCACCTTGGCCATCGCGCGCGAGCTTCGTACTGGGTTCTCGCGGACGGCACTGCCGGCGGCGTGCTCATCGGCTTCGCATTCGTTGGACAAAGCCGTTGCCGCCGACCACGCGGAAGCCAGTGAATGCCAAGCGAGGATCCGAGGCCAAAGGCATGAGATCGCGTCCGTCACGACGGAGTTGCTCGGTGCGCACCACACCTGGAACCGAGGCCGGTAGCGCCTCGAGGGCAAGCGTCGCAACGTCGATTGGGAGCCCCTTGTCGTCGAGCAGGCCGTGAAGCTCACCCGTACCCAGTCCGCGCACGACAGCGAAGGTCCGCAACCGGGCTTGGAGATCGGCCGGCGCCCGCGAGGACAGATCCACGGTCGCAGCTCTGCCGCCGGACAGTTCGAGAGCGCGCTGCACATGCAGTTCGCGATCGGCGATCCACTCGCGCAACAGCGGCTCGCTTTCGGTGTCGCGGCCCTGCGGCAGATCGAGGACCCACTCTCGCACCCCGAAGTCGAGACCGAGCAGATCGACACCGGCCTCCGACGGCACGCGATCGCCGCTTGCGCTCGCTTCGCTGGCGGCCGGTCCCGCGAATGGGTAGGCGCGGACTGCAGGTTCGCGCCACGACCTCGCCTGCACGCGCCCGCCCCTGCCGGTCGCAGCATTGCGAGCGGTGGCGCCAGGGACCGGTCCAAACGCGGCGAGTTCGAGTTCGCAACCCAGAGGCAGTCGGAACAACGCCGGATCGCCCGCGACCACGACGCCCAGCAGCCGGACCGCCGCGTAGGCCTGGAAGAAGTCGATCCCCGTAACCGCAGCTGCGGGGGTCGCGCTCGCGGCGCGTGCAAACGTCTTCTCATCGCCGTCGCACCCGTGTGGCAGCATCGCCGCGATCGTGAACCGCAGGTCGCCCAGAGGGTCGTCGCGATGCGCCAGCTTGCGGCCACTCGCCGACGGCAACGAGTGGAGTAGCGCTTGGTACTGCAGCAGGGTGATCTCGCGATCCTGGACGAACAGGTCGCCAAGGCCGCGCACAGGCTCGGCAAACTGCGGGCGGTAGAGCCCGCGTTGCGGCGCATCGGCAGGCACCGGGTCCGGCCATTCGCCGCCATCGGGAGCGAGCACGGGAACGAAGGTGATCTCCGCCAACGCCGATGGAATCACTGCGTCGCTGACTTCGTCGAGCCTGAGCACGCGCAACGCTGACCGCGCCGTACGCAGCACCAAGTCGAGCATGAAATCGCCCGCCGGAGTCGTGAGCCGGGCCGGCAACACAGCACCGACGCCTTTGCTGTAATCCGCCCGTGAGAGGTCGGCGAGACCCTTCGCCGTACGCCACAGCGCGAACGGGATGACGAAGGCGATCTCCGACCCGCCATCGCGCCCGCGGACCTGAGCCGCCGGCAACTCAACCCCTTGAACAACGAGTCGCAGGGCCATGGTCGCAGAGGGTGCAAACTGCAGCGTGCTGCGCAGCGCGAGCCGGACCGACTGATTGAACTCGACGCGCAGCTCTTCGGCGAGCAACTGCGGCGGCGTCGGATCGTCGACGAAGTCCGCGATCACCGACAACGGCCGTCCTTCGTGATCGACCAGCGGTGCGCGCTCGTCGCCGAGCCAGACTTCCACGTCGCGACCGAGCACGTCAACCAACTCGACGGCGAGGACGTTGCGGCCGCGGAGTAGACGGCACGGCGGTAGCAAGCTGCCGTCATCGCTCGCGGCATTGAGCAAGGGCTGCGGCAGCAGCCGTTGCGGATCCGCCCCGCTCCACAAGCGACCGCGCAGATAGCGACTGAGCCCGCCATCCACGCGAAGGCCCGCACCTGGCCGCAACACCGCGCCGTCGGAACGCAAGAGGTTCGCCTGCTGCAACGCCGGCAGGAACCCCTCCCGACACTCGGGAAGCCGCAGTGCCAATCGCGTCGGCAAGACCTGCAGCACCTGGTGGAACGCGACCGAGCCAGTTCTGCCGCCACCGCGTTCTTCGAGCTCGAGCACCAGTTCGTAAGTCCCCGGTTCGAGCCCACGCACTGCGACCTGCCACTGCGCCGCGTCCGCCGCGAGCTCGACCTTCGCCGAAGCCGGCCCCGGACCGCCGCCTTGCGCCCGCAGCGTGGCAGCGACCGGCACGAAGGTCGGACTACAGGTGAAGGCCACCGTGCCGCCGATCTGGCCGGTAGCAAGTTCGCCGCCGAGGACGGCGATGCTGGCCTCGCCTGACGGCGTGAACACCGCGTCGAGCCGCCGGCTGCGGAAGGCGAGCGACAGAGTCCGCTGCTGTCGATTGCCCGCGCCATCGATGATGGTGAAGGCGTAGAGCCCGGAAGCAAAGGCCTCGCCCTGACCAGCGGCACCGAGTTCGGCCTCGTACCAGCCTGCCGTGAGCGGCTGGAGCGACGACACCGATCGCTGCCGACCTTGGTCGTCGTGGACCTCCATCGTCAGGGAACCCTCGTCGTGGTGCAGCCGCACGCGCACCACGGCACGGTCCTCCAGGAACGGGATGGAGGATTCACCCGCCGGCCCGGTCACCACTTCGACGGCCGGTGCGCCAAAATCGCACTCGCTGATGGCGCTTTGAGCGGAGGCTGCACGGTTGCCGGCACGATCGACCGCGAGGGCCGTCAACGTCGCCGCACCGAGCGGACCGCCAACACCGACGATCTCCGTCATCGCGGCGCCGAGGCCGAACTGCTCGGCATCCATGGGCAGCGGCACCGAGTAGGACGCCCCGCTCTCCAAGCGCAGCACCAGATGCAGCGACTCCAGTCCCGCGCTTTCGCGCACAGTGAGCCGCACCGTCGAAGCACTGTTCAGCGCGCTGGAACTCTTGGGCATGAGTTCGAGCTCTACTTGCGGCGCCGTGGCATCCAGGCACAGACGCGCGCCGCCGAGCAACGCCACGCCGGGCACGACGAAGGCAACGTCAACCGGACCGTCAGAACTAGCGCGCTCGACCCCGAGCAGAGCATCGCGCCACGATTCCTGGGCGTCCGAGAGCACCAGGACTCCTTCGCTGTCAATGGCCGGCAGAAGACGCCGGCGCCACTGCAGCGTGTTGCCCTTGCTCACTTCGAGTTCGAGCCGCTGGGGCACGAAACCGCCATACAGCGCGCGGACGCTTCGCAGCGCACTGGGCTGTAGGTAGCGGACCGGCGCATCGGCCATCTGCGAGCCTTCGACCAGCACCAGAGAACCGCCGACTACGCGAAGGAATGGCACCGTCATCCGCGCATAGGTCAGCAACACGAGCACGATCGAAAATGCCATGGCCGCCAGGCTGACTCGCGGCAACCAGCGCAGGCGACCGTGAACGACAGCCCGCAGATCTGCCAACACCTGCACGGCGCTCGCCGGCCGACGTTCGCGGTCGAGCTGCAGGCAGCTATGGACGAGGCGCAAGAGGCTGCGCGGCACTGCTTGCAACGGCTGCAGGACCGACAACTGCCCGGTGACGGTTGCGCGAGCGGCGGCGCGCGCATCGCGCCCTTCGACCGGCAGGTTGCCGCTCAGCATGAAGTAGAGCAGCACACCCAAACTGTAGAGGTCCGCCCGAGCGTCGACATCGAGCCCCGCAAGATGCTCGGGCGCCGAGAACACCGGGTTTGCGAACAAGGACTCGCCCAACTTCGCGTCCTCGGCAGCAGCAGGCGCGAAACGCAACGACTGGGCGATGCCGAAGTCGAGCACCTTGACCACCGGCTGGCCGTCGCGGACCGCGATCATCACGTTGCGCGACGACAGGTCTCGATGCACCAGACCGGCTTGGTGAATGGCCACGAGCGCTTGGCAGATCTGGATCGCGACGACAACCGCCATGGCGGGAGGCAAACCACCGCCGCGCACCCAAGCGTCGAGGGATTCGCCGTCGGCCAACTCCATCGCCAGATAGACCGTTCCTTCTTCGGTTTCGCCGACATCAAGAATGCGCGCGCAGTGCTCATGCACCACGCGCCCCGCCTTGCGGGCCTCGGCGAGCAAGGCGCGACGGTACTCGGCACGGGCCGACAACCGCGGGTGCAAGAGCTTCAGCGCCAGCGGCACCAGCGACACCGCATGACAGGCGCGGAACACCGTGCCCATACCGCCGCGGCCGAGGACGCCTTGGACCAAGAACTTGCCATCGATGACGGTCCCGAGCAGCGGGTTGGTCGAATCGGCCTCGCCGCGACGCTGCGGAAAGTGTGCGGCCGAAGTCGGCAACAGCGGCACACCGCAGTGGGCACAGCGATCGAGTTCGGTCGTCGCCACGCCTTCACAGGAAAGGCAGATTTTCACGGCTGGGTCGTCACGGCAAATGCAGCCCGCCGCGTCCGCGACTTTGGTGTCACGAACCCTGGCGGGGTTGCAACCAGCTTCGCCAGCGCAGCTCGAATCGCAAATCCCCGGCAACAAGACCAGCGAGCCCTGGGAAGTCCTGCAGGATGGATCGCAGAACCCTGGCCTTGGTGGCAGCTGGAACACGCGGCCACTTGGAGTCCAGGGGATGGTCGTAGCCAAACACGACGGGCGCGCCATCGAGCCGCAGCAAGCGCACGCGGATCTCGGGATACTCAGGGGCCTTGGCCCAGCGCAAGCCCAGGTTGTTGGCGTCCACTTCGATCAACCGCGGACAGTCCGGAACAGCGGGAGCGATCTCGTCGCGCCACTCCACGGCGATGGCTGCAGCGGCGAGGACTCGATCGTCCGGGGCCTTCTCACCGAGCCTGCCCTGCATCGAGCCACTACCGCCCTCACGGCGGAGCACGAGCGCCGGCAATTCGGTGCCATCGACCCACGGCAACGTCGTGCCGTGACGATCGCACAAACAGAGCGGCTTGCCGGTTTCATCGCGCACCGCGAGAACCGGGCGACGGAGACCGAAGGCGACGCGGAACTTGTCAGGGAACACCCGCTCGAGCCGGGTCTCCTCGACCCAGGCCACAGTGGCGAGGCCGGCGAGCAGTTCGCGAGCAGCCGCATCGTCGAGGATCGGCGCTTCGCCGCGCAGCCAGGGCTGCAGATCCCGACTGACCGCGACCAAGAGCGCGTCTTCGAGCCAGGGCGGGCGCACCACAAAACCAACGCGGTCGCGATCGACCAACGGGCTGTGCTTGGCGGCCCCGGCAACCCTGGTCTCCAGGATCGACCAAGCTCGCGGTCCGAAGAACCAGGCAACCAGCCCAAATGCCAACCACACGCCAATGCGTGCAAGCCACGCCCGACCGCGCGAAGCGAGAGGGTCGGAGCTGTCGGGTGAATCGAGGCCAGTGCCCACGAACGCTGCCACCCCCCAAGGGTCGGTGCGCGGGCCAAAGCCCGCGCTGGGTCGCGACGATGATGCTGCTACAGGTTGCGGATGCGACGACGGCGCGGAGCCAAGCGCGGTGGATCGCACCGCAAAGCACTCCACGCCGTTCGGTTCAGTTCAGGCGGGCCACGGTCGCCGGCTTCTGCTCAACGGTCTTGCGGGCGTTCTGGCCGCCGGTCACGCCATCACAGTCCTCGATGAAGATCTCGAGGACGTCGAGCACCTGTTCGACGACATTGCGATCGATCGTCAACTCACGACCGCCCTTCGCCGCCTCGAGCTCAGTCTCCAGCAGGCGCGTGAGCACCTTGACCTGGGACAGACGGCGACCGATGAACTTGCTGACGTTGACCTCGCTCTTGCCTTCCATGATGGACCTCTTCTGCGAATGGGTTGCTGGCCGCGCGAACGCGGCGATGGTGTCTTGACCGGTTGCGAAACGCGCCCCGCGACCGGCGGAGCGAGGGGCGAACATATCGACGTGGCCTGACGAAACCAGCGCAGAGCCTCGGGATTCTCGGTCTGAGTCGCTCCAGCCCCGGTTCGTGGAAAGCCGTCCACAATCAGGCTCGTTTGCGGTCCGCGTACGATGTCGCACATCGCCGTTCCCTCGGCAGCGGTCATGCGCCAGCATGTCGCACGTGTCAGCGATGCAGTTCAAGGGCTACACGCTCAACGCGTTCCAGGTCCTCGCCGCCGAAGCGATCGAGGCCGGCAAGAACGTCCTGCTGTCGGCTCCCACCGGCTCAGGCAAAACGCTCGTCGCCGAGTACGCCATCGAGCAGGCCGTCAAACTCGGTCGCCGCGCCATCTACACCAGTCCGATCAAAGCTCTGTCCAACCAGAAGTTTCGCGACTTCAAACAGGACGGCATCGACGTCGGGTTGATGACCGGCGACCTGACCCTCAACCCGGATGCACCGCTGGTCATCATGACCACCGAGATCTTCCGGAACGCGGTGTTCGAGGACCCCAAGCGATTCCTCGACACCGACTTTGCGATCTTCGACGAGATCCACTTTCTCGACGACCCGGAGCGCGGGACGGTCTGGGAAGAGTCTCTGATCTTCGCGCCGGACCACGTTCGATTCGTCTGCCTGTCGGCCACGATCGACAACCTCGATGAGTTCGGCAAGTGGATCGCGCAGACGCGGCAGCAAGAACTAGCGATCATCGAGCACGACAAGCGACCTGTGCCGCTGACCCACCGCCTCTACCACGTCGACGCTGGCGTGTTCCAACTGGCGCAACGCAAGAAAGCGGTGCAGTTCCACGAGCGTGCACTCGAGCGCGACAAGCGGCACGGCGGCCACGCCGGTCGCCGCGAACGCGAGCGTTCGCAGTGGGGCGACAAGCGCGAGCGCAAACAAGGCCGAGGCCTGACCATCGGGCCGCGGCCCTACATGCTGCTGCTCGACGAACTCCAGCATCGGCGTCTGTTGCCGTTGCTGTACTTCTGCTTCTCGCGCAAGGAGTGCGAGATCAAGGCCGAGCGCAACATGCAGCGCCGCTTGCTCGACCGCGACGAACGCGCGCGCATCGAACGCTTGTTCTACGAAGTCTGCGAGCGCTTCGAAATCGCGCCCGAGGGCGACCCGAGCCTGTTGGGCATTCTCGGCCGCGCGATGCAAGGAACTGGCTACCACCACGCCGGCATGCTGCCGATCCACAAAGAGATCGTCGAGCGCCTCTTCACCTCGGGGCTGCTCAAGTTGCTGTTCACGACCGAGACGTTTGCACTGGGCATCAACATGCCAGCTCGCACGGTGGTGTTCGATCTGCTGCGCAAGTTCGACGGCGTGCAGATGGACTACATGCGCGCGCGCGACTACATGCAGATGGCGGGTCGCGCCGGCCGTCAGGGACTCGACGAGAGTGGACTGGTGATCTCGATTCTGGAGAACGAAGACCTCTACGAAGCGCCGCTGTCGCGATACCACGGCAGCAAGGTGGAGCCGATCACGTCGCGCTTCAATCTGTCGTACTCGACGATCCTGAACCTCTACGCGCACATGGGCGGCAAGCTGCTCGATGCCTACGACAGGAGTTTCGCGGCGTTCCAGGCGCAGAAGGGCTCTCAGGCGACGCGCACCAAGAAGCGCCAGGCCGCGCGGGCGGCGCTGCTGCAGCGCCTGCAGATCCTGGAAGAGGCGGGCTATCTCGGCGACGGCCAACTGCTCGACCGCGGCAAGCTGGCGCAGCGCATCAACGGCTATGAGATCCAGGCAACGGAGATCCTGTTCTCCGGTGCGCTCGACGGCATGGACATCCACCAACTGTCGGTCACGTTTGCGGCGCTGATCCACCAGGAGCGCCGCAGCGCGGAACTGCGCGGCTACCGGCGTGAACCCGGCCCGATGATGCAAAAGGTCAACGACGCGGTGAAGCGATTCTGCGCGGTCGAAGTGCTCCATGGCGTCAAGGACACCATCAAGGCGCCGGACTGGGGCATCGGCCCTGCCGTCGATGCGTGGAGCCGCGGCTGCAGTGTGGAAGAACTCGAGCAACTCGCACACAGCGACGCGGGCGATGTCGTCCGGACGCTGCGCATGGCCATCCAGATGATGCGCCAAGTACGCATGGTTGTCGGGAGAGGCGAAGTCCTCGGCGCCCGTCTCGACGAAGCCGGCGTCGCCATCAATCGCGATGTGGTCGACGCGAAACGTCAGTTCGAACTCGGCTGATCGCAGCCGGACGGCTCGCGCGCTACCGTATCCCCCCATGGCCCGCCGCTACTTCGTCGATTCTCTGCCCGTTCCCGGGGGGACCGTTCTCGTCGGCGAGCCAGCCCACCACCTCGCCGTCGTGCTGCGCGTCCGGACCGGCGACGCGATGGTGTTGTGCGACGGCAAGGGCAACGAGTGCGAAGCCACCGTCATTCGCAGCGGTTCCGGAAAAGTTGCGATCCAGGCTGGCGAGACGAAGCGCACGGCACCTCAGGACTTCGTCCTGCACGTGGCCTTCGCACCACCGAAGTGGACCCGTGCGGATTGGCTGCTCGAGCACGGCACCGAAGTGGGGATTGGCGTGTTCTGGCCACTATGGACCGAACGCACCCGACCTCAGGGGGGACGGCACGATCGCTGGGACAAGGTCATCCGCGCCGCCGCTGGTCAGTGTGATCGCGCCTGGCTACCGCTGGTCCGCGAAGTGACCGAGTTCGCGGACTTCCTGAGGCAGCCGGAGCTTCCGCCCAATCGATTTCTCGCTGACGGCGAGGGGGAGCCGGCACCGTCGTCGATTGCGGGCAACGCAGCCCTCTTGGTCGGGCCCGAGGGCGGTTTCACGAGCAGCGAGCGCGCAGCGGCAATCGCCGCTGGCTTTGTGCCGATGGGCCTCGGTCCGCACGTGCTGCGCACCGAGACCGCGGCGTTGGTCGGCGCCGCGGCTCTGCTGCTCGCGGCTACACGAGCGGCAGGAACGCTTCCTCCGCGAAGCTGAAGCAGCGTTCGTCACCGACCACCACGTGGTCGAGCAGTTCGATCCCCATGAGTTCCCCTGCTTCCTGCAGGCGCACCGTCACCGCACGGTCCTCAGCGCTGGGGGTCGGATCGCCGCTCGGATGATTGTGGGCAACGACCACGGCAGAGGCACCTTCGCGGACCGCCGGTGAGAACACTTCGCGCGGATGCACGGGCGCGGAATCGACGCTGCCCGTGCTGACCACGCGCAGGGACAGGATGCGATGACGCGCATCGAGCAGGAGCGCGAAGAACGTCTCGCGCCGCGTTCCGCGTACGGACTCGCGGACAATGGAAGCAATGTCACGGCCGCAGCGCACAGCAGTACCAGGCCGCAACCGTGCTTCGAGCAGACGTCGGGCCAGTCCAAACGCAGAGCCAAGTGCCGCTGCGCGCACCGCACCGATGCCTGGTTGGTTGGCCACCTCTCGCACCGGTGCGGCGGCGAGGGTCGCCAACCCGCCGAAGGTGCGCAACAACCGCTGCGCCATCGCCTCGGCCGGCTCGCCACGCTGTCCTGTTCGGAGCAGCAGTGCAAGACACTCGGCGTCCGAGAGTCGCATCTCCCCAAGCTGTACGATCCGTTCGCGCGGGCCGTATCGATCGCTGCCGTCTCGCCTCGTCTCCATACCTCCTATGTGACCTGAACCGCTCCTGGGTTACGTGCGACCTGCGCCGATCCAGTGGAACCGCCGCGACGGCAACTAAGCCCGATGGATCGTCAACTGTGGGAACGGGATCGACACTCCATGCTGGGTCGCAGCCTCGACCAGGATGCGCTGAATGCCACGGCGCAGCCCTCCGTAGCTTGCCGCTGCCTCGCCAGAGAATCGCACCACCACCTGCAGATCCAGGGACGACGCCGCCGCCGCCGCAAACTCCACCACTACCGAGGTCACAAACGCACCACCCGGAACCTGTGGCAACCGCACGTGCAACGCTTTGGCGAACTGCTCCGGCACCGTGGTCGTCGCCGCTTCCTGGTGGCGGTAGTCGATGCCGAACACGCTCAAGATGAAGAAGCCTCGCGACAGGTTCGAGGGCATCTGTCCCAGAAACTCAGTGGTCCTGAACGTGCGCGGCGCACCGTCGATCCGAACCACGACCTGATCCGGAGTCTGCACCTCGACGGGCCCGAAGGCGCCATTGGCCAGCATTACCCATTCGCCCTGCTGGCACGGAAACCACGGCTCGTCGGGCAGCGACTTGCGCGACGAGCGCCCGACCACCTCGCGGAGCGGGATGCGAAGCACACCGCCCTGCAGCTCCGGGTTGCTGAGTCGCGTCTGCAAACGCAACGCGTCGACGCGGTATGGCAGTCCATCGATCATCACGCGCTCGCCCTCGCGCACCGCGCCCGCATTGAGGAGGAGGCGCACCTGCTCGAGGAGCGTCGGCAACGATCGCGACAACGCCCAACCAAGACCGATCAAGAACACGATCGCCACGGCGAGCAGCTCGAAGTCGCCGCGAAGGTAGAACACCGCCACCACTGCGAACGCCGCACCGAGCGCTGCCAGCCCTTGAAACGCGACGTCGAACATGCGCAGCGGCAGGCGTCGCTCGCCGCGCATGGCGATGCGCGACACCATGCGGTGCAGCCAGCGGAGAAAGAGGATGACCAGGGCGGCCGCCGCAATGGCGAGGAACAAGCTGACGCCGCGACGGCGCACGAAGTCCGCCACGGCGTTCTGCACAGACTCGGACATCGGGGCACGAGCGGCCTCGAGCGACTCCAGCTGTCCGGCGACCAGTAGGCACTCGTCACGCAGTTCGCTGACAAACGCGCCCCACCGCTGCACCGCTGCGTCGAGCGGCACCAGCACCTGCGGTTCGGTGCCTGACTGTTGCTGGTCCCGGCGGGTGCGCTCGAGTCCACGCACAACCTGCTCGGAAGCCTCGATCTGCGCCTCGAGCTGCTCCCGGTGGGATTGCAGTTCTTGGATCTGGCGCGGTCCCTCGGTCGCCTTCGAAATGGCACGAACCAATGGCCGTACGAGGCGCAGGATCTCGGTCTGAAGTTCGTACTCTTCTTCCTTCGGGGAACGCACTTGGGCGACGTCGAACCCGGTCGCCAAGCTGGCCAGTCGATCGCGCAGTTGCTTCTGCACCGTCTGCAGGTTCACAACCCGCTCCGGATCAACCGGCTGCTGGCGCTCGGCCGCACTGAGTTCCAATTCGTTCTGCAGGAGTTGCTGCGCCAAGTTCTTGAGCGCCTGGTGCCGGACGGTCGGTGTCGGCGCTGGCTCTTGGGCCGCGTCAGGGACCACGCTCGGCATCGAGTCCTGCTGTGCGCACGCTCGCACTTCCGCAAAACCCACGAGCAAGGAGAACACCAGAAGCAGCAGGCGGCAGAGCATCGCGGCGGAGCGTAGCGAACACAGCCCACAGGCACGATGCTCGGACTCGATCGTACGGCGGCGACGCCCTAGGCTCCGTTGGTGACGACCGCGCTCCTCCAGCAGGCATTGCAGCAGCACTTCGGCTTCGCTTCGTTCCGCGGCCAGCAGGAAGCTGTGATCCGCCACTTCCTCGACGGCGGTTCGGCCCTCGTCGTGATGGCGACGGGTGAGGGGAAATCGCTGTGCTACCAACTGCCGGCGCTGGTCGCACAGGGACTCACCGTGGTGGTCAGCCCGCTGATCGCACTGATGGACGACCAAGTGGCGGGCCTACAACGCCGCGGCATTGCCGCCACCTGCGTGCACAGCCTGCTCGAAAAACACGAACGAGAGGCTCGTCTCGCCGCCGTTCAGCGCGGTCAAGTACGCCTGCTCTACGTGACGCCAGAGCGGTTCCGCGTTCCGGGTTTCCTGCAGCTCGCGCAAACAGTGCAGGTCGCGCGCCTCGCCATCGACGAGGCCCACTGCGTCAGCCACTGGGGTCACGACTTTCGACCCGACTACATGCAACTCGGCATCATCCGCAAAGCTCTCGGCAACCCGCCAGTGCTCGCGTTGACGGCAACCGCCACACCGGACGTGCAGACGGACATCCGCGAAGTACTGTCGCTGCAAGACGCGCCGCTGTTCCACACCGGCATCGAACGCGACAACCTGTTCGTGTCGGTACACGAGTGTGATGGCGCGGAAGCAAAGCTCGCCCGCACCCAAGCGGTGCTGCAGCGCACTGGCGGCCCCGCCATCGTCTACTTTGCTCTGATCCAGGACCTCGCGCGCGCCGAGTCGCAGTTGCTGCGCCACGGTCACAAGCCGCTCGTCTACCACGGCGACCTCTCGGCCCACGAACGGACCACCCAGCAGCGCGCCTTCGAGCAGAGTCGCGATGCCCTGATCCTCGCCACCAACGCCTTCGGAATGGGCGTCGACAAGAGCAACATCCGCGCCATCGTCCATTGGCAGATCCCCAAGACGCTGGAGGCCTACTACCAGGAAATCGGGCGCGCCGGCCGCGACGGAGGCGGTTCGTTCTGCGAACTCCTGTGGCACGACGAGGATCTGCAGATCCAGCGCAGCTTCGTCGAATGGGCCAACCCTGGATCCGAGTTGCTGCTGCAGGTCGCGGTGCACCTAGCCGGCCTCGGCGATCGCATCCATGCCCTCGATCGCGACGACCTCGTCGGCACGTTCTTCGGCAAGAACCGCCGCGATGGCCGGATCGATACCTGCCTCCGGCTGCTGCGCACGGCGGGCTGTGTCACCGGCGACCTGGGCAGAGACCTCGCCTTCGTCCGCATGCCCACCCCCAGCGAAGTAGTGTCGTGGCTCCCGGACGACAAGCGGACTCATGACCTGCAAGGCCTGCTCGCGATGGTCCGCTACGCCAGCGCGGGCACGTGCCGGAAGCAGGCGATCCACGCGCACTTCGGCTTCCCGCAGACCGTGCCGTGCGGCACCTGCGATGTATGCGAGAACGGCGATACCTGGATGACGCACAAGCTCCCGAACGAACTCGTCACCATTGCTCCGGTAGTCGCGGAGGAGATCGACGACCTGCCGGTTCAGCGTGGCGACTGGATCGAGGTCCAGGGTCTCGGGCTCTGCTGCGTCCGACGAGTCCACAAAACCCGCGGTTCGCTGCGAGCAGACGTCGAACAGGCCAGCGACCTAACAGAACGCAGCGTCGATCTGCTGCGTCGGCGATGGCGCAAGGTCCAAGGATGATGCGTGCGCCTCAGGGATCTTGGTCGGGAACGATGCCGGGGCACGTGCGCAGGACCAAATGGCGCAATCGCTCGTCGGTTCGTAGTTCGGGCCAGAACGGCCACTCACGGCACTTGCGCGGCCGCGTGGCGTAAATCGAGCAGCCCGCTTCACGACCGTCTGCCAGGAAGACGCAGCGGTTGCCGAGGCCGTCTTTCAACGTTGCCCCGTCGGCCATCAGATAGCGCGAGCGGAACGCGGCAAGGTCGAGGCCGAGCTGTGCGGCAATGCGCGCCTGTTCTTCTTCGGTGACCCGAACGAAGCCGCCAGGGATCGCACAGCAGTTGCCGGAGCGCTTGCATGCGAACGCGAACGGAAAGCCCTGTTGCCGTTGCATGACCGATCAGTTGCGCCGACGACGCCGACGCAGACTGCCGCCGGCAAGGCGAGGTTTGGGTCGGCCCTCTTGTTCCTCGTGCTCGCGCTGCAACCGCTTGGCCTCGAGCCACGCGCGAATGTCCTTCTCCAGCTGTGTGGGGTCTTGGAACCGAATCTCGCGCTCTTTCGCCATCATCTTCTCGATGAAGTAGTGGACCTGCGGCGACAAGGCGAGCGCGCGGAAGCGTTCGCCAGATAGCGACTCGAGGACTTGCCTCCGCAGGACGTCCTCACTGTCGCGACCCTCGAAAGGCAGGGACCCTGTGACGAGGTGGTATAGCGTCGCGCCAAGCGCGTAGATGTCGGCGCGCACATCGAGTTCGCCCGATCCCCGCGCCTGCTCAGGGGCGATGTAGTGCACAGTGCCGGCGGTGGTATCGGAGCGCGTTTGCGCCTCATTGCCCTGGACGGCGAAGCCCAAGTCGATCAACACCGCACCCCGGTCGACAGACCAGATCACGTTGCCTGGCTTCACGTCGCGATGCACCAAGCCCCGTGCATGCAAGGCGACCAGGGCCGAGGCGATCTCGGCAGTGATTTCCAAGGCGTCTTCCTCGTCCAGCCGACCGTGCTCACGGAGCCGATCCTGAAGGCACTCGCCCGGAAGCTCCTCCATCGCGAAATAGAACGTCTCGCCTTCGCGGGCGACCCGCAGTCCGCGGACGATGTGCGGATGCTGCAGGTCCATGAGCAGCTTTGCCTCCTTCACGAAGCCCTCGACCTGGACCCTGTCCTTGCCGAGTTCCGCCCGCAGGACCTTCAACGCGACGATGCTGCCATCCGTCTTGTCGATTGCCCGGAAGACGCGCGCTGTGCCACCCTCGCCCAGCAGCTCCTTGACGTCGTAGCGGGCGAGTTGCGGCCTCGTGCCGCCGGCCGTGCCGCGCCACTCGTCCCACTGAGCCTGCGTGCAGCAACGGTGCTGAACCAGCCACCCACCAGGGTCTGAGGACTGCATCGCAGCACGGGCGCTCGATTCGTCGACGAGTCCGCGGTGCACGAGCATCGCCAGCAGCTGTAGGTCCTGGGTCATAGCTGCTCTTTCGTTCGCATGGGCAACAACTAACGTCGATCGAAGCTGTCTCTCGTCAAGTCGAGAGGGCCTTTGCTCCGATGAACTGCCAGTCGCCTTGCTTGGAGTGGATACGTGAAGCATCCAGACGCGAGCTTTGTCATCAAGTACTTCGATTTGATCGACGAGTTCATCAAGGTTCGGTGCTGCTCGGAAGAGCTGCTTGCCGAACTTCATTCAGCCTCTGTAACCAACAAGGCCTCCTACCGGGATCGGGTAGTGCGCGCCTGTGTTCCTACCTTCGAAAACGAGATCCTCGCGGCCGTCGGCCGCATGGACGAGGACTACGATCTCGAGATCGTCGAGGAGTTGCTCTACCAGATTTGCATCGACGTCAACCCGTCGCTGGAAATCCACCAGGTGAGCATCCCGTCGCCCGGCAACCCAGCCGAGAAGGCGCAGACCCTCGACCCCTTCGAGGCGCGACCTGGTAGTGATGCCGCACGGCAACAACTCTACCGACGGGTCAACAGCCTGGAGCGCATGCTCCGAACCCAGATCATCGGTCAGGAGCAGGCCATCTCCTCACTGGCTCGCGCAGTGAAGAAGGCCGCCGTCGGACTCAAGCGTCCGAGCAGCCCGATCGGGACGTTCCTACTGGTCGGCCGTACGGGCACCGGCAAGACCGAACTGGCCAAGGCACTGGCGCGCAACCTCTTCGAGGACCCCAACGCGATGATCCGTATCGACTGCAGCGAGTATGCGCTGCCGCACGAGTACGCGAAGCTCATCGGCGCTCCGCCTGGCTACATCGGCCACAACGAGGGCGGCATGCTGACCGAAGCCGTCAAGAAGCGCCCGAACTGCGTTGTGCTCTTCGACGAAGTCGAGAAGGCGCACTACAAGGTTCACAATCTGCTGTTGCAGTTGCTCGACGAGGGCATCATCACCGACAGCAAGGGGCAAACGGTGGCCTTCCATCAGGCGCTGATCCTGATGACCAGCAACCTGGGGATCGAGAAGATCGACGCGATCCGAACGCGCATGGGCTTCTCGGCAGCGAGCAAGCGCCAGAGCCTGAGCGACGTCGATCTGGGAACGGTCACCAACGAAGCGCTACGCGACTTCTTCCGTCCTGAGTTCATCAACCGCATCGACGAAGTGGTGATGTTCAACCCATTGGACGTGAAGGTGTGCGAGCGCATCGCCGGAAACATGCTCCGCGAGGTCGCCGACCTGCTGAAGAAGCGCGGAATCGGCGCGACCTTCTCGCCGGGCGTCCGCGTGCAGCTCGCCAAGCTCGGATTCTCCGAAGAGTACGGCGCGCGCGAGCTCCGTCGTTTGATGAAGCGCCGCATCGAGGATCCGATCACGGAGTTGATCCTCGACAACGACCTGGGAACGGGTGCGTGCATCAACGTCCGCCTTCGCAGCGGTGAGTTCGCGTTCTCATCGACCACCGGTCGCGCCGCCAACCTCCAACCGGCCTGAGTGGCCGGTCGTTGCGACCGGCTGTTTACACGCAGCCCGGCCGCCGGCATCGTCCCGGCATGCCGACAGGCCACTGCAGTCTCCTGTTCACGTTCCTCTTCGCGGCTGCCTTCCAGGACCCTGGTGTGCGCACTGCCGGCGGTGTCGATCCGGCGGATGCCTCAGCGGCGCTGGCCCGCTACACCAGCGAACACGGCGATCGCGTAGTCACGCGCGGCGATGTCGCGTTGGAAATGGCCTTCCACCTCCGGCGCAAGGACGACGGCCGGGCTGCGTGCGCACAACTGGTGAAGTCTGCACTCGTTCGCCGTGCGGCAGCTCGTGAAGGCGTATGGCCTGGGTCCACCGCTCTTCAAGCTCGGTGGAACGAACTGCGGAGCCAGATGAAGGCTGCGGGCCGCGATCCGGACAAAGAACCCCTGCTGCGCAACTGCCCCGAGTCGGTGCTGCTCGACTACCTCGCTGTCGATCTAGCGCACGAGCAACTCGTCCGCCGCGAGCTGTCGCTGTCGAAGCAGGAACAGGTCAGCCCGGCGATGCTCGAGCTGTGGGTCAAAGAAGCGCGCGAGAGCGCCCGCATCATCGATGACCCCGACCAACTGCCGATCGGCACCGCGGCAAAGCTCGGCGACGACGGCCTTCCCCTGCTCGATCTCGGCATGCTGCTTCTGCGCAGTAGCGACCACGCGGAGATCGACAAGTTCGTGCGCCAAGTCGTTGTACTCGATTGCATCGAAGACACGGCTCGCAGTGAGGGAGTCGAGGCTCTGGCCGAAGATCTCCGCATGGAGATCGACATGCGCAAGACCATGGCGGATCGCGATCCGCGCTTCGGCGGATTGTCCTTCGAACAACTGCTGCGGGCCCAAGGCCTGACTCCGGACTGGCTGCTGCAGTCGCGGGTGTTTCGCGCGCAGATTCTGCAGAAGAAGGTGATCGCCAAGCGCCATCCAAAGTCGCAGTTGCTGGCTCGTCTCGCCAGTGATCGGTCGGGTGAACTGGAGCAGTTTGGCGCCCGGCGCCGACTGGCGATCGTGTTCCTTCGCGCACTCGACGAACCCAATGCAATCGTCCCCCGCGACTTCGACAAGGCGCTCGCCGACCTCGCAATCGTGAGCGCTCGACTCGCGAAAGAGTCCTTCGAATCCGTAGCGCGGATCGAGAGCGACGACCCCGGCACCAAAATGCGCGGCGGCGACTGCGGGTGGCTGCAGCGGCGCTCACGCGACCTGCCCGAGCCGGTGCTGGCGGCCGCCTTTGCCCTCAGCAGCGGCGGGGTGTCGGAACCGATCCGAGCTGACGACGGTTGCTATCTGGTCAAGCTGATGGGCGTCGAGCCCACACTCGACGACGATTCGGTCATCGCACGCATGCGCGAGCAGCTGGTCGAGGACTACACGCGGGAGCTGCTGAAGGAGGCGAACATTCGCCGCGCCGATGGCACTCGACTCGACGGCAACGACACCACCGAGGGCCGGAAGTGAGCACGCTGCAAGAGTTGCGTCTCGTCGCGAACGGCTCAGAGCTTGTCGCCACCGCTCCCACCGGCAGTTGGTTCGTCGAGCTGCGCCGCGTGCGCATCGACACTCCACTCCTCCGCACGACGGGCGTCGGCGAGAGCTGCGCGTTGTTGCTCTCGGGCACCTTCGACTTGCGCGGCGGCCACACGCAATGGCAGAGTCGAGGCGCGCGCAAGTCGGAGTTCGAAGGCCGACCCGTCGCCGTGTTCTTGCCGCCGCACACGGAGTTCGCTGCCGACAATGGCACAGGTGCGATTCTGTTCGTGGAAGCGCGACAACCAAGCGCGCTGCCAGCGACCGGCCGCGCGGCGCTTCGCCAGAGTCCGCTGTTGCCGCTCGCCGGCAGTGGCAAATCGTTCGATCCGACGATTGGCGAGTGGATGCCAGCTGAGTCGTTCCCAACCGCGGCCGAGTCGCTGCCCCCGCGGCGCATCGCCCAACTTCAGTGCGGACTGGTCCGCGTCGAGCGCGTGTTCGCGGCCGAATACAAGGCGATGTCGCTCGTCGTCGACGAAGCTGTGGTGCAGGGCGGGACCGCATGGGATCTCGCGGATCTGCCACTGCCGGCGTCGGCAACGGAAGCCCTGATCTACGTCCGCAGCGATGGCAAGGTAACGATCAGCCTCGGCAATGAAGCAGTGACAGTGCAGGGCGAGAGCGTCGTGCATGCCACCGGGGCTATCGGCCGTCTCTGCATCGGGGCGTCGAGCGCTGCGGCCTACGCCGTCGTCGCCAGCACCAAGCAATGAGCGGAACGGCGAGCGCAGCCGACCTCAGTCGAGATACTGGCCAACCCAGGCTTCGAGCTGCGACTGCGTCATCGCTCCACTTTGCCGTGCGAACTCGACTCCGTTGCGAAACAGGAGCAGCGCAGGAATGCCACGGATCGAGAACGGTGCAACCACGGAGGGCTCGGCCTCGGTGTCGACTTTGGCAAACTGAACGCGACCTTGCAGCACACCCGCAGCAGCGTCGAAGTGCGGCGCCATCATCCGACACGGCCCGCACCAACCAGCCCAGAAGTCGACGAGCACCGGCAACTCGCAAGCAGCGAGGTACGGCGTAAACGTCGCGCTACCGAGTTCGATGGGATGGTCGGTCAGGAGCTTCGTGCGACACGTGTGGCATACCGGCACATCCGCAAGCCGCGCTCGCGGCACGCGGTTCTTCGCGAGGCACTTGGAACACGGCAACACGATGTTCGGGACCTTCATGCGGACCTCCTAGGCCAGAACACAACCGCACCCATCGCCCACCGACATCGAGTCAGCGACCGGAAGCGAACGCCGCGATAACCACCACGTCGCCGCCACCTTCGAGAGTCAACTTGGTCCCGGGTGCCTGGAAGTCCTTCGGCAGGTAGCCGAGCCCGCGGCGGCGCGCATGCTGGGGAACCGGTACCGCCGCCATCACGCGCCCAACCTGGAGATCGTCCTCGCACTCGTGCAGCACCACGGGTGCGTCGAGGCGGGGCCCCTCGACAAGGTCCAACAGGCACAAGGCACGGTTGGTGTGCCCGTAGGTGTGGACACGCGCGATGATCTCCTGGCCCGTGTAACAACCCTTGGTCGTCGAGCAGTGGTCGTCGAGGTCCGCTTCGAGCGCGAGCGTAGTCGCCTCGGTGTCGACTCCGACTTTGACGATGCCTGCTGCCATCCGAAAGCAATCCGCCAGATCGACGTCGAGTGCACTGCCCTGCAAGTTGGGTGCAAGCGCCGCGTCGGCCACATGGCAGCGCACAAACGCAACCCCGTAGCGCGTCCAGGCAAATCTCATCGCGTGCAGAGGCAGCGGCTCTGGTGTGCCTGACCGGGCGATCCACTCGCTGCACCCCGCGGCGGGCGACGGCACACCGATGGTCAACTTCTCACTGAAGTGGTAGCGCTGGCACAGCTGCACCAGCCGGTCCGCCTGGTGGGCTTGGACTTCGATGTGGAAGACCTCCGCCAACCGTTGCACGAGACAGGTGACGAGCACCTTCCCCTTGCTGTCGAGGAAGGTCGCGGGTGCCACAACCCCCTCGGCCAAACCGCGGACGTCCTGGCTGCATAGCCGCTGCAGAAAGTCGGCAGCATCCGGGCCAGCCACCGACACGAGGCAGAACGGTGCACCGGTACGAACGAACGGCCCGCGAGCAAGCAGTTCCGAAATGAGAGGATCGCAAACGTTCATGGCATCGATCGTTCGAGCGCGCACGGCGGTCGGGCAGTGAATGTGCCCGATTGCGGGGCTTTTTCACGCCGATCCTTGTAAAGAGCACCAAACTAGACCTATTTTATCCGCCTCGTTCCAGTCGTCGACCGCATGCTCCGAATCTCGAAGAAAGCCGACTACGCAGTGTTCTTGTTGGGCGCCATCGCCCGACAAGGGGCCTACCCCGGCGGTAGCGCCGCCGACAGCGTCGTCAGCGCGCACGAGATCGCCCGTCAGGCCAACCTCAACAAGTCCGTCGTTGCGAACTTGCTGAAGTGTTTCGCCAAGGACGGGTTGCTGCTGTCGGTTCGGGGCCTCAAGGGCGGCTACAGACTCAGCCGCACGCCGCATGAAGTGACCCTCGGTGACGTCCTGCAGGTGATTGATGGCCCCTTCAACTTGGTCGACTGCATTCGCCTTCCCGAGGACAGCGGGAGCGCCGACGACCACCACTGCAGCCTGATCTCGTTCTGCCCGACCAAGAACCCGATGCGCATCGTGCACGACCGCATCGAACGCTTGTTCGCCGAAATCACACTCGCGGAGATGTCCGGTATGCAGGGTTGCCCAGCCACCCCGGTGTCCTTCGCCGCGTCCCCTGCGTCGACCCAGCACACGACTGCTGCTGCCAACAACATCCAGGCTCCCCAAAGCAGCGCGGCTCCTTCAAACCACCTGGCCAACGCCCGCCGATGAAGACCCCGATTTACCTCGACTACAGCGCAACAACGCCGTGCGACCCTCGGGTCGTCGAGCGCATGTTGCCATTCTTCACGGAGACGTTCGGGAACTCTGCGAGTCGCAGTCATTCGTTCGGCTGGACGGCCGAAGCAGCCGTCGAGAATGCTCGCGAACAGGTTGCCGAACTGATCCACGCGCATCCTAAGGAGGTGTTGTGGACCAGCGGTTCCACCGAGGCCAACAACCTCGCGATCAAAGGCGTGGCGGAGATGTACCGGCAAAAGGGCAACCACCTCATCACGGCGATCACCGAACACAAGGCGGTGCTCGATCCGATGAAGCACCTCGAGTCCCAGGGCTTTGAGGTCACCTGGCTGCCCGTCGATGGCAAGGGCCGAGTGGACCTCGGACAGCTCGCCGCCGCGCTGACCGAGCGCACCTTGCTGGTGTCCTTGATGGCAGCCAACAACGAGATCGGCACCGTTCATCCACTCCGCGAGATCGGCAAGCTCTGCAAGCAGAAGGGTGTGCTGTTCCACACCGATGCGACCCAGGCACCTGGCCGCATGGAACTCGATGTCGAGGCGCAGGGCATCGACCTGATGTCTCTGTCGGCCCACAAGTTCTACGGCCCCAAGGGTGTCGGCGCGCTCTACGTGCGGCGGAAGAACCCGCGGGTTCGACTAGCTGCCCAAATGGACGGTGGCGGCCACGAACGCGGCATGCGCTCGGGCACCCTCAACGTGACCGGCATTGTCGGCATGGGCGCAGCGGCAGCACTCGCCCGAACGGAGATGGCAGGAGAGACTGCACGACTCCGCGCGCTGCGGGATCGCCTCGAAGCGCGGTTGCTGCGAGGCTTCCCCGAGGCCGTCATCAACGGCGACATCGCCTCGCGGCTGCCGCACCTCGCCAACGTTTCATTCCCGTATGTCGAGGGAGAGTCGCTGATCATGGGCATCAAGGACCTTGCGGTGTCATCAGGATCAGCCTGTACCTCCGCGAGCCTGGAACCAAGCTACGTGCTGAAAGGCCTCGGCCTTGGTGACGAACTCGCCCACAGCTCGATCCGATTCTCCCTTGGTCGCTTTACCACCGAAGCCGAGGTCGACTTCGCCGCCGACCGCGTGATCACGGAAGCTATGCGCCTGCGCGACATGTCCCCGCTCTGGGAGATGGTCCAGGAGGGAATCGACCTGAGCAAGGTCAAGTGGACCGCGCACTGATCCTAGAACTCACAATCACCCCCGAACCACTGCTCGAACGAGACAACCAGCCATGGCTTACAGCGACAAGGTCCTCGACCACTATCAGAACCCGCGCAACGTCGGCGCGATGGACAAGAACGCGTCCGACGTCGGCACCGGTGTCGTCGGCGCGCCCGAGTGCGGTGACGTGATGAAGCTGCAGATCAAGGTTGCCGCCGACGGCAGGATCCTCGACGCCAAGTTCAAGACCTACGGGTGCGGCTCAGCAATCGCGTCATCGTCGCTCGCCACCGAGTGGCTCAAGGGCACGACCGTCGACGACGCCGCGAAGATCAAGAACACGCAGATCGTCGAGGAGCTCGCCCTACCGCCGGTGAAGATCCACTGCAGCGTACTCGCCGAGGACGCGATCAAGGCTGCCATCGAGGACTGGCGCCAAAAGCAGGCCGCCGCGAAGCAGAACGCCGACGGCATCTCTGGAACCATCTGAGGCCCCACCCATGAGCAACCAGCCAACCACCGACATCAAGGCCGCGACGGGCGAAGCCCCTGCCGCACCAAAGCCCGGCCGCGGCGTCACTGTGACCGAGCGCGCTGCGAAGGAAATCCAACGCGTCGTCCTGGAGCACAAGCTCCCCGCCGACTGCTGGGTGCGCATCGGTGCCAAGGGTGGTGGCTGCTCCGGCTTCTCGTACGTGCTCGACTTCGATCAGCAGGGGCCGACCGAATTCGACCTCACGTTTGAGCAACATGGCGTGCGCGTTGTGATCGACAAGAAGAGCGAGTTCTTCATGGGCGGCACCATGCTCGACTTCAACGACGGGCTCCTCGACCGCGGCTTCCAGTTCAAGAACCCGATGGCTACCGGCACCTGCGGTTGCGGCACATCGTTCTCCGCCTGAGCCATCTCTGCGTGTGATGATCTCCTCGACCGGTCTCGACCCATTCACCGTGTTCGGAGTCGAGCACCGGCTCGACCTCGACGAGCGCGCCCTAGAACGCCGATACCTCCAACTCTCGCGCGATTGCCATCCAGACCTGC
>CAMBXM010000050.1 GCA_945871815.1 Singulisphaera sp. GP187
GGCGAGCTGCTCGTGGGCCACGACGAGTGGATGCTCCGGCGTGACCGCACGCTGCGGCGGCTCTACCTCGATCGACTGCGCGAACGAGTGCAGCAGAACGGCGGTTCGGTACACGGCGACGGACTACCGTTCTTGCTGCTGGTGGACATCAAACGCGATGGCGAGTCCGTGCTGCGGGCGTTGGACGAGGTCCTGCCCGAGTACGCGCCGATGCTCACTCGCTTCTTGGGCGACCAGATCGAACCAGGCGCGGTGACGATCGTGTTGTCGGGCGACCGGCCCCGAGCGGCGGTTGCTGCGCGCCCGACTCGCTACGTCGCCATCGACGGTCGCATTCAGGATCTCGACGATGGCACGAACGTGGCGTTGGTGCCGCTGGTCAGCGAGGCATGGTCGCGCCACTTCGAGTGGGACGCGGTCGACGAAATGCCCCAACCAGAGCGTGCCGCGCTGTGCGCGCTGGTCATGCGCGCTCGCAAGCAGGGCTGCATGCTGCGATTCTGGGGCGCGCCGGATCGGCCTTTGGCCTGGGCCGCGCTGCGCGAACTGGGCGTCACCTGGATCAACACCGATCGCCTCCGCGACTACGCCGCCTGGTCCGCCGAGCAACCAGACCGCCGTTGACCAACGATGGTCACGGCCGCACGAACACTTCGCCGGCCTTCATCACGAACTCGACGTGGGCCAACACGCCGGAGTCGCGTAGCGGGTCGCCGCTGACGGCCACGAGGTCCGCGAGCAGTCCCACCGCGATCTGGCCGCGGTCGTCCTTCTGCAGCAGTTCGCAGGCGCGGGTTGTCGCAGTCCGGATGGCATCGATCGGTGCCATTCCGAGCTTCTGGTAGACCTGGAACTCGCGGCCGTTGTGCCCGTGCGGGATCACCGCCGCATCCGTGCCAAACGCGATCTTGACGCCGCTGTCGATGGCAAGCTTGAGATTGCGTCGTGCGAGCGGCAGCACGAAGCGAGCCTTGCGCTGCAATTGCTCCGGCAACTTGTCGAGGTCAATGGCCTCGGCCAGATAACTCGTCGGCACCAGAAAGGTGCCGCGCCGCACCATCTCGTCGGCGATACCAGGCGTCATCATCGAACCGTGCTCGATCGAAGCAACGCCGGCCCGAATCGCCTGCAAGATGCCCTCCTCACCGTGCGCGTGGGCCGCAACGCGCACGCCGTGGCGTGTGGCTTCCTCGACGATCGCCTCCATCTCCTGCTGCGAGAACTGCTGGTTACCCACCGGCCCCTCGAACGACAGCACGCCCGCAGTGGCGCAGATCTTGATCCACTGGGCGCCATGCTTGATCTGGTAGCGCACTGCCTTGACACACTCGTCGGCGCCGTCGGCGATGCCGGCCTCGATGCCCTTCTCCTGCACGCCAGGCGCAAACCCGGTTTCATCGGCGTGGCCACCGGTGATGCCCAGCGAGTGGCCGGCGGGGATCACATGCGGCCCAGGTACAAAGCCCCGATCGATCGCGCGCATCAGAGCAACGTCAGCAAACCCGCGCGCACCCACGTTGCGCACCGTGGTGAAGCCGGCTGCAAGCGTGAGCCGCGCATTCTTGGCGCCCCGCAGAGCATCATCCGCAGCGGTCGTGCGCGCCGAGAGGTAGAAGTCACCTTCGAGGTCCCCGGTCAAGTGCACGTGGCAGTCGATGAAACCCGGCAGCAGTGTGCGGTCACCGAGATCGACGACCACAGCACCGTCTGGCAGCGACACGTCACCGAGACTGGCGATCCGCCCGTCGCGAACGACGACTACCGCCGGCTCGACGTAGGCCCCCGTGGCGACGTCGACATAGCGCGCGGCGCGAAGGACCACGATCGAGGGCTTCGCCGCTGACTCCGGTGCGAACTCTGCTCCCGAAGCTCGCGCCTCACCCTGAGCGAGGGCCGAGGAAACGACAAGAACGACCGCGGCGGCTTCCGTGCGCATTGCCGGATGATGCGGGCGCGCGCGCGAAATGCCACCGGCGTGGAGCGCAGGCTGAGGAACGGACGGCATGGGGAAGAGCCCATCCTGCCGAGCCGACGAAGGAGCCGTTCCTCCGTGGGCTGCGATCAGACCCGACCTACGGCAGTCGCCATCCTGCGCGATGCCATTCGACCGCGCTCACCGCTGCGTTCGCTTGCGCCGCCGCGCACGCACGGACACGATCGCCACATGGCATCGACGACCGAGCGCACCCTCAGCACGGCGACCGTGCACTCGAGGCGGACGAGCGGCGAGCTGGCTGCCAGGATCGCCCTCGCTGCCCTTGTCGCCACCGTCTTTGCGCGGGGACTCGGCGGCGATTTCCTCTACGACGACCTCGCGCTGATCGCCCGCAATCCTGGGCTGCACGACCCTGCTGACCTCGCCGGTCTGTGGTCGCGCCCGCTGTGGGGCCAACAGCTCGGTCACTTCCGCCCGCTTACGGCGCAGTTGCTGGCGATCGGCTGGTGGTTCGGCGATGGCGCAGCCTTTGGCATCCATGCGATTGCGCTCAGCATGCACGTGTGGGCCTTCTTCGGCGCGGCGAGACTCGTGCGCGAGCTCGGCATCGGCGTCGCGGCGGCGCTGGTCACAGCGACCTGCTTCGCGCTACACCCGAGCAACGCCGAAGCAGTCTGTTGGTCTGCCGCGCTCAATGACGTGATGGTCGGTGCGTTCGCAATCCACGGGCTCAGCGCCTGGCTGCGATGGCGGCGGAATGGAAACTCCGGTGCTCGGATCGCGGCGCTCGCGTGCGCGGCTGCGGCGATGCTCAGCAAAGAGCCAGGTGTGTTCGTGCCCGCGCTCTACCTCGCGTCCGACTTGGCGCTCGGCCGCGGGCGCCAAGCAGCGCTGCGAGCCGCCCCACTGCTCCTCGTCCTCGTCACCGCGTGGCTCGCCTTGCGCATGCTGGTCTTCGGCGAAGTCGGAGCTGGCTTTGATCGCACGACCTATGTGCATGAGGGCAGCGGCATCAGCAACGCAATCGCCGTCGGTGCGAGCCTGGTTCATCGCCTGCTGTGGCCCGTGTCTCTCTGCATGTTCGACCAGCTGACCGCGCTCTCGACGCTGCCGACACTCGTGTTCGCGTTGCTGCTCCTCGCGCTCGTGATGCTCTGGCGGCACATCTCTGGACCATCGCGACTCGGGCTGCTTCTGGTGGCTGCCAGCGTGCTGCCACCAATGCTCACAGTCGCCAACCTCGGTCCCTATCCGATCGCCGATCGCTACCTGTATCTCGCGACGCTTGGGCTCGCGTTGCTTGTTGGGGATTCACTCGCTCGCGTACGACGTGGGCCAGCCCTGATGACCGCGCTGCTCGCACTGCCGTTTTGCGCCATGACGGCCTTGCGGGTACCGATGTTCGGCGATCAGAAGACCTTCGTCGAACGCTCGCTGTCGCGCTACCCGGAGGACGCGCGGCTCCACTACATGTACGGGACCGTGCTGCTGGAACAGGCCGAACGCGGCGATGCGACAATGGCACCGGCCGCTGCGGCAGCGTTCCGCGCGGCTCGCCAGCATCTCGGCAACGACCTGCTGCGACAGGACCATCTGGCGGCACTGCGCCGCGATGTCGCGATCGCACTTGCGTGGTGCACGATGCGCGAGCCGACCGCAAGCGGGCAGCCAGACTGGCTCCGCGTCGAGCGCGAGTTCGTCGCAGTCACCAACAATTGGCCGGATCGCGCCGACGGCTTCACCGGGCTTGGTGTCGCGCGCGCCGCAACCGGTCGCCTCGAGCTCGCCGAACTGGACCTTCGACGCGCGATCGGACTCGATCCGGGCACATCTGCCGCACACCACAATCTCGCGCGAGTGCTGTACGCCAGGGGCAACCGGGAAGCAGCGAGGGAGCACCTGCTCGAGGCAATTCGAATCCGACCAGACGATGCGGCCTCGAGTGCACTGCTCCTGCAGTTGGAACGGGAAGGCGTGCGCTGAAGACCGCGAGGCGGCGACGGGCTGCGGCTCGCCTCCGAAACCCTCAGGTGCGACCGGCTCGGGAGCCGACCAACGTTGCGTCGGCAACTCCCCTTCGCACCGCATGCTCGTCCCCCGCCCACCCACGCCTGCTCTCCCGCCCTTGCCCCCCGGCCGGCGGAAGCGCCTCGGCGTAGCGATCGTCACTGGCAGTTCGGGCCTCATCGGCTCGGCCTCGGTGCGACGGTTCCATGCGCTCGGCTACCGCGTGGTCGGAATCGACAATGACCTGCGCGGCTGGTTCTTCGGCAGCGAGGCCTCGACAACCTGGAACCGAGACCGCCTGCGCGAGGAGCTCCCGGCCTTCGACCACCGTGCCATCGACATCCGTGACGATCGGGCGGTGGATGCGGTGTTCGCTGAGCACGGTGCCAGCATCGAACTCGTGATCCACTGCGCCGCGCAACCATCGCACGACTGGGCAGCTCGCGATCCCAAGACCGACTTCGCGGTCAACGCCGTCGGCACCATGGTGCTGCTCGAGGCTACTCGACGGCACTGCCCGCGGGCGTCGTTCGTGTTCACGTCGACCAACAAGGTCTACGGCGACACCGCCAACCGATTGCCGCTGATCGAGGGCGCCACACGGTTCGAACTTGACGCGAGCCACGAGTACCACGAGCACGGCATCGACGAGCGCATGAGCATCGATCAGACGCTGCACTCGCTGTTCGGTGTCTCCAAGCTCGCCGCCGATGTGATGGTGCAGGAGTACGGTCGCTACTTCGACATGAACACCGTCGTGTTCCGCGGCGGCTGCCTCACCGGACCCGGCCATTCAGGTACCGCGCTGCACGGGTTCTTGGCGTTCCTGATGCAGTGCACCCGAGACGGCACGAACTACGTGGTGCACGGCCACCGGGGCAAACAAGTCCGAGACAACATCCACTGCGACGATCTGGTCGCCTGCTTCGAACACTTCGCTGCGGCCCCGCGCAGAGGGCAGGTCTACAACATCGGCGGCGGTCGCTATTCGAACTGCTCCATGCTCGAGGCCATAGAGCTGTGCGAGCAGATCGCCGACAAGAAGCTCCATTGGACCTACCAGGGCACGGAGCGTACCGGTGACCACCGCTGGTGGATCAGCGACGTACGCCAGTTCCGATCGCACTACCCGAACTGGGACTATCGCCATTCGCTGCGGGAGACGCTCTCGCAGATCCATGACGAGCTCTCGCTCCGCGCCAGAACCGCCATCGGCGGATGAGCGCGATGGCCGCGCCACGCAGCGCACTATGCTCCCCCGTCATGCCAGCCGATCGCCCCGACTCCAAGATCCTGTCGCTCGCACTGCTACTGCAAGGCTGCGCGACCGGAGTTGCTGACGCGCCGCAGGCACCTGCGCCAGCGATACCACAGCATCCACTGGTGGCGGAGTCGATTGGCGTGGAGCGCATTCTCTCTCTGGCGCACCCCAGCTGCGCCGGCCACTTCGGCGTCGACGTGCTGCGTCGACCGCGGCTCGACGAGCAGCTCGGCGAGACTCGCGATGACTGGCTGTTCGCGATCGCCGGCGGTCCCGCCTGCATGGCCGCCCTGGTCGATGATCAGTGGAACGTGAAGGCAACCGTCGCGTGGCCCACAACCGGCCAGAGCGTTCCGTGGTCCGACGTCAAGCTCTACCGTCACATCGACGCAAAGGGGCAAGCCCGCGACTTCGTCTACTACTGTTCGCGCGGCACGCCGCTGCTCGAGATCACCGAGGTCACGAACTTCCCCGAGATCAAGACCGTGACGATGCCGATCGACCCCGGCGTTCCGGTCAAGGTGCACGGCGCGCACACGCTACAGATTCACCAAGAACGCGGCGTGCTGGTGCTCAACGGCGTGCACGTCGAGGCCGAGCCGATGCCAGCGCCGCTGACCCCAGCAGCTGCTCCGGCGCTGTTCTACGACCTCACGAAGGACCCACTGCAGCCGCAGCGCGTATCGATGTACGTCGGCCCGGACGCCGGCGATCAGACTCTCTTTGACAGTCAGTTCCTGACCCTCGACGGCAAGGACGTATGGGCGCCCACGATCGCCCAACCTCTGCGCAACGCGCAGTCGTACTTCGCCTTCTACGAGTTTGTGTCCGCCGAGAAGATGACGACGCAGCCCCGGCTCGCGTACTACGCCGGTCCGGCCACGGGGTCGTTCCACAACGTCGTGCAGCTCTTGCCCACTCCCGATGGGAAGCAGCGGCTCGCGGCAGGCTTCGAGGCCTGGGCGTACGCCGCGACCAAGCCCGAGCAGATCATCTCGAAGTGCGGCATTCTCGACTTCACCGCGTTGATGTCAGCGGAGATGCCAGAGCTCGTTGCCTGGCTCGTGGACGACAACAATCGCAAGCACGCCACGCACAACCCTGCGTTCCGCATGGCCGAGCACAAGAGTCACACCTACGACACGATTCCGCTCGCACACTTCACCGGCGGCTACCGCATCTACCAATGCCGCGACGACCAAGCGAGCGTCTCACAGATCGCATTCGTGCCGCTGGCGACGCAGTTCCCAGGTGAAGGCGGCGGACGGAAGAACCCGCGGATGAACATTGGCGAGTGGCTCAAGGTCTACAACGGCGCGTGGGACGTGGTGGCGACGCCAATCGGCGACCTGTGCAGTTCGACTGACCGCGAAGCGTCGTTCTTGATCGAACCGACCTGGGGCTTCGTGCGGCAGTTCGGCACCTACATCGCACGCGACAGCGTCCCGCCTCGACTGTGGGTCGTGACCGGCGTGCCCGAAGCAGGGCAGCCGATGCGTATCGGCATGTCTGGCGTGAAGCCAGGAGATCACGTGCGATTGCTGGTCGCGACCAGAGCGCATGACGTTGCGGTGAAGGACAGCCTGCTTGGCGCGATGTGGTGCGATCGCACAGCCACCGTCGCAGAACTCGAAGGCACGGCAACCAGCACGACCCACGAGTTCACGCTCGGTCAGGCGCCGAAGGCAGCCCAACTCTGGATGGTCGCATCGGTCGACCGCGAGGACGGCAGCGGCATCGTCGCCAAGTCGCCGACTACGACCGTGCGCGTTCGCGACGCGCAGTGAGTCTGCGCCGGCCTCAGAGGCCAAGCTCGCGCGCCAGTTCCGCCAACATCGGCGGCACCTCGACCGCCGCGCGCCCCACCACGAAGCGATCCCGTGGATCGAGATTCGATGGCTCTTCGAGTGCCTGGACGTACGTCGTTGCTCCGCGTCCGCGCGCCGCACCGAGTAGCCCCGCAGCTGGCCAGACGTTGCCACTGGTGCCGATCGCCAGGAAGTGCGTACAGGTGCTCATCGCCGCCTCGATCTCAGCGAGAAAGTACGGCGCTTCGCCAAACCAAACGATGTCGGGGCGCAGCGCCTCATGCCCGCAGGCTGCGCACGGCGAGAACTGCGCCGGGTCGACGTGGTCCAGATCTCGCACTCGCGCCCCGCAGCGTTCGCAACGCAGCGATGCGAGTTCGCCGTGCATCGGCAGCGCCACACTGCCGGCGCGGGCGTGCAGGTCGTCGACGTTCTGCGTGATCAGCATGAACCTCACGCCGCTGCGCGCGCAACGGGTCGCAAATGTCGCAAGCGCGCGATGCGCCGCGTTGGGCTGGACCGTGGCCAGCTGCGCTCGACGCTTCTGGTAGAAGCGCCAGACCATCGCGCGGTCCCGCGTCCAAGCCTCTGGTGTGGCGACGTCTTCTGGGCGCTGCCCCTCCCACAGACCACCAGCGTCCCGGAATGTGGCGACCCCGGAGTCGGCGGAGACGCCGGCGCCCGTCAGTACAACGACGTGGGCACGCATCATGCGGAGCCCGCGCTCACTTTTTGCCGTCGCTCCTCGGCAGGGGCTTCGGTCCCTGCTTCTTCGTCGGCTTGCTGTCACCCTTGGCCGCCGCCTTGTCCTCATCCTTCACTGCCTCGCCCTCGCGCTCCTGCACGCAGATCCAAGCACGCACGATGGTGATCGGCTCGCTCGGCTGTTGCACATCGCCTTCGCCACCGAGCGCGTCGATCGCCGCGACCACATCCATGCCGGCGACGACTTCGCCGAAGATCGTGTGCTTGCCATCAAGATGCGGTGTCGCCGCAAACGTCAGAAAGAACTGGGAGCCATCCGTCTTCTCCTTGCCGTCCTCGTTGGCCGTGCTGATCAACCCCGCCTTGTCATGCTTCACGCCGGCGCTGGTCTCAGCAGCCATCGTGTAGCCCGCATTGCCGGAGCCGCTGCCGTTGGGGCAGCCACCCTGCGCCATGAATCCCTTGATCACGCGATGGAACGTGAGCCCGTCGTAGAAGCCCGCGCGACTGAGGTAGATCGCACTCGTGCAGTGCATTGGCGCGGCAGTCGGCAACAGCCTGATCCTCAGCTCTCCCTTGTTGGTCGCGAGATGCCAGAAGTAGTCGTGCGTCTCAAGAAACGTCTGAAGGGGCGGCTCCGACAGCTGCGTGCGCCAGGTGCTCTGCTTGCTGTTGGGAGCGTGCGCTGCAAGAAACTTGTCAAGCGCGGCGACCACCTTGTCCTTCTTCGTGATCAGGTCGTCCTTCTCGGGCCCCGGGAGTTGCACCTTGGGCGCCTTCTCGCCCTTCCCTTGCGGCTTCTTGGGTTTCCCGTCCTGGCCCACGAGGGCGGCGACGAACAGCGCCATCACGACCGCGCAACGTGCTCGCAGGATGCTCATGGCGCCGAGCGTAGCCAATACTCGTCGGCCCAGAAACGACTCGAGCGGATGACCCGAAGGTCACCCGCTCGATTCGTCGAGCCACTCGGCAAACCGAGCGGCAGGCACACTCAGATCAGAACAGATCGAAGTGGATGCAGACCGCGCTCGAAACCAGGATGTTCGCACTGTTGTACGACACCGGGAACCCGGTCGCGAGCTGCGCCGACTGGGCGTAGAGGTCCACGCCAGCGAACGACGGCGGGATACTCGCCAGGGCAGGCCACGAAGCCGAACCGCCACCGACCAAGGACAGGAAGGACGCGATTTCCGGCAGGTTGATCCAGGCGCTGCAACCACCCATGCCGATGCCTGCGAGGTCGATGCCGGGCAGCGACGAGGCGCTGATCAACGTGATGTTGATCGGAGCCGTTGGGTCGATGTTGTTGGTGTTGATGATCAGCGGAGCGCCCGAGTTCGGACGGTTCGCGAGACTGATCACGGACGGAGCGGCGCCGTCACCCGAGACGTAGCCCGGGCCAGCAATCGCGACACTGAGGTCCGGCGCCTGCCGCGGCGTCGCACCCGTGCCCGGATCGGCGGCGCCATTGCCCGGCGTGAAGCCGACGAGCAGCGACGAGTTGCCGTTGCGGACCGAGCCGTAGGTCAACTCCACACCACCACCCGCCTGGAGGGTGATCTGGAAGTTGTTGTTGGCGCTGTTGTTCGCAGTGTTGGGGTACTCGCGGACGCCCGACCACGTGATCGTCACGTAGCTGGCACCGTCCGAGTCAGCAAAAATGTTGCCCGTGCCACCCTGGAACGTGGACAAGTCGGCGGGCCACAGATCCATGAACGCGCCAGCGATGCTTGGCGGCCCGAGCAGCCAGCCAGCGTAGCCACCGTTGAACGTCAGGCTGGTCGGCGCGGTGCCGCTGAGCCAGATCGCACCGTTGCTGCCGATCCGAATCGCGGTCGCCGGCACGCCGCCGTCACCCGCGTAGCTGAAGGGGAACGGAAGCGGGTAGGCAACCGAGACCGAATCGTCCCAATCGCCGAACAGGGCGACGCCTGGGGCGCCGGTGTTGACTTGCGTCGGGGTCGTCGGACCGAGACCGCTGTAGTAGAGCGTCGAACCGGGGACGGTGCCGTTGAACGGGAACGTGCTCACGCCCGTGTTGGCGATGTAGTTGTTGCCAACGTTGAACATCGAAATCGCCGAGTTCTGGAGATCGATCGGGCCACCGTTAACAACGGGGGTCGCAGCAAAGCTCTCGTAGAACGACTGCTTGCGGTCATAGCAACCAACACCATACGGCGTCTGGTACGCGAGCTGCGCGCCGAGCGTGTAGGTGATGTTGAAGTTCGGCATGAACGGCGTCGGGGTCGACGCCGGCGACAGGGCGCCGTTGGCGAACGCCGGGCTGATGACGCCGGGGTTGCTGATCGTGATGAAGCCGTCCGAGTACGTCGACGGACCTGGCTGGCTGGTCAGGTTGGTGAACAGCGGGTGGATGCGGTCCGTGACGGCGTTGGCCGGGATACCCGTGCCTGGCGGCAGCGTCGCGACGCCCTTCGGCACGAAGACGAAGACGACGGCGTAGTTGCCAGCGGCCAAAGCGAGCGGCGGGTTGAAGGTCGCCGTCGATGGCGTGTCCGGCGCGGCGAACACCAAGTTGCTGACGTGCGTCGCCGCGGTCGACAGATGCGTCCACGGAGCGATCGGTGGGACCGACGGGTTGTGGGTGTAGGCGTTGGCGGTGAACAGGGCCGGGTTCAGGACCGTGTCGTTCGGCACAACCCAGACTTCGCAGGTGCCATTGGGGGCGCCGACGAGGTTCGGGCACGGAACGGTGGCGTAGGTGCCGCCGTCATTCAGGAAGTTGGAGCCGACCGCCGTGATGTTGATGTTGGCGTTGACCGCGAGGTTGCAACGAATCGCAACACCCGGATCGAGGCTGACACCGTACAGAGGAGGCGTCGCCGCCGCGTAGAACGTCGTACCGAAGTACGTCGTCGAGAGGTTCTGTGCGCCGGTGGGGGCAACGCACTGCGCCGACAATGAGGCGGTAGCAACGGCAATTGCCGTGAGGGAGGCCAGGGTCTTGTGCATGACTCTTTGGATGGATGGATGGAGTGACCGGTGTACGGACCGGTCGGGAGATGCGTGAGAATAGCTGCACCCCTCTAGGAAGAAACCCCTTCAGCAGCAGCTTGACGGTCAGATTCTTGTGCGACGTCCCAGATTGGACCGCTTCCGCATCGGCGCAAGGCCATTGGGCGACGGCGGAACACCACGGGCCGCCTCGCGGCGATCGAGCGCACAGGAAACTGTGCCGGGACGATCCGCCAGTGGTTGCGTGCGGTCTACGGCGATCGCGCCACCCGCCAGGACCGCACTGCTCAGGACGCACGCCGCACAGCGGGTGAGGCAAGACGATGGCGTCGAAGGAGACTGCATCCTCGCCTGCACCACCAACCGCGGATGCAACCAGACGCGAGACTACAACTCAGCGACGCGTGCTGAGCACAATCACGAGACCGGCAGCGGCGACGAACAGCAACAGCGCGATCACCACCACCCACCCAGGAAGTCGCTTCGGTTCGCTCATCGCAACCTCAGGTCCGTACGCTACCGAAGAGGACCACGCCGAGCGACCCGAACAGGATCGTCGGCGACCAAGCGGCGACCACGGGGTGGATGTGCCCGTTGAAGCCGAGGTTCTGACAGGTCAGATCAAACAAGAGGTAGCCGGCACACACCCCGATGGCGCTCAAGACGCGCTCGATCCGACTGCCTCGCTCGAAGTGGATCGCAAAGGGCAGCGCCAGCAGCAGCAGGATCAAGTTGGCGAGCGGATACGTTACATGGCGGTGCAGAGCCATCTGGACGTCCTTTCGGTTCGGCCGCTGCACGCGCGTTTCGAGCAGTTCATCGTAGGACAGCAGCTCGCAAGGCACGTCGGCCTGACCGCGCTGCAGCACCAGAGCGGGCGTCCACTCGGGGGCACCAAGCAGCTCACACGGCGCGTCGTCATCGGCGGTTCGGTGCACCCCGTTTTCGAGTCGCCAGTCCCCCACGGCGTCGTCCCACTGAGCCGCGTCAGCCAGAATGAGCACGGCATCGCCTGGTTGGGTGCCCCGACGGAGCAGGTGCACCGCGTGCATTCGCCGGGACTCTGGCTCGTAGCGCTGCACCTGCAACCCGAGAAAGGTCTCGCCGCGCACCTCGATCACCAAGTTACGGATGGTGCGCTCACCACCGCTGAGGACCGACTGAACCTGCGTCACGTCCGCCGAAATGCTGGGCACCACCCATTGCCAGCATGCACCCATCAACAGCGCCATGACAACCCCGGCGAACAACGCCGGTCGAAGGACGCGCATCATGCTACGACCGACGAAGAGCATCGGCTGCAGCTCGTTCTGCGTCATCAGGCGCGCGATCGCGAACATGCAGCCGATCACAGTCGCAAAGGGCGCGATGGTCACGAAACTGAACGGGACGAGCCGCAGGTAATAGCCGCCGAGAAAGCCAAAGAGCTGCATGGTGCTCATGCCCAAGTTGTCGGCCTTGTCGAGGTAGCCACCGAGGTTGTTCAGCAGGTCCAGCAGGATGGTCAGGAACAGAAAGAACACGAGCGACGCGAGCATCGAGCCCAAGACCGCGCCACTGACATAGCGATCAAGGTTCTGCCTCACTTGCGCAACTCCCACCAACAGAATGGCGTACCCAGGACCACGAGCAGGACGGCCGGCAACCAGCCGCTCAACGGTTCGTCGGTGACACGGAGCATCTTGCCGCCGAGCACATCGCCGACGTAGAAGACGAGCAGCGGCAGCAGCGACAACACCAGTGCCAGGGCGCGACCGCGATTGCGCGCAGCGAGCGCAAGGCAGTAACCGAGCGGCCCGAGCAGCAGCGGCAGGATCGCAAAGCACGTACGCCGGTTGAGCGTGTAGCGGGCGCCCATCGGCTGTTCGTGCTGGCCGCGCAAGACTTCGGCGAGCAGCTGGCTGCTGACCATGTCGTCATCGCGTTCGTCGCGGCGCGTGCCTTCGCTGATGGCGCGAAGCGGAAAGTAGTGTTCGTGACGCTCGAAGCCGACGCCCGTAAGTGGGTCGGTGGTGCCCTCGAGGACCACGCGCAGCGAAGTGTCGCCCTCTTTTGTGCGCGGGATCCACACCTTGTCCACGTGCACCAAGGGTGAGAGCGAGCCGATCTCCTTGCCACGATCGTCGGGCAAGTAGAGCCAACAGTCGCGCAGCACAAAGTCCTCATCGCGACCGGAGTCCTCGCGCCGCCCGTAGGTCAGCGCGATGTCGGTGCCAGGAATCGACACCCGATCGTCGGTGGCGCCGAGGCCCGTGTTCATGATCACGTTGCGCACGACCTCGACGATGACGCGGTACTTGCGAAAGTGGATCTCGGGCAGCACGTAGTGCAGTGTCAGGGACCCGAAAATCGACAGCAGGATGCCGATCAGCACAGCCGCCATCATCGGCACCCGCGGACTGATCCCGGCACTGCGGAGAGCCGTGATCTCCCGGTCCTGATTGGCCCGCGTGAACGTCAGTACGGTCGCCAGCAGGAACGAGATCGGCAGCAGATGCGGAAACGCATCAAGGGACCAAAACAGCGTGATCACCGCCGCGTCGTACAGTTCGCCGCCCTGGGCACGCTGAACACCGCGGGCAACCAGAGAAATCACCACGATCGCGAACAGCACGAGGAACGTGATGCTGGCGTTGACCAGGAGCTCCCTCAGGTAGTATCGGTGCAGCCGCCACATCGCCGCTGCCATGGTTCCGCAAGGACTCGCACCGAGCAACGATCCGTTGCCGCAATCCGTAGCAATCCACGCCCCGCGATGCCGCGGTGCCGTGGTAGGTGGCGTCGCGCGCGCACTGCAACCACTGTTCGAAGCCCTGCCGCACACGGCAGCGCTCACCGTGGTCAAGGAGAGCACCGTGCGAACCATCTTGCGCGGTACGTTCGAAGGCCTCGACGTGCACCTCAAGATCCACCGTGCGATCACCTTGTCTGACCGCGCCCGCGATGCGATCCGCGGCAATCGCGGCACGCGCGAGGCCTCGAACCTGCTGCGCGCTGCAGCGCTCGACCTGCCGGTCGCCGAACCACTGGCGTGCGGCGCCTTCGACGACCAGGACCGGGGCTCGCGCAGTTTCCTGCTGACGCGGACGATCCCCGGCGCCACACAGTTCGCTTTCGACCTGCCGGCCGAGACCTTGCAGCACACCGGTCGGCTGCTGCGCCGCATGCACGATCGGGGCTTCCTTCCCGGCGACCTGCACCCGGGAAACGTCGTCGTCGACGGTCGCGGCCTGCCGTGGCTACTCGACCTCTCCTCGGTGCGGCTTAGCGGCGAACCATCGATTCAGCGACGCGCCGAAGCGCTAGCGACGTTTTGCCACCCGCTCGATGGCGGCCCAGTCGACCCCGCAGCACAGCCCCTGCTGCTCGCGTACCTGTCGGCCGGGAGCGAGCTCCCTGACGAGTTCGCCATGCAGCTGGTTCTCGCAGCCCGGGCAACCCGGCACCGCGGGTTGATCTCGTTCGGTCGCCGCTGCTCGCGCAACTGCCGCCACACCGTCGTGCCGCAAAGGCGGCGCGGCGAACTCCGCTGGCATCTGCACCAACTCGAGGACGAAATCGACCGCGAACCGCTGCACGAAGCATGTCGCGAGTTCACCGCTGCGCCCCCTAGGGCCGACAAGGAAGGCCGCCGCGGCGCCGTGTGGTTGCTGCCCGACCTCGCCGTCAAGGAGCGCGAGCAAGGTGCTGCGCGCAAGTTGTTCTTGGCGATGTACTGGCTGAAGTTCGCCGGTGTGAGTCAACCCGAGCCAGTTGCCCTCGCGTCGCGCCACGACCTCGGCTACGTGTTTGCGCGGCGCCTGCCGATGCCTTCGGTAGCGCAGGAACTCGACGGTGGCGCGCTGCACGGCAGCGAACTCCTCGGTGCCGCAGCGAGCCTCGGCACCTCGATCGGACGCCTCCATGCGCACGGACTGCGCAATCGAGACCTGAAGTTCGAGAACCTCGTCCGCGACCCGTCGACTGACGAGGTCTGCATGGTGGACCTCGACGGCGTGCGGCGGAAACGCTGCGACGACACGCGCGGCCAAGGCACGGACCTTGGGCGACTGCTGGCCGCGTTCGGAGCCGCTGGGGAGCCCGGCGGGTTCGGACCGGTCCTAGCCTTCACCCGGGCGTACCTCCGCACGCGCCGACAGTTGCTGCAGCCAGCGAAGATCCGTCGGATCTGGCACACTGCGCAACAGCGCGCAAAGCAGTGGGCCAGCGCGCACCGGTAACGGCCGCGGACAGCGCCCCCTTCGCATCCGACCGGGCACCACCACAATCGCGTTCCGCCATGCCCTTGTCGCTTCGTTCCTGTTGTCTCGCCGCTCCTTGGTTGCTGGCGCTCGCCGCCGGGTCTCTGGCTGCACAAGTACCTGCCGAGAGTGTGTTCGTGCTCGAACTCGTGCCTGTGCAGCAGGGCAATACACCGCCGGCCTTCCGCTTGGTCGACGTCCTCGGTCGCGGCAGCGCCGTGGTGCAGAACCAGACGGTGTTTTCAGCCATGACCGCGATCGCCGTCGATCCACGCGACGCGAGTCAGGTGTACTTCGAAACAAGCGGCAGCTCGCTCGGCGGCACCTGGTCATCGTCGATCCGCGGCCTTGCGCGCTTTGGCGCCAACACCTGGGGCGCGCTCGGGCGGGAGGCCTCCGAGCGACTCGACGTCGGCGCCACGAAGGTGTTCACGCTGCGTGGCGGCCAGTTGTTCGCAGTGCCCAAGACCGGCGGGGCGAACCTCGCAATCGCCGCTGTGCCTTTGGCCGTCGACTTGGTCGCGGTCGATCCTGAGGTCTTTGTGCTCTTGCAGACGCCGGGCCCTGCGTCGCAGATTCTGGCCGTCAACCACTCGAACGGCGCCACGCGCACTCTGGCTACGTATCCGCCCGCGCGCGCCATCGCGTGGTCACCGACGTTGGAACTGCTGGTCGGCACAACCACGGGCTTGATCCTGCGCATCGACCCGGCAAGTGGCGCGATCACCAACACGACCTCGACCTCGACGACGTTCATCACCGGCATCGCCGCCACGCGCTTTGGCACCGCCGTGTGGACCGACGGCACGCAGATCTTCAGCGAACTGTTGGGCGGCACTCCGATCTACACAGCTGCGACACCGATCCTCGACATCGCTGCTCCAAGGACGCAGTCGGCATCGCTGATGCCATACGGCACGAGTTGCGCAAGTCCCGGCACCGTGACCTTCCAGTTCGATGCGCAGCCGACGCTCGGGAACGCCGCCTTCCGCGTCGGTCTGCGCAACGGCGCGCCGAACACCAACGCGCTGCTCTGCCTCGGTCTCGGATTCTCTTTCAGCACCGTGTTCGGCCAGCAACTGCCGGTACCGCTGCAATCCATCGGCCTTGGCACCTGCCTGTTGTGGAGCGACCCAGTGCTGCAGGCGGGACTGCCGCTCAATGCCGCCGGCGCAGCAGACGTTCCGCTCGGCATCCCCAACGATGCGGCCCTCGTCGGCCTTGTCTTCGGGCTGCAGTGGTTCGGCGCTCAGAACGGCGCGAACGCCGCGGGCCTGGTCGGCAGCGAAGGCGCAGCGGCCCAGATCTACTGAGTTGCGCGAGGTTGGCCGCATGCGGGGCTGACCGCGCGAGGAGTGGCACGCCCGGCATCGGGCGCACACCTGCGAACTCAGCCGCCGAACTGGAGCGCCGCAAGTCGATCCCGGCCGCGCTCATTGCCACCGTCGAGCACTTCGGTGGTCTTGCTGTCGCGGTAGTGCCGTTCGACGTGATACTCGACCACGTAGCCAAAGCCCCCGTGGATCTGAATGGCTTCGTCCGCCGCGTAGACAGCGGCATCGACCGCCGCGATTCGCGCCTGGAGTGCAGCCCGTTCGGCGTCCTGGCCGAGATCGTGAACCCGCGCCGCGTGGTAGACCAACTGGCGCGCCGCGTCGATCCCGCGCTGGCTCTCGACCAGCTTGCGAACAACGGCCTGCTGCACCAGCAGCGGCTTGCCGAAGGCGATGCGCTCGCCGGCATGCTTGTGCGCGAATGCGACCGAGGCACGACCAGCGCCAACACATGCAGCTGCGCTGCCGAGCCAAGCGATCATGTCGGCGGCGCGCGCAGCGGCCGCGGCGGCGGCACCGCGCGAGGCGATCGTCGCCGCTGCGCCGGCAAACTCGACGCGGGCGGGCGCAGCGCTGGCAAACCCGAGAGCGCGCAGTGCAGTGCGCTTGCAGGTCGAGGACTCAACTACTGCGAGCACGACCTCGTTGCCGTCGCGAGCCGCGACGACCAGCACTGCGGCTTCGCCAGCAGCCGGGACCAACTCCGCCTTGCCGCTGAGCTTGCCACCCGCGCACACAACGCCATGTTCGAGCCCCACCCACGCAGCGAGCTTGGTGCCCGCCATGACGGCCTCGAGGGCTTCGGCGTCGACGCTGGCAAGGGCTGCGGCGCACTGCACCTGTGAAGTCAGCAGGCGCGCCAGTGAACCGCTATGCGCCCCAATCTCTTCGCAGACGGCGGCCAGCGGGAGCAATCCCATCCCAGCGCCACCCTTTTCCGCCGCTACCGGCAACGCGAACAACCCGAGGTCTGCCAGTCCCGCGAACTCGTCGCGGGCGAAGTGGCGATGCTCATCCCGTTCTTGCGCCGAGGGCGCCACGACGTCCTGGACGAACTTGATGACGGTATCGAGGACGAGAGTCTGGTCGTCGGTGAGTTGCAGGTTGTGCATCGCGTGTGTGACCGGCTCGCTTCAGCGAGCTCCTTGCCAGAAGTAGAGAAAGCGCGGCCCTGTGGAGGAGCTGAGCAGATGTGCAGTGATCGCCGCGAGATCCGGCGGCGCCTTGGCTTCGGCGCCGAACAACAGGTCGCGCATGGACGGCCGACGGCGCTGCTCCACGAACTGGACGGCCTCCCGTTCGGTGAACCACGCCTCGAAGGTCGATGGATCGCCAATCTCGTCGATCAGCCCGTTCTCCAGCGCCTGCCCGGCGCTGTAGATCGCGCCCGTTGCGAGAGCCATCACTTGCGCGCGATCGAGATTGTCGCGGCCGGCGTCGACAACGTCGACGAACTGCATGTAGAGCTCTTCGACGATGCTGGTCAGCATCTTCTTCTCGGCGTCGTACATCGGTCGCGTCATCGACATCACGTCCTTGTAGGGCGTGTGTTCCGACTTGATGGCCACCTGCTCGATGCCGAGCCGGCGCGCGGCGTCGGTCACGTTCCAGGTGCTCATGATGACACCGATGCTGCCAGTGATCGTCGAGCGCCGCGCCACGATGCGATCGGCGGCGCAGGCGATGTAGTAGCCACCGCTGGCCGCAATGTCGCCAAACGACGCCAGGACGCGAACGTTCGGGTGCTCGCGCTTCCACTTGGTCAGCAGCCGATGGATCTCGTCGCTGTCGGTGACCCCACCGCCAGGCGAGTCGATGGCGAGCCACAGTCCAACGATGTCGTCGTGGCTCTCTGCATAACGGAGTGCCCGGCGCACGTCGGACACGGTACCGCCACTCGCGCCGAGCAGCGGACTCTGGGATTCGGCGATCGCGCCCACGATCGGGATGCGGAGCACGCGTGACTTGGCACTCGCATCGCCACCGACGCGCACGACATCGTAGTTCGTAGCTTCGCCGTCAAACCCAGACATGCCAGCCGTCGCAAAGCTGCCAACGCTCACCAGCAACAGCAGCACATTGAGGCCAGCCGAGACCAACAGCAGCAAGCCAAGGAAGATGGCGACGAAGAAAGAAACGCCGCGGTTTTCGCGCGGCAGCGCAGCTGGCCCGGCCCCGCGCCATTGCGGTTCTTGCGGTGGCACGCCAGGAGGCGGCGGCGGTGTCTGATAGCTCATTGGGGGTCGATGCTCCGGATCACGGGGCCAGCAGGCCTCGCGCGATGACCAGTCGCTGGATGTCAGTCGCGCCTTCGTAGATCTCGGTGATGCGCGCATCGCGCAGCCAACGTTCGGCCGTCGACGCGCCGCTGGCGCCTTGCTGACCAAGGATCGCAACTGCCGCTCGCGCGGCGCGGTTCGCGAGACGCGAAGCCGACAACTTCGCCATCGCCGCCTCAGTGGTGCAGCGAATGCCGCGATCGCGCAGGATCGCCGCGCGCCAGGTGAGCATGCGGTAGGCGTCGAGGTCCGACGCGAGGTCGGCAAACGTCCATTGATCCGGCTGCGACGCAGTAGGACGCCCTTTGGCATCGACCTGACCGGCCAGGTGCTGCTCGATCAACTTGATGCAGGCACGGGCAATGCCGAGCGACTGCGACGCGATGCCGAGGCGGCCGCCGTCGAGCGTGTCGAGCGCAATCGTGAAGCCAATGCCCTCGTCGCCGATGCGGTTCTTCACCGGCACCTTCACGTTCTCCAGAACGATCTCGGTTGTTGGCGAGCCACGCAGACCGAGCTTGCGCTCCTTCTTGCCGACACCGACGCCGGCATAGTCCTTCTCGACGACGAACGCCGAGATGCCCTTCACCCGATCGGGGCCAGTGCGGGCGAACACGATGAACAGCTTGGCTTCGCTCCCAGTCGTGATCCACAGCTTGGCGCCGTTCATCACGTAGTGGTCACCCTGCAGCTTGGCGTCGCAGCGCAGCGCCGCGGCATCGCTGCCTGAGAACGCCTCGGACAGGCAGTAGGCGCCGAGCCATTCGCCAGTGACCAGCTTCGGAAAGTACCGACTCCGCTGGTCTTCGCTGCACCACTTGCCGACCAGTGAGTTCACCAACGAGTTGTGCACAGAGATCGTGACGCCAGTCGACGGGCACACGGCGTTGATCTCCTCGAGCATCACGCAGCTGGCGAGGTTGCCCATCTCCGAGCCACCATGCGCTTTGCTGACCGTCGTGCGCAGCAATCCCAACTTCGCTGCGGCGTCGATGGCGCTTCGAGGAAACGCGGTTTCGGCATCCCATTCGGCGGCCTTGCCGAGATAGGTGTTCGCGTAGTCGCGAACTTGGCTGCGGAACGCAAGCAACTCCGTGGACAACTCGTAGTCGACGACTTGCGGAGCGTTGTTGGCGTGGGTTGCGCTCATCTCACTTGCCCTGCTTGTAGTCGTAGAAGCCCTTGCCCGTCTTGCGGCCCAAGTGGCCAGCATGCACCAGGCGGCGCAGCAGAGGGCAGGCGCGATACTTGTCGTCGCCGAGGCCTTCCTTCAGAACATCGAGGATGGAGACGCAAACGTCGAGGCCGATGAAGTCGGCGAGCGTCAGCGGGCCCATGGGGTGGTTCATGCCGAGCTTCATGATTTCGTCGATGGCCTCGCGCGTAGCCACGCCTTCCATCAAGGCAAACGCGGCCTCGTTGATCATCGGCATGAGGATGCGATTGGCGACGAAGCCCGGGTAGTCGTTGGCCGAGACCGGGATCTTGCCGAGCCCCTTGGACCACGCGAGCACAGCTTCGGTCGTTGCTGCACTCGTGTCGTTGCCGTTGATCACTTCCACGAGCTTCATGAGCGGCACGGGGTTCATGAAGTGCATGCCGACGACGCGATCTGCACGCTTCGTCTTGGCGCCAAGAACCGTGATCGAGATCGACGACGTGTTGCTCGCGAGAATGGCGTGCGAAGGCATCGCCGCGTCGGCCGCCTGAAAGACCTTGGTCTTGACGTCGAGACTCTCGGTGACAGCCTCGATGCAGAGATCGACCTTCGCAAGGCAACCCATGTCCGAAGTCGCGACCAAGCGCTTCCTGGCCCCGTCGGCCTGATCCGCTGTCAGCACGCCCTTCTCGGCAAACTTCGCGAGACTCTTGTGTACGGCTGCGACGCCGCGGTCGAGAAACTCCTGCTTCACGTCGACCATGAAAGTGTCGACGCCACAGGTCGCAAACGTCTGGGCGATGCCGTTACCCATGGTGCCAGCGCCGATCACGGCAACGGCCTTCGGCAGGGATTGGAAGGTGCTCATCAGGAATCGTCTCGTTCGTCGGTCTCAGTGATCAGATGCCGCGAAGCCAGCGGCAACGGGCAAAGGTCGGCTGTTGGGCTCAGATGCGCTCCACGGCCATCGTCACGGCGTTGCCGCCGCCGAGGCAGAGCCCAGCAAGACCTCGGGTTTTGCCGTGCGCCGCAAGCGCGTGCAGCAGGGTCGTGAGCACGCGAGAGCCGGAGCAACCGATCGGGTGGCCAAGCGCCACGGCGCCGCCGTGGACGTTCCACTTGGAAGGATCGACCTCGAGTTGGCGCTGCAATGCGACCATCTGCACCGAGAACGCTTCGTTCATCTCGACAAGGTCGAAGTCCTGTGGACTGCACTTCAGCAGCCCGCACAGCTTCTTGGTCGCGACTTCAGGAGCCATCATGACCCACTCGGGCGCCAGCCCGCCGGTGGCGTAGCCAAGGATGCGTGCAATCGGCTTGATGCCGTGGCTCTTGGCCCACTCTTCGTCACAGACCACCAGAGCACTGGCACCGTCGTTGATCGAGCTGGCGTTGCCGGCAGTCACGGTGCCGCCATCCGGCTGAAACGCCGGACGAAGTCGAGCCAGCGACTCTGCTGTACTGTCGGCCCGCGGACTCTCGTCGAGTTTGACCCACAGAGACTCACCTTTCTTCTGCTTGACCTCGACAGCCAGGATCTCGGCATCGAAGTGGCCCGCCTTCTGCGCGGCGATTGCGCGCCGATGACTCTCGGCGGCATAGGCATCCTGGTCCTGGCGCGAGACCATGTACTTCTTGGCAACCAGCTCAGCGGTGTTGCCCATATGAAAGTCGTTGTAGTGGTCCCAGAGACCGTCCCAGACAATCCCGTCGAGCGCTTGGCCGTGGCCCAAGCGCATTCCCGTGCGAGCGGCTGGCAGGTAGTACGGCGCGTTGCTCATCGACTCCATGCCACCTGCGACCGCGACCTTGAGATCGCCGGCCTTGATTGCCTGCGCCGCCAGCATCACTGTCTTGAGGCCGCTGCCACAGACCTTGTTGATGGTCACCGCGCCAACGCTGTCCGGGATACCACCAAGACGCAGCGACTGGCGCGCCGGGTTTTGCCCGAGTCCAGCCTGGAGCACGCACCCCATCAGCACCTCCTCGATCTGGTCGGCCGGCACGGCGCTTCGTCGCAGCGCTTCTTTGACGACGAGGCCACCCAGCTGCGGCGAAGTGAACGACGCGAGACCACCTTGAAACCTGCCAATTGCGGTGCGGCAGGCGGAGACGATGACCGGACGGCCCATGCGGAGTGCTTCTGAGGGAGAAAAGGGCGCGCGATTCTATGCACCGACCCGCAACAGGCACGCGGGGAATTGTGCTGCGAGCGCGGAGTTCTTCGACGGTCGGACGGACGGTCGAGCGTCATGCCCCTCGGCCTAGAACGTGCTGATCGGCTCGCGTCCTGGCAGCCCGGTCTCCAGCGGGTGCCAGAACAGCACCGAGGCCTCCCCCAGACGCCAACAGAGGTAGACGTCAGCCCCACGGCGGCGGGCGCGAAAGTCGATCAGCCCAGTTCGCGCATCCTTCAACTCGACACCGAGCTCACTCAGCTCCGCAAAGAGGGCCCGCCACCGCACCGCGAGCGGTTCGACTTGGCTGTCCAGCTCGTCCTGCCATGCGGCATCGCGAGGTCGCTCGGACCGCTGGTGCGACTCGATGACTCTCGCCAACAGATCTGCGGTCGATTTGACGTCGGCCACGATGCGCGCGACCAGTGGTAGCGCACGGTTGGCGAGTTCAGGCGTGTAGTAGCGATGCGGCACGAGAGAACGTCGACGAAGTCAGAACCAAGGCGGCGCCTGCGGCAGCCCCAGGGCCGATCGGAATGCGAATGCGACGGGCTCCGTGGGGTGGCAACGCGCGGCAGACCCACCACCTCTGACCCGGCGGCGACCGCGGCATCCTGCGATGCCAACCACCTGCAGGCCAACCACTTCCAGTTGCCCAAGAAGCTAGTTGCAGAAGAAGTCAGCCGCCCCGGATCGCTACCGCCGAAGCGGACGATCCGAGGCGGGATCTGGTGGAGTCGAGGGGGGTCGAACCCCTGACCTCTGCATTGCGAACGCAGCGCTCTACCAACTGAGCTACGACCCCGCAGACGGGGGCGCGAACGTTAGCGAGCGGGTGCCGCCGGGTAAAGAGGTTCCTGATGGAGTGGCGTCAGCGGGCCAGGGCGCGGTCCGCCGACTGCAACGAAACCCGGGAGAGTGGCCCGCCACAACGACGGCAATCGGGTGCCGGCACAGAGCAGTTGCCCAGCGCCCTTCCCGATCCGGACCCCTGCGGCGGCCAGCACCACCGGACCATGGAGCCGAGCCTCCTCGGCTCCGACGTGCAAGGCGCCCGCGACGAACAGGCCGAGCTGCAAGTCGATCGACGTCGCGGCCTCGCGAGGCATGCCGACATAGACATTGCCCGCCCCCTCCACTGGCCCCGCGAACGCCACCGCAGCGAGCAGATCTTCTCCTTGCGACCAGCGGCCGTTGCCGTCTCGATCGATGAAGCTCGTGCCACCGTCGGCGCAGGTCGCAATCGTGAGTTTGCCAGGACCAAGCACGCGCACGGAACGACCGAGGTACACGTTTCCATGCACGACGATCGTCAGGTCGCCTGGCAGCGTGAGTTCGAGCGGCGCTCCGGAGCAATCCACCCAGAGGTTGCCGATCACCTGAACCACGCCCCCCTCGGGGATCCTGGGAGCACGCTGGTCCCGCCCCCCGCCGAGCACGTAGTCGCAACGATCGGTGCCAGCCGGCAGTCGGAGCAACGCGAGCCCGGCATCCACCACGGCAATTGCGGCCACCGCGCCCAAAAGCACTGGCGACGGTGCGGCCGAGAACCGCGGCAGGTCTTCGCGGACCATGGTGTTTGTCGTGAGCCACTCCGATGGCACGACCGCCTCTGGCGCAACAGTCAACGAACGACCGAAGGCCGGTGGCGTCCCGCCGGCGATCTGCTGAAACAGGAAATCGAAGCGCTGCTCGGCGACTTGCGCCGACAACCTCAACTGCGAACCGTCCGCCAGTGGCGCGATGGTCGTCTCGACGATGAGCCCGTTGCCCGTGTCGATCGCGCGTGCAACATCGACCCCACCGCTGCTCACGTAGTCACTCGCCGCCGACTCAGCCGCGACACGGGCTGCAAGCGCGTGGATATCGCCCCGCACTTCCGCTGTGTCTGCGAGCGCCCCCAGGGCGCGCTCCAAGACGAGCGCCGCAAGGCAGCCGGCGATGATCGCACCAAGAGCGAGAGGGGAGGACCACAACCAGCCGAGTCCCAAGCTCAGCACTGCACCGCGAGCCCTCGCACGGGCGGCGCTCACGAACGCCCTCCGCCAGCACCGCACTCGAACACGATCGCGGGCCCTTGTGTAGTCGTGACGCGCAGCAACCGGCTACCAAACATGCCGTTGAGTTCCGAGATCGGGCCCTCCTGGCGAACCTCGGGCCGAGAAACGCAGTCAATGAGGTGCCGTAGCTGCGCACGGCGAAGTCGATTCGCCTGCACCGCCGTCTGTGTGCCGATGGTGACGACCGCGCAACAGAGCCCTGAGAGGAGCAGCAGCGCGGACAGATAGGTGCGTTCGCGCTGAAGCTCCTTTGAGGTCACCGCCGTGCCTCCTCGACTACGGGACCCTGCGCTTCAGCTTCGATACCGACGTCGACCAGATCGCTCCCGGTAGTCGCACCAATG
>CAMBXM010000051.1 GCA_945871815.1 Singulisphaera sp. GP187
AATCCGCCCCTGATCCCGCCTCACCCGCGCGCGAAGTACAGCGCGTTGGTCTCCGACTCCTCGAGCAGCGGGTTGTCGAACACGACGTCCTCGCACTCGACCTGCGCGAAGGCCTCGCGCAACCGCCCGGCGAACGGATCGCGCGCCTCGACGTTCGTCCACAGCGCGAACACACCGTCCGGCGCGAGCCAGCGCTTCGCCATCCTGAGGTTGGTAGCCGAGTAGAACCCCGTGTGCGACGCATCGAGCACGTCGTCGGGCGCGTCGTCGATGTCGATCAGGATCGCGTCGTAGCGACGATCGGGTTCGCGCAGCAGACGCGCGAAGCAGTCGTCCTGCACGAGCCGGCAGCGCGCGTCGTTGCAGAGCACTTCGCCCATCGGCACCAATCGTCGCGTGTGCCACGCGATGACCTGGGGCAGCAGTTCGACGACATCGAGCGAACGCACTCTCGGATCCTGCAAGACCGCCGCTGCCGTGTGGCCGAGCCCGAGGCCGCCGACCATCACCGCGAGATCGCCGCGAGCGAGGCGCGCGAGCCCGCGGCGCGCGAGTTCGCGTTCGCTGTCGGCCACGAGGCTCGACATCAGGAAGCGCCCGTCGAGTTTGACCTCGTGGACGAAGGTGCCCGGCATCGACACCGGTTGACGGCGGCGCAGGATCAGTTCGCCCAAGGGCGTGTTCTGCACGTCGAGTTCTTCGAACGAACTCATCGGCCGGCTCCACCCTCGACGATCCCCTCGACGAACTCGACGATGTAGACGTGTTGGTGCGTCTTGCCCTTGTCGTAGCTGACCTCGATCAGGTAGCGGACGCCGGGTTCGACGGCGAAACCCGTCGGTCGGAAGACGATGCACGGTTGGCCGCCGAAGCCACTCGGGGCCACCTCGCAATGATCGAGGCCGAACTCACCGCCGATCGGCATGAAGTCGTCGTCGAGAGCTCGCAGCGAGACCGCGAGGTCGTCCTTCTTGGGTGTCGTGCCGCGCACGATCATGATCGAGAACGCGCGCCGCGGCGAGAACAGGTCCACCGGCACGTAGCCGGGCGGCGGGTAGTAGACGGCGTCGAGCCCTTTGGGATCTTGGCCGCTCTCGTCGAACGACCACATCGCGTGGAACGTGCCGTCGCTGCCGAACCCGGTCTTCTTCATCGGCGGATTGAGGCACCAGCGGCGGTGGCCGATGCGATCGATATTGGACGCGTCGCTGTCGTCCATGTAGCCGTCGACCGAGGATGGCAGCGAGTCGTCGATCGCGAGATTGCTGTGGCCCGCCCCTTCGTAGCCAAGTTGATAGCGCACGTCGTCGACGCCGTCGGGTTTCGGTGGTGTGTGGTCGAGCTTGCCGATGCGGCGGCAGACTTCGGCGGCGGCATCACACTTCTGGTTCCATTCGGGCACGAGCGACATGCCGGCGAACGGCAATCCACACAAGGCGCGGTAGGTCTGCAGGCGGCGCAATGCCGCTGCGCGTTCGGCGGCCAGGGGATCGGTCGCGTCGAGCGATCCGGGCGCGGCGTCGTGGATCGCGCGGAGATCGCGGATGCGCTGCAGCTTCGGGATGGCAAAGGGGCGCAGGCCGTCGCGCTCTTCCAGCACCCCGAGCTTCCACGTTTGCTTGCTCGCGAGCTTGTCGCCGAGGTGGATGCGAGTCGGACCGTGTTGCAGGTCGTCCTTGTAGTCGGCGGTCTTGCGGCGCAGGCCGGTCTCGTCCTCGAAGGTCCAGGGGCCGGTCCGAAGGCCGTCGCGGTAGCTGCCGGCGCTGCTGGTGCGGCCGGTCGCGTGGAACTCTTCGCAGCGGCCGTGCAGCGCGCCGTCCTTGAACGCGAGGAACCGCAGCTTCTTGCCCTGTTCGTCCCACTCCTTGGCCGTGCCGTGCTTCTGGCCGTGGGCCCAGTTGATGGCCGAGGTCTTGGTGCCGTTCTCGGCGAAGGTCTCCATCAGCCCGTGTTCGCGACCTTGCTCGTCGAGCGGCACGCGCAGCTTGACCGTGCCAGAAGGCCAGGTTTCGAGGCGCTCGCTGGCGCTCGGGGCAGGTGCCGGTGTGGGTGCCGGTGCCGGTGTGGGTGCAGGTGCGGGCTCCTGCGCGGGCGCGAACGCAGCGGCGAGGGCGAGCCAAGCTGCTGCAGCGAGTCCGAGTCCGGGATGCGTTCGCATGGGGGCGGAGCATGATCGCAAAGGGGCGCGCGCAGCGAAAGCGCCGAACGGCTCCCGTCTGGTGGGCCGAGCAGCGACTGGCGAAGAGCAGCGGTCGCCGGCACCATCGCTCCTGATGACTATGACGGCCCTGCGTGCGCTCCTCCGCACCAAGTTCGAGTTCTCGCCGGCCGCCGCGGCCACCAAGCTCTCCCTGCTGCGAAGCCTTCGCCACCTGCAGTTGCCAACTGCTGCGGCGGTGCTGGAGCTCCACGAGCACCTGTGCTTTGTGCGGGCCTACCCCGATGACGAGCGCGTGTTGAAGGCAGCACAGGGCCTGCTGCGCACGTTTGCGCAACGCCGCGACCTGCGTCGATTTGCCACCCAACTCGAGGACACTGGTGTGGCGGGGACCGCTATCCAGTACCTGTTCTTTGCCGCCACGGCGGCGCGCCTTGCCGCCAAGTTTCCGCGCCAACTGACCATCTGCTGGGACGACGACGAGGTCGAAGCGCTCACGCGCGTGCTGCCGCTGTTGTCGCGCTGGGCCGAGACTCCTGCACTCGACGAGCAGGAGCGTACGACCCGCGAGTGGATCGACCTGCAGCGCGGCAACAAGACGACGGACGCAACCTACGTAGTGCAGCGGATGCAGGCGTTGCACCGCGACCCGTTCGTCCACGAGAAGGCTTACGAAGCGCTCGGTTTGTGGCTGCGGCTCGCTCCGGATAAGGGCACGCCGTCGCGGACGCTGGCTGCTGCACCGGTCGCTCGCGTCGCCTACCAGAAGGGACCGGTTCACAGTGCGCGGCCCGACCTGAAGGCCGTGCTGCACGAGTCGCCGCTCGCGGTCCGCGAACTCGACCCGAAGGAAGGCGCTCGGTATGTCGAGATGGCGCGCGACGCGATGGTCACGCGCCAACGCGACCTCGACGCCTTTGCCTATGGCGACTGCAACGACGTGCGGCTGGTCGAATGGGAAGACGGGCTGTCGTTCGCGGCGATCGGCGTGATCCCCGAACGGCGGCTCCTGCTCGAGGCGGTCTATGGCTTCCTCACGCTGAAGAACGGCACGCCGATGGGCTACGTGCTCAACAGCGCGCTCTTCGGCTCGGCCGAGATCGCCTACAACGTGTTCGACACGTTCCGCGGCGGCGAGGCGGGCCACGTGTATGGCCGCGTGCTGGCGACGGTGCGCGCGCTGTTTGGCACGGACTCCTTCACGATCTTTCCCTATCAGATCGGGCACGAGAACGACGAGGCGCTGCAGAGCGGCGCGTGGTGGTTCTATCAGAAGTTGATGTTCCGCTCGCGCGACCGCTCGGTGCTGCAGTTGATGCGGCGCGAACTCGATCGGATGGAGCGAAAGCCGGGTTATCGCTCGTCGATCGCGACGCTGAAGAAGCTCGCGCCGGAAAACGTCTACTATCACATGGAAGAGCAGCGCGACGACGTGATCGGCATCCTGCCGTTGGCAAAGGTCGGCGAAGCGGTGACGCGGATGCTGGCTCTGCGGTTCGGGGCAGATCGCGAACGCGGCGAGGCGGAGTGCGTGAAGGCAATGCAGAAGCTGTTGTCGGTGCCGCGCCTCTCGGCTTTGTCGGAAGGGGAGCGGTTGGCGTTCTCGCGCTGGGCGCCGCTGGTGGCGGTGTTGCCGGGCGTGGGGACGTGGTCGGCGAAGGAGTTGAAGGGGTTGCGCGAGGTGGTGCTCGGGAAGGGGGCTCGGCGCGAGTCGGACTTCGTGCGCGCGTTCGACGGGCATGGGAAGTTGCGCGCGGCGATCGAGGCGCTTCTGCAGGCATGAGTTCATTGCCCCAGCGCCTCGTCAGCCTCGTGCCCAGCACGACCGAGTCCTTGTGCGCGCTCGGCGCGCAGAGCCGTCTCGTCGGTTGCACGAACTGGTGCACGCACCCCGAAGACGCCCTGCACGGCATCGCCCGCATCGGCGGCACCAAGAATCCCAAGCGCGAGGCGATCGCGCGCCTGGAACCCGACCTCGTCCTCAGTAACGCCGAGGAGAACCGCGAAGAAGACCTCGACTGGCTGCGCGCACGCGTTCCCGTGCTCGTCCAGTCCCCGTGCACCGTGCTCGCGGCCGCAGCGGCGCTCGAAGAACTGGGCGCGGTGCTCGGCTGCGGTGACGAAGCGGCGCCCTTCGTCGCGGCGATCGCGCAGCAACTCGCGGCGCCGCCGATCGCGAGCCGCACGCGGGCGTTCTATGCCATCTGGAAGAAACCCTGGATGAGCATCAACGCGACGACCTACATCCACGACGTGCTGCGACTGGCCGGCTTCGACAACCTCTGCGCCGAGGAGGGCGCGCGGTATCCGGAGGTCGACGTCGCGACGATCGCGAACCGGCGGCCCGAGGTCGTGCTGCTGCCCGACGAGCCGTGGGTGTTCGACGAGGCGCAGCGGCAGGCGCTCGCACAGAGCCGTGTGTTCGGCGAGGCGCGCGTGGTGCTGTGCTCGGGTCGCGACTTCTGCTGGCACGGGGTGCACGCGGCGAAGGGCTTGGCGCGGGCGCGGCAACTGGCTGCAGGCTCTGCGCCAGAAGACTCGTAGGCTCCTCAGCCCTTCGCGCGCTTGCGAACGAGCAGCATGCCGCCGACTCCCACGGCCATGCCGAGGGCGAAGGCGATCCAGACAACGGGCATCTCCAGCGGGGTCAGGTGCGCAAACATCATGGCCCGCTGTTGTAGCGAGCGCGCGCCGCCAAAACAGCCCACCGCCGAACCAGCCGCCGAACCAACCGCGGAATGCCCAGCCAAGGAATGCCCAACCGCGGAATGGCCAGCCAAGGAATGGCAGCACTGCTCTCGCCCACACGCCGCTAGATTGCGCCGTCGATGCCAAGCCCAAGCCGCGTCGTCCTGTTCGCCCTTTCCCTGCTCCTCGCGCTCACCGTCGCTGCCTGCAGAAGCGTCACGCACGACGACGGTCCGACTTGGGCCATCGCCATCCACGGCGGTGCGGGCACGCTCGATCGCGCCGCGCCGAGCAGCGCCCAGGCCGAGTATCGCGCGTCGCTGAGCAAGGCGCTCGAGCTCGGACGCGAACGGCTTCGGCGCGGCGATTCCGCCCTCGATGTCGTCGAGGCCGTCGTGCGCGTGTTCGAGGACGATCCGCTGTTCAATGCGGGCAAGGGCGCGGTCTTCAACGAGCAGGGCGCCCACGAACTCGATGCCTCGATCATGGAAGGCCACACGCTCGCGTGCGGCGCGGTCGCTGGCGTGCGCACGGTCAAGAACCCCATCTCGCTCGCGCGCCTCGTGATGGAGAAGACGCGCCACGTGCTGCTGATGGGCGACGGCGCCGAGCAGTTCGCGACGCTGACCGGCGTCGAGCGCGTCGAGAACTCCTACTTCGACACCGAGTACCGGCGCAAGGTGCTCGAGGAAGTGCTGCGCGAGCGCCAGCTGAAGGGCGCGGCCCTCGGCGCTGCGCAGGCCGCCCCGAGCGATGTGCGCCACGGGTACGGCACCGTCGGTTGCGTCGTGCGCGACCAGAAGGGCAACCTCGCGGCCGCGACGAGCACCGGCGGCCTCACCGGCAAGCGCTGGGGTCGCGTCGGCGACACGCCCGTGATCGGCGCCGGCAACTACGCCGATGCGTTCGTCGCCGTCAGCGGCACCGGCACCGGGGAGCAGTTCATCCGCCACACCGTCGCGCGGTCGATCGGCGCGCGCGTGCAGTTCGGTGGGCAGACGCTGCAGCAAGCGGCCGACGCCGTGGTCCATGGCAGCCTGCAGCCCGACGATGGCGGCATCATCGCCGTCGATCGCCACGGCAACCTCGTCGCGACCTACAACTCGACCGGCATGTATCGCGGGCTCGCCGATTCGAGCGGGCTCTTCGACGTTCGCATCTTCGACAACTGATCGCAGCAGGAATCAGAACGGCATGACACTTCGCACCAAGGTCTGGATCCTCGCGGCATCGGCCGCGTTCTCGTTCGGCTGTGCATCGCCCGAGCGGTCGCTGACTTCAGAACAGCCCGGCTCGAAGGGCCGCTTGATGCTGATCGGCGGTGGGCTCGACAGCGACAATCGCCCGGTCTACGAACGCTTCCTCGAACTCGCGCGCGCGCCCGGCGAGGCCAACGTGTTGATCGCGACGGCGGCGAGCGGCAATCAAGACGAGTCCGGCACCGACAAGGTCGAGACGCTGCACGCCTACGATGCGAGCGTGAAGGTGCAGATCATCCGCCGCGAGACCGACACCGCGACCACCGTCGCAGCGATCGATGCAGCGTCGGCGATGTTCTTCACCGGCGGCGATCAGAAGCGCATCACCGATCGCTACCGAACAAAGGACCAGCCCACGCCCGAATGGGAAGCGATGCGGCGGCTCTTGCTGCGTGGCGGCGTGATCGCGGGCGCGAGCGCTGGCGACGCGATGATGGGATCGATCATGTTCTTCACCGGCCGTAGCGCGCAGGCGCTGGGCATTCCGCGCAAGGACCCCGACCCCGATGACGACCGGGAGAACCGCCCCGTGCCGCAGATCGGCCCGGGCATGTACTTCTTGCCCTGGGCGCTCACGGACTCGCACTTCTGGGAACGCGACCGCATCGGCCGCCTCGTGGCCGCCCTCGAACTGACGAAGGCGCGCGACGTGGGCCCGATCTCGATCGGCATCGGCATCGGCGAAGACGCCTGCGTCGAGGTCGACCTCGCGACCGGTGAGTTCGTCGGTACCTCGGTGTCGGAGTCGCTGCTGGTCGACGCCGACACGCTGGTGCGCGACGGGGCCTCGCGGCGCACCGTCATCGGCCGGGTGATCAAGCAAGGCGATCGCGTCATCCCGATGAGTTGGGTGAAACGCAACAACGACGGGCCTGCGCGCCCTGCTGGCGACGCGCGGCCGGTGCCGGTGGTCGAACCAGGCCAGAACCGCCAGCTGGCGTCGTGGCAACTGTTCACCAGTGCGAGTCAGAAGGGCAGCGGCCCGGTCGTGCTGCAACTCGAAGGCTGGCGCGTCGTCGCCTGGCCGGACGGGAAGGGCAACGCGGTGTTCGACGTCGAGGTCGAGAAGTGACAGCAACGCTCGCCGGCAAGACGATCTTCGTCTCCGGCGGGTCGCGCGGGATCGGCAAGGCGATCGCGTTGCGCTGCGCGCGCGACGGCGCCAACGTGGTGATCGCGGGCAAGAGCCATGTCGCGCAGCCGCGCCTTCCGGGCACGATCCATTCAGCGGCCGAAGAATGCGAAGCGGCGGGCGGTCAGGCGTTCGCCGTGCGCTGCGACATTCGCGACGAGGCGGAGATCGAGGCCGCGGTGGCAGCTTCGGTCGATCGCTTCGGCGGTCTCGACGTGCTGATCAACAACGCCAGCGCGATCTGGCTGAAGGGGCTGCTGGACACGCCGAGCAAGCGCTTCGACTTGATGCACGAGGTCAACGTTCGCGGCACGTTCTTGGTGACGCAGAAGTGCATGCCGCATCTGCTCCGTTCGACCAACCCGCACGTGTTGATGCTGTCGCCGCCGCTCGACCTGCAACCGAAGTGGTTCCGAGGCCACACCGCCTACACGATGGCGAAGTACGGGATGAGCATGGTGGCGCTCGGCGCCGCTGCGGAGTTCGCGGATCGCGGTGTCGCGGTCAACGCGCTGTGGCCGAAGACGGTGATCCGGACGGCGGCGCTGCAGATGATCCCGGGCATCGACACGACGCGCTGCCGCGTGCCGGAGATCGTCGCCGACGCGGCGCACGCGATCGTGACGTCGGAGGCGAAGGCGGTGACGGGGCGGTTCTTGGTCGACGAGGACGTGCTGCGGGAACGCGGGGTGGTGGACTTCGAGCGCTATGCGGTGGAAGCGGGGAAGGAACTGCTTCGCGACTTCTTCCTCGACTGAGCACTATTCTGCGAGGCGGCGAATCGCAGCGCAAAACGTCTGGAAGCTGCGGGACGAGTTTCGTCCCTCTTGCAGTTCGAGAACGGGTCCGATCCGGCGCGCTCCATCTCGCTTCTGAAAGGCGGGAACATGTCTCTGAAGCTCTTGATGGGGGTTGCCCAGTGTGTCGGGGCTCAGGTATTTGCGCTTCTTGCTCAGGTTCGCCAGGGTCGGCCTCTCGAATGCCTGCGCAACGGCATGCCAGTCACCAAGGAACCAAGACTCCAACTCGCGACAGGCAACCCGAACTACGCAATGGCTCCTTCGTGCCTCGGGGATCAACGCGACGAGTCTCTCCTTGACAGTCCTGCAGTCCCCGGAATCCTGATCTCGCAGTATCACGAACTTCGTATCTGGTGTCCTCCAGCCCCTGATCTTGGGGCCGATGTTCCGTTCGAGGTCTTGCTTGCCTTCGAAGGTCAGGTATCTGCAGCACACTCGCTCGCTCGCAGGACCGAGGAGCCGCGGAACGAGAACTTGGAGCAAATCCTTCGCAGAAAGCTCCTCCAACAAAAAGAGCAGCGTTCTCATCGAGGGTCGGCACCGCCGAACAGTCCTTGCTTCCAGAGTTGCCCGAGCTTGTCCCCTTCGGCGACGTAGGCGGCAAGTTGCTCGTCGTCTCGAGCCCGCAGGACCTTGGTGTAGCCATCCTGCTTGACCAGCCAGAAGACTTCGTCGAGCTGGGCCGCGTTGAGCAGGTCCGGGGCGTGGGTCGAGACGAAGACTTGGCTCTTGCGTGCGGCGTAGCTCCGGAACTCCTCGGCTAGTTCCGATAGCAAGGTTGGATAGAGCTGGTTCTCAGGCTCTTCCACACAGAGAAGCGGATGCGGCTTCGGATCGTGCAAGAGTGTCAGATAGGCGAGCATTTTGATGGTCCCATCCGACACGTGGCGTGCGAGGAATGGGTCCACAAATGCGCCGTCCTGGAACTTCAGTAGTACCCGCCCTTCTTCTGTGACCTTGGTCTGCACGGTCTTGATCCCTGGTACTCGGCGCTCGAGCCGTGTGAGGATCTCTCGAAGCACGGCTGGATGGCTCTTCTGCAGGTAGTCGATTACCAGAGCGAGGTTCTCACCCTCCCTGGACAGGTGTTCGGCGTAGCCGACTTCCGGCTCGGGCCTGGCTCTGCTGATGTGAAAGTCCGAGAGATGCCAATTCTCGACCAGGTTGCCCAGGGCTACAGCAGCGGGGAACTTCTCGAACTGCGCTAGGCCCTTGATTGCCAGCAGGTCTGACGACTTCAGGGACTGGGATTCACGATCGAGCTGCGTTTCATCCTCGACGTCCTCGAGTTCGTTCGTCACGGCCTCGCCTTTGCCCAACCGGAAATCGAGAAACTTCCACGGGCGCCCCTTGCTGCCCCGCCTGTACTGCAGCACTTCAGAAGCGACGACGGGGTGACCTTCGTGCTCGTCGATGGCCAAGGAATAGGTGACGAGAGTGGGGTCGGGGCGTCCGAGGTCTGCTCGGATCTGTAATTCGATCTCGATCGGACCGGTGGTGTCTCGGGATCGAACCTCCTGGAATCCACGGCTACCGCCAAGCCTCCCTAGCGCGCTGGTGACGTTGCTGGCCATGGCATCGCGCATGAACTGAAACGCGGAGAACAGGGTGCTCTTGCCCGTCCCGTTGGCACCGACGAACACGGCGAAGCCGGGCAGGTCCGTCAGCTCGACGTCACGGAACGCACGGAAGTTCTTGAGCCTCAGCGACTCGATTCGCATGCGGCCCAGTGTCACGGAGGCGACGCTGCGATGCCAGATCGGCTTTGGCTTCGACGAGTTGCCTCACACCACCAGCCCCCTCGCCTTCTCCGCCCGCCCGCTCGCCAGCTCCACTCCGATCGCATCCATCCCCATGCGATTCGCAACCGCGAGCACCGTCCCGACGCCGCAGAACGGATCGACGATGCACGTGGCCTTCGCCCGCTGCGCGAGCCACCCCACCGCGAACTCTGCTGCCGACAACCCGATCGCGCGGGCCCACGTCATCGCGCCGAGTTCCGGCAACACATCAGGCGTGTCGTCGCGCGGGTCGGTCTCCATCGACTTCGAGAAGGCGAGCAGGTGCGCATACCCCGGCCGATTCCTCGTCGCCACGCCCGCCGGCGCGCGCAGCACGATCTTGTGCCACAGCAGCCTCGCACCCGCGGCCTGCGCTCCGTCCTGCACGAGCCGAGCCTTGTCGACCCACGCGCCATCGCGCTTCACGTCGGTTTGGTAGAACAACGCCGCCGACTGCATCGGCAGAGCCGCTGTGACCGCGCGCGCCGCCTCGACGAACCACGCCTCCCATTCCGCGAACGAGAACCGCTTGATCTCGGTCGCGTCCGGCAACGACGTCAGTACCGACGACCCGTCCTGCAGTTCGTTCTGCGAGAGCCACTGCAGCGCGTCCTGGCAGTGCACCACGCGCGACGGAGCCCGCGTCATTGCAGCGAGAACCCGTGCGCGAGGAAGCCGCCGTCGACGGCCAGCACCTGTCCGGTCACATAGCTCGAAGCCGGCATCAACAGGAAGGCCACCGCGCGCGCGACCTCCGAAGGTTCACCGATGCGTCCGAGCGGCGTTCGTGCCTTGACGCGATCGAGCATGCCCGGGCGCGACAGCACCGGCTGCACCAGCGGCGTATCGGTGTACCACGGCGCCACGAGGTTGACCCGGATCTGGTCCTTGCCCCATTCGCAGGCGAGGCCGCGCGTGATCGCCGCGAGTGCGGCCTTCGTCGCCGCATAGGGAACGCCCGTGCCGAGCGAGATCTCGCTCGCGACCGAGCCAACGAACACCACGCTCGCCGCCTTCGAAGTGCACAGCCACGGGTGGCAGCGCCGCGTCAGTTCGAACGCCGCTTCGGTGTTGGTCGCGAACAGCTTCTGGAAGTCGCCGTCCTCGTACTCGATCGCGCTGCGGCGGATGTTGGTGCCGGCGTTGAGGACCAAGAGGTCGAGGCCGGAGAACAGGCGGTCCACTTCGGCGTGGATCGAAGCGATGCCCGCGCGCGTGGTCGCGTCGGCCGCGAGCCCGTGCGCGAGCGAGTGGCCGTTCTTCCGCCACACAGTCACGGCGTGCTCGATGTCGGTCGCGGTGCGCGCGACGGCCAGCACCTCGGCGCCGAGGGCCAGCAGTTCGGATGCGACCGCGTGACCGATGCCGCGCGACGCGCCGGTGACGAGGGCGCGGCGACCGTGGAGGGTCCAGGGCGATGGGGCGGTCGGCATGGCGCGAGGTTGTAGGCGAAGGCGCGGCGGCAGACGAGTTCTCGCCGGTAGGGCAGCAGGCGATCGTTTCGCCCTTTTCGTCGCCAGGATCCGAGCAAGAACCACCGCACAAGGGTTGGTCCTTCGCTACGTTGCGTTGCCCCTCGCGTTCGCCTCACCATGATCCAGCGGCTGCACTCGATCGACCACCTGCGCGTCTACGCGGCCCTGACTGTGCTCTTTGGCCATGCCGTCCATGTGCTGCACGAGTCCGAGACGTTTCAGGGGCAGCAGACCGGCTTCTACCGCCAGGGCGTCGGTGCCGCCGTGTTTCTTGCGATTGCGTCGTTGATCGCCCTCTACACCGAGCGCGAGCGCTTCGGCGAGCCAGGCGCGTGCACTCGCTATCTGCGCCGGCGGCTCGCGCGCATTGTGCCGCTGTATTGGTTCTTCACCACGCTGTTCGTGTTGCTGGCGGCATTGCTGCCATCCCTGCTCGACCACCACGAACTGGCACTCGACCACACGCTCGGCTCCTATTGTTTCTGGCCGGTAGCCAGACCGGGCGACGGCCGGCTACGGCCGCTGCTCAACCCAGGGTGGGTGCTGAACTACATCGTTTGGTTCCATGTGCTGTTCGCGCTGTGCTTGACTCTGCGTCGTCGCCAAGGGCTCTCGTTGCTGATTGCGGTGTTGCTCTGCGCGTTTGCCGTCGGGCAACTGCTGACACTGGCTCATGCGGCATGGTTCTTCACCTCGCGCTACGTGCTGGTGCTCCTGCTCGGGATCGTCTGCTTGTGGATCCACGATGCGGCGAAGGGTCGCGTCGAATTGCCCATCCCGGTGTCGGTGGCCGCAGTCGGCGGGCTCTTCGTGCTGTCGTGGAATTGGGGCATGACCGAAGGCGACTACCCGTCGATCGTCTGCGCCTTCGGCATCGTGCTGGTCGCGTCGTTCACGCGGGGCTTCCGCACGAAGACGTGGTTCTCGGTGGCGTGGGGAACCTTGGCGCAGGCCTCCTATTCGATCTACTTGTCGCAAGCGTTCACGCTGGCCGGGTTCGTCGTGATCGCCGAGAAGCTGTCGCTGCTGGCCTACTTGCCCTACTGGGCTGCAGTCGCGGCGACGATGGCGTTTGCGCTCGTCGCCGGGGTGCTCACGCATCGCTACGTCGAACGGCCGCTCTCGGATCTGGCGGCGCGCAGGGTCGGCGAGGGTCGGGGCGGGCAGCGAGCTGGGTAGCCAGGAAGCGGACGACCCCCTTGGCAGATCGCCCGATACGGGCAGAATGACAAGCCTCCCGGCGGCGTGTGTGCTTCGACTCGGGGCAGTGCCGCCAGCTTCGTTTCGTTTCTCCCATGCGAGGCCCCATGCATCGGCTTCTCGTGCTCGCACTTGCTGCGAGCGCTCTCCCGACGATCTCCCTGGCGCAGGCGCTGCCGTTCGCTCGACCGCAGCTGCAGGTTCGAGGCTTTGCCAACGAACCCGGCCGCGCCCCGTTGCTCAGTCCTGACCGCATCGTCGTGCGCTTCCACAAGGGTGTCGACGTCGACACGGCGAACAAGCTCGCTGCCGAGGTCGGCCTCGAGGTGGTGGATCGCGGGCTCTACGGCGAGTTCGTGGTGTTCCGCAGCCAACCGGACATGGTCGACAGCTATGTCGAGTGGTTCGCTTCGCAAGCGGCCGTCGACTACGCCGAACGCGACCCGATCGCCACGACGATGGCGACGCCCACGGATCCCCTCTGGTCGCCCTACCAGTGGAACATGTTCAACCACAGGGCTCTCAGCAACGGCCGCGCCAGCAACTTCGGCATCCAGGCCGATGCGGCGTGGTCCGCGGGTGCCACCGGCACTGGAGTCGTGGTCGCGGTGATCGACACCGGTGTCGCCTACGAGAACTTCGGCACGTTCACTGCCGCGCCGGACCTCGTCGGGCGCACGTTCGTGTCGCCCTATGACGGCGTCGCCAATGATGGTCACGCCAACGACGAGAACAGCCACGGCACGCACGTCGCGGGCACGATCGGTCAAGTCACGAACAACGGCGTCGGCTGTGCGGGCGTCGCCTACAACTGCACGATCATGCCCGTGCGGGTGCTCGACGCGGCCGGCAGTGGCGCGCTGACGACGATCGCGAACGGTATCTCCTGGGCGGCCAACAACGGTGCCAAGGTCGCCAACATGAGCCTCGGCGGCGGTGCGGGTTCGACGACGTTGTCCAACGCTGTCGTCGCGGCCAACAATGCCGGAGTCTCGCTGTGCGCGGCGACGGGGAACACCGGCCGTCAAGGCCTCCAGTACCCAGCTGCTTACTCCCAGTGCATCGCTGTGGGGACGACGCGGTTCGACGGTCGCCGGCCGCGCTACGGCACCTACGGCACCGGTATCGACGTCTGCGCCCCGGGTGGCGACACCAGCATCGACCAGAACGCCGATGGCTACGCCGACGGCATCCTGCAGCAGACGTTCGCGCCGGGCGCGCCGACCTCGTTCAGCTACTACTTCTTCCAAGGCACTTCGATGGCGACGCCGCATGTCGCGGCGGTCGCGGCGCTGGTTCGATCGGTGCGTCCGACCTACACCGCGGCGCAGGTCCGCAGCGCCATCGAGACGAGCTGCAAGGACGTCGGCAACACGGGCTACGACACGACGTTCGGCTACGGCATCGTGAATGCCGCGGTCGCCATCACGCGCTGAGCGCTGCCTCACGACTTCGAGATCGACAGCTGGACGGTCTGTGTGCCGGTCCCGTCGCTGTCGATCTCGATTCTGCTTCGCGCCTGATCCGCATTCTCCGCGAACGGATCGTCGGGGAGCCGCCTGCCGGCGCGCACTTCGTAGCGTCCTGCCGGCAAGTGCTCGATGCGGAATGCCCCACTGCGATCGACGCGGGCCTCGAACACGACGCCGGGCAACAGGTCCTTGACCGCCGTCGGCACGACCTGGACGACGATGCTGGTGTCGATCTCGCCGTCCCTCAGCGCGCGGCCCACGACGATGGCGCCGCGCAGAAGCTGCACATCGCCGAGCGTCAGAATCGCTCCATCGACGCTGACGACGCCGCTCACGAGGCGCGGTGCGAAGGACGGATGCTGAACCACCAGACGGTGTTCGCGCGCCGGCACGTTCGCGAGCGAGAATCTACCGTCCTCGCGCGTGCGGCATGTTGGGCTGCTACCGAGCGGCGTCAGCAGTGGTTGCAGCGCACTCTGGAGCTCGCCGCCGAGCATGGCGGGTGGCAGCAACTGGACGATTGCATTGACGACGGGGCTGCCCCGCTCGTCAATCGAGCGCCCGACGACGATGCCGCCGAGTTGCAGCACGACGGTGACCGCGGCGGTGGCCCGCGCTTCCACGGCGAACGGTTGCGACGAGGTCGGTGCGTGGCCTGGCGCGGCTACTTCGACGAGCCAGGTCCCAGGCTCGAGATCGCCCAACACGAGCGCCCCGTCTTGGAGGCTCTGCGCCGCCGCCGCCGCCGGGCCCTTTCGACGGAGGGGATCGCGCGCCGGCGGCTGCGAGCCAGGTAGCTCGCTCTCGCCTCGGACGACGACGGTGAACTCCGTGAGCTTGTCGCCCGAAGCCGCGATCGCGGTCACCGCCACCGCACCGTGCTCGTCGAGTTCGATGCGAACCGGTCCGCGTGCGTCCGCAGGCAAACGCACTCGCGTGCTGCGATAACCCTCCGCCCCCGCTTGGAACTCGACGGCGCCGAGCGCGACGCCACGCACGCGGAACGAACCGTCCGCGGCGCTGCGCGCAGTCACTACGCCGATGTCCCGCGCCTCGTCGGGGACGGCGCGCACGAACGCATCAGGAATCGGCCTGCCACTGCGCGTGACGACGGCGCCGTCGATCGAGCGACCAGGTGGCAGCACGAAGTCGAGGATGTTGGCGGCGTCTTGCGCAATGTGCTGCTGCGGCCACTCGACGCGGGCGTGGCCGGCGTGCTCGGCGGCGATCGTGCAGTGGCCGGTCGGCACGTGTTCGATCGCGTAGTTGCCCGTCTCGTCGGTGACTGCACTTCGTCCGCCGTTGCGCCCCGGCAGGTCGCAATGGAGCTGTCGAGGAAGCGTGACCGTGACCTCGGCGCCGGCGAGCGGGCCGTCGGTCAACGCGTCGCGAACGGTGCCGCGCAGCGTGTTGCCTGCGACCAGAACGATGTCGCCGAGTTCGATCCAGTCGCCGGGCTCGGGACTGCGGATGCTGCGATGCCCGTCGGCGTGTGCGTCGGCGAGGAAGTGGACTTCGAGGTCGCGATCGGTGAACTCGTCTCCGATGGGCATCGTGATCGTGCCGGTATCGTCGCTTCGGGCCGCGGTGATCGGACGGTGGCGCAGCCCCCGTTGGCGTTCGAGGTGCAGCGTGTGGGGGGCAACCTCGGACTTCTGGAATGCGCAGACAAGCACGCGATCGATCGGCGTGCCACCCGCGTCGACGATGCGGCCACGCAGCCCCTGCGTTCGTGCAGTTGCGATGCGCTCGCGCGCAGCGTTCTCGCTCTCTTGCGTCGACGTCTTCGTGCTCACCCTACCGATCGCCTGTTCGGAGGCCGCGGGCGAGCCATCGGGGTCTGGCGAGACTTCGCTGCCAACCATCGATTCCGGCTGCGGCCAAACGAGAATGGTTACGACGAGCGCGAGGAGCAGGCACAGCGCAGCGAGCAGGCGGCGGGGCATGCGCTCCATGGTGCGCCGAGAGGTGGCGGTCGGCAACGGCCCCGGCATGGAACCGACCAAGCCCTTGTGCGCCTATCGCCGACGCCCCGCAACGCCTCTGATCTGCGCATGGACCACCCGCAGACCCCGCCCGCGTCCTTCGATCCGCTGCGCGCGATGGCGCAGGCCCGCCACGAGTTCGGCGAACATGGCGGCGTCAACTTGTCGATCGAGGCGAGCACCACGTTCACCGTGATGGCGGCGACGATGATGCCGCGCATCTTCCATGGCGAAGGTGGCCCGTTCTCCAACACCGCGGGCCCGACCGGCGGCTGCTATCTCTACGGCCGACACTTCAATCCCACTGTGTTCACGTTTGGCCGCATGCTCGCCGCGATGGAGTCGACCGAGGCGGGCTATGCCACCAGTTCGGGCATCGCTGCGATCGCTTCGACCTTGCTGCAACTGTGCAAGAAGGACGACCGCATCGTCGCGGCCGACGTGCTCTATGGCGGCACCTTCGCGCTGCTGAAGGACTACCTGCCCGAGCGCACCGGCATCGAGACGACGTTCGTCGACGTGATGGACCTCGCGGCTGTGCGCAGCGCACTGCGGGCGATCGGGGCGAAGGTGCTCTACGTCGAGTCGATGGCCAACCCGACGTTGCTGGTCTGCGACCTGCCGAAGCTCGCGGCGATCGCGCACGAGTGCGGCGCGCAGTTCGTCGTCGACAACACGTTCAGCCCGCTGCTGCTGACGCCGGCTCGACACGGTGCCGATGTCGTGCTGCACAGCGCGACCAAGTTCTTGAGCGGCGCGAGCGACGTCATCGCCGGGGCGGTGTGCGGTCGGCGCGAGCTGATCGCGTCGATGATGGACCTGCATACAGGGTCGCTGATGCTGCTCGGGCCGGTGATGGACCCCAAGATCGCGCACGAACTGACGCTGCGCCTGCCGCACCTCGGGATCCGCATGCAGGAACACGGTCGTCGCGCGATGGCCTACGCGCTGCGGCTCCGAGAGATCGGCGCCGCGGTGGTCTATCCCGGCCTGCCGGACCATCCGCAACACGCGCTGCTGCGTTCGCTTTCCAATCCAGGTTACGGCTTCGGCGGGCTGCTGACGATCGACCTGCAGTCTCTCGAACGCGCCAACCGCTTTATGGAGATCCTGCAGAACGAGCACTCGTTCGGCTTCATGGCCGTGAGCCTCGGCTACTTCGACACGCTGATGAGCAGTTCGGCGAGTTCGACGTCGAGCGAACTCGGCGACGACGAACTGCTGCGAGCCGGCATCAGCAAGGGACTCGTGCGCATGAGCGTCGGCCTCACCGGCACGCTGGAGCAACGGCTGCAGCAGCTGGAGGACGCGTATGCGCGGTCGCGCTGATCTGGGCCGCTGAGCTGCGCCGCTGAGCTGCGCCTCTGATCTGGGCCTCTGATCTGGGCCTCTGCGCTGGGCCGCTGCGCGCGCCAGCGCCGCGCACTTCGCAGCGCCTCAGAACGTCAGCGCGAACTGGATCACGCCGCCGTAGCTCTCGTCGCTGACGTAGCTGCCGGCGAGGTCGATGTGGAATACCTCGAACGGGCTGAGGCCCAGGCCCGCGGTCCACGTGTCGTCGAGCGAGTTCTCGAGGTCGTTCTGATAGCCGGCGCGCAGTTGCAGCCAGCCCAGCAGGTCGAACTCGGCGCCCAAGTGGAACAGTTGCACGTCGTCCTTGGTGAGCGCGATGGTGTCGCGGAAGCGCTTCTTGGTGTTGATGTCGACGTCGGCGGCGAGCGTCAGGAGCCCTGTGGACCAGGCGGCGCCGAGCGACGCGGTGGGGTTGATCTCGTAGAGGAACTGCTGCCCGAGCGTGTTGACCGTGGTGTAGTCCTTCTCGACGAGGTTGCGGGCCACGGCGCCGAACGTGAGGCCGAGACCCGGGTCGATCGAAGCGCCGACGTCGACGTTGAAGCTGTCGTCGTCGTTGCGGTACTGGTCGTTGTCGAAGTCGCCCGAGTCGTAGTTGTCGGCGTTGACCGCGTAGTTGTAGCTGTCGACGCGCTGCAGCTTGGGCGTGGCGCCGATGGCCAAGAGCGCACCGCCGAGATCGAAGCCTGTCGCCAGCGAGAACCCGAGTTCGGTGACGGCGACGCCGAGGACGCGCGCTTCGGATGCGAAGGTGCCGGGGATCGAGCCGCCCTGCAGCGCCGCGATGTCCGCGGCATCGACATCGACGAAGGCCTGGAGGTCGGCGAACGTGTGGGCGTGGATGGCCCACGCGAGGTCGCGCGACGGCGCGGCGAACATGAACCCGACGTTGGCGTTGCCGGTGACCTGGCGACCGGAGAGGTCCTGCAGTTGGTCGGCCAGCGCGTTGAGTTCGCCCTGCGTCGGCGAGCCGCTGGCTTCGAGGCGATCGAGTTCGTCGACGAAGTCCTCGACGTCCTGCAGCAGACCGTCCTTGTCGTTGGCGAGCACGCCGACGGTCGGCAGGATCAGGCCGAAGCGGTCGGTGTCCCTGCACTTGGTCAACAACGCGGGATTGGCCCAGCCGGCCGCGAGGTAGTGCGACGATGCGACCCCGGCGCCGCCCATCGCGAAGTTGCGGGCTTCGAAGTACTGCGCGTGGGCGAAGCCGGCGAGTAGCAGCGAGGCGGCGGGAAGAACGAGGGTGCGTGGCTGCATGGGCGTGGTGGTTCGTTGAAGAGACGAGGCGTTGCGAGTTGTAGCGCGCGCTGGGTCGGCGATCACCAGGCGCGGAAGCGGTAGAGCGTGGCGCGGCCGAGGGACTCAGCCTTCGCGAGTTGGTCGAGGCGTGCGATCAGTTCGGGCTTGGCGATCGTGCGATCGATGACAAAGGCCGCATCGCCGCGGAACCCGCTCTGCTTGCCGTAGGCGAGGACGAAGTCGACCTCCCAGGCTTCGTCGATGTCACCCTGGAAGATGACGCCGGGGTCGTAGCGGCGTGCGATCACTGTGCGATTGGTAAAGCCGGCCATGCTGCCGGCAATGCGCTCGCCGACGTCTTGCAGCAGGCGCGGGAACTCCGGGTCGTTGCGTTGGAAGAAGGTGATGCGCTCTTGCGCGGTGTAGGCACCGTGGACCACGGCCGCGGCGCCGAGGATCGCGAACATCGCGCCGACCAGTTGCCGCGACGGGTCCTGTTCGAGGAACCAGCGATGGCCGAGCGCGGGCACGATCGCAGCGAGCACCGCGAGACCGGCCATGAGCGGCATGGGCCAGAAGGGATGGTCGACGAAGTGCTTCAGCGTCACGAGGCTGCCGAGCAGCGGCGTCAGCAACAGAGCGATCACGATCGCGAACAGCGTCTTCTTGCGCAGATCACCCTCGAGCAGCACGCCGAGGAGCCCGGCCGCGGCGAGCGCCAGCAACGGCCAGGTGCCGAACACGACGAGCACGTCGTTGGCCGCGCGTTCGATCGCTTCGGGAGTGACTTCGCCCGCGCGCGACTGCTCGTAGGCGCTGAAGTGCAGCATCTCGCGCAGGAAGCCCAACGGGCCGCCGAGGAAGGTGCCGTAGATCAGCGCGATGATCGCGACCGACAAGATCGACAGCGGCAGCATCGCGAGGACGCCGATGGCGGCGCGGCGAGGATGCGGGGTGAACCACGCGAGCGCGAACAGGGCGAGGCCGCAGAACTGGCCGAGGAAGTCGATCGACGCCGTGGCGAAGAACAGGGTTGCCGGCAGCCACCAACCGCGCTTCGTCGCGGTCTGCGCCCAGTGCCAGAACGCCGCGACCGTCGCGATCGACAGCGACATCAGTGCCCCGTCGTAGCAGACCATGGGGCCGAAGTAGCCGACGAGCGGCGTCGCGGTGAACAACAGGGCGGCCCAGCCGGCGAGGCGCGCATTGGACACTTCGCGGACCAGCCACCAGAGTGCGGCGATGCCGGGCAGGTAGAGGACGAAGTGCGACAGCCGCAGCACCCATTCGTGGTGACCGAGCACGGCGGCGAACGCGGTCAACCAGAGGGGGTAGTAGGGCGGGTGGTGCCAATGCCACGTGCCGGCGCCGTTCTCGACGTCGACGACGTAGGCGGGGCTCCAATGCGTCGCCGACAGTCCGTGCGTGAGGTGGTTGCGCACGAAGACGTCCTCGTAGAGGGCCGTCATCGCGCCGCGGAACCCGCCGTCCCAGGGGGCGAAGAAGTCGCGCAACGCGGCGGCGAGGGCGACGGCGAAGGCGAGTGCGAGCAGGATGCGGCCAGCGCGCTCGTCGCTTCGATCGCGGAGGTGGTGGGGGGCGTGGGGCGAAGGCTCGCGACCGTCGGGCACGGGGTGACGATGCGGGGGGCTCGGGGCGCAGTCAAGCGAAGCGGTGGTGGGGGTTGTAAGTCTGGGGGGCGCAACTAGCCTGCGGGTCCCGTTGCTGAGGAGGCGTTCTCGCGCGGCCTGAGTGGCGGGAAGTTGGAGCGAGTTCGAAGTCGACCATGAACACCCCTCTTCCCCACACTTGGCTTGTTCGGTGGGATGTGCAGTCGGGGTCGACGAGTTCAGTCTTCCCCCTCGATCCCGCGCTGCTCTCACAGGAGTTCGGTTTTCAGGCCCTCGTGCCTTCACCGTTCGTGTTCAGCAGCGCCGTCCGATTGGGCATCGGAGGTGGGCTGTGAGCCGCTTCTCACACCTCACTGCAGCTCTCGCATTCTGCATCTGCTGCGGGCTCGCGCCGGCGCAGATGCAATGGGGGGCCATCGGGCAGTGGCCGCCTAGCACGAGTACCGTCGCAACGATGGACCGAGATCGTGATCGACTAGTGGCCGTAAGGATGAGCGGGCTTACTGGGGTCACGGTGAGTGAGTTCGACGGACAGTCTTGGGCAGTCCCGACGACCTCGCCTCTGGCTCAGATTAGCCCCATGATGCTTTGTTATGACGAGGCGCGACGAGAGTCCGTGTTCCTCGGTTCTCATGGTCTGACTGGCGTGGTCGGGACGTGGACGTGGAAGGGGCAGAAGTGGACTTTGGTATCCACGCAGATTCCGACTGTGTTGAATATCATGGCAAGCACCTTCCACAGGGGGCGCCAGAAGGTGATGGCGATTGCAGGGATCGCTGGTTCCACTCTGCCCATCGATCTCTGGGAGTGGGATGGCTCGACGTGGAGCGTCGTGTCTGTCGGGCAATCACTGCCAACAGGAGTCAACTTCCAGGCTCTGGCTTATGATGAGGCCCGCGACAGGCTGGTGACATGCTGCGCACAGTCACAGAACTCTAGCGGGGCCGTGTTCCTGCCCTACACATGGGAGTGGGATGCTCAATCGGGGTGGCAGATTGTAGACAGAAGCAGTCCAGCACTGTCTTCCCCGATGCTGGTGTATGACGAGGCGCGGAAGACTCTTGTGCTCTGGGCGTACTTGGTGACCTCCCCAAGTTCAAGTTCCGAAGGTTGGGAGAGAATGGGCAAAGGCAGTTGGGTTCGAAAGCCCAACCCGCCGGAGCGAGTTCTTTTCTCGATTTACGACCCGATCCGCCAGCGCATCCTGAGCCTCAGTTGGACCGTAGCCTTTCGCTTCTACCAGCCCGTCTACCCCGCCGGCCTGACCACCTTCTCCCCCGGATGCCCAGGGTTCAGCGGCACCCCAACCATCACACAGAAGGCTACGCACACCGGCGCCTGGATCGGCGACACCCTCCAGGTCACCGTCGATCCAGTCCCGACCGCCTTCGCCGGCCTCTTCCTCGGCTTTTCCAACACGACCTATCAAGGCATCCCGTTGCCGATCGACCTCGGCCCCATCGGCATGCCGAACTGCAGCCTCCACGTCGCCCCCGAAGCCTTCCTCCTCTGCACCGGAACCGGCACCTCCTGCAACGGTTCGCTTGCCATACCGGACTCCAACGCACTCCGCGGCGCCGCCTTCTACCTCCAGGCAGTCGTGCCCGCGCCGACGGTGAACGCGGGCGGGCTGGTGGTTAGTGACGCGGTCGTCGTTTCCATCGGCAGTCGCTGAAGCCACACCCAGCATCGCCGCGAAGGCCGCGCAGCACCGCGGCTTACCCAGCGCGACCAAGGCTGACGCAAGTCGATGTTGGCTGGGCGGGCCGACCTGCTGCTTTACTTCGCCGCACCAACCGCGATGGTGCCTTCCCTATGAAGATCCGAACCTGGATGTCCTGGGAAGGTGGCGTCGACCTCGTCGCCGCGACCCGCCCTGATCTCGCGATGCCCAACGTCGTCGTGCACCTCGCGCGCATGGTGCACACCCCGATCGGCTCCGCCCCCGCGGGGTTGGTGCTTTACCAGCCGGATCCTTCTGCCATGCCGCTCGCGATCGGGTTCGTCAGCACGGACCAGAAGCTCGCTGCCTGGTTCGGCCCCAACATCTTCGCCGGGACCCCGTTCGAAGCAGCGCCAGCGCTCGCTGCCAAGATCCACATCGACGTCGCCGACGGCCGCGCGTCCTCGCGCCTCGAGGTCATGGGCCACGTGTTCGAGACCGTCCTGTCGCAGCTCGCCCCCGGCGAACTGATCCATCGTCCGGCCGGTGCGCCGATGCCGTTCGCGCAGCAGGGCCTCGAGGCCTCCGCCGGCAAGGTCGAGTTCCAGGTCGATGGCAAGCCCGTCGCGGTGATCGTGCCCAAGATGGGCATCGGCGGCGGTGCTGCCGCGGTGTTCAGCGCCTGCGGCGTCTACGCCCGCTGAGTGGACCCGTCAGTTCGCGCTGCTGCCTTGTGGGGGCGGCGCGGGCTTCGGTTCGTGGCCGTTGCAAAAGCGGACCGGCTGCGGCGGGTACTTCGGATACCCCGGGCGCGTGCAGCGAACGAAGGTCGAGGTCGCGCTCGCGATCAAGGCGACGTAGCGGCACGTGTGGCAGACGCTCGCCGGAAACGGAACGCGGGCGCTCACCGGTTCAGGTGACCTTGCGCACGAACTCGGACTTCAGGCCCATCGGGCCGATCCCGTCGACCTTGCAGTCGATGTCGTGGTCGCCGTCGACGATGCGGATGTTGCGCACCTTGGTGCCGACCTTCACGACCGACGAACTGCCGCGCACCTTCAGGTCCTTGATGACCGTCACGGTGTCGCCGTCCTGCAGCACGTTGCCGTTGCTGTCTTTGACGACGCGCGGGCCGTCGGCGATCGCTTCGCTCGCGGCATTGGCGCTCGACCACAGGTGGTCGCACTCGGGGCAGTGATTGAGATCGCCGTCGAGCCAGGTGTAGGTCGACGCGCATTTCGGACAGGGAGGCAGTTCGCTCATGGCGGCGGCGAGCGTTCTAACAGGCGCGGCTGTCGAACTCGTGCGCCGGCCGCTCGGTTTCGCGGCCGGGCCGAGGTCGCGCGATCAGAACCCGACGCTGTAGGCCTGCGACAGCACGAACGGGCCAGCGCCCAGCGGCGCGCCGCCGAGGCCGCACGGGTCGAAGATCACCGCTTGCGTCGACAGCGTGGTGTTCAGCGTGCACGGCACCGTGCCGGCGAGGATCGGCGGGACCGCGACCGAGATGTTGGCGTTGCCGGCGGCGTCCGCGACCAGGGTCGCCGACCAGACGATGTTGCAGCCCGGGATCGGGAAGAAGTCGATCGACTGGTTGGTGGTGTTGCAGGGCGGGATGAACCCGAGCGGCAAGGCCGGCGAGCAGGTGTTCGACGGCCACGGGATCGAGCAGCCGCGGCATGGGCAGTCGGTGAAGACGATGATGACCAGGTTGCCCGGGACCGTGTTGACCGACAGGTTCATCACCACCGGCGACGGCAGGCAGAGCGTGTTGCACGACTGCGAGCCCGAGGTCGACCCGTTGATCGTGTAGTCGTTCTTGCCGGGGACGCCTGTGACTTGGGCGAGCAGGCTGCCGGTAAGGAGCAGAGCGGCGGTTAGGAAGCGGAGTGAGGCGGTCATGGTCGTGTCCTGCGAGTGGGGAACGGGGGCGACGCCCTCTGTGCCAACGTGAGTGAGACACCTGTTCGTGTTGTGTTTAGTGTAGAGGGCGCAGGAATCGCAGATGACCAAGCAGTCGAAGAACGGCTCGAAGGATCGCCCGGTGTTGGCGACCACGGAGCGGAGCCCAGGCGAGCGTAGCGAGACTGGGCGTAGCGCAGTGGGCGCCAACACCGGGCGGGTCGCCGAGGGAGACGCCGCGCCCAACGAGACCCTCGAACGGCCGCAGCGACGATCCTTCACGGCCGAGTACAAGCAGCGGATCCTGCACGAGGCCGACGCTCTTGCTGGGCAGCCAGGCGCGATCGGCGCGCTGCTTCGGCGTGAAGGGCTCTACTCATCGCACCTGGGCAAGTGGCGCAGCAATCGCGCGCGTGGCG
>CAMBXM010000052.1 GCA_945871815.1 Singulisphaera sp. GP187
ATAGACGAGCCAGTGGGTGTCCTCGTCGAGCTCCGCCGCGCGTTGGGCCAGCTCCTGGACTGGCAGCAGCACGGAGCCAGGTAAGCGGTAGAGCTTGTGCTCCATCGCGGTGCGCACGTCGAGCACCTTCAGGGTGGGGTCGTTCTGCAGTTCCTTCTGCACGGCTTCAGGGCTCAGGTCGCGGTAGGTCACGGATTCACTCGCTTGTGGGATTGGGGTTGGTGCGGTCGGTCAATCGAGATGGCCGCGGTCGCTGTCGCCCATCGCGACATTGCCGTCAGGAAAGTACTCGTTCCAGCGGCGGTCGACGAGCCTGGCGGTGTTCGCATCGCAGAACAACTCGTCCGGGTAGCTCGGCTTCATGCGCGCATCGATCACGATCGGCGGCGTGTAGCTCGGCTGGTGGCGTACGACGCGCAGCGAACGCGCGTGCATGTCCGCTGCTGGCTCGAAGCGGGTGAAGGTGGTCCACAAGAAGTTGACGACTGACTTCGCGGCGCGGGCGCTGTCGTCGACCAGGACCACCAACGGCCAGTTGTCGAACATCGGCACCTCCGTGAGCCGCCGAGCCGCGAGCGGTTCCTTGGCGAAGGTCGGTCCTTGTACCACTGCGCAGCCGCGGCAGAAGGGGATCGCGTTCGCAAAACCCGGTGGGAGTTCGCCGCGCAGCTCGCTCGGCAGTTCGCGGATCGGTTCGCCCAGTCCCAGCAGCACGCCCTTGCTGCCCTCGTTCACCTGTGGTCCCGAGTAGTCGAGAGTGTCCATCGACAGGTTGCCGAACACGTAGAGGTCGGTGGCGAAGTTCGCGCGTGCCAGGATGTGCTCCAGCGTCGCCCGGAAGTCGCGCAGATCGATGCCGCGGTCGGTGAGCAGCAAGAACTTCGTCAGCGACAGTTGGCCCTCACCGAGGATGCGAAAGGCTGCGGCCATCGCTTCGCGCTTGTAGCGCTGCTGGACCACGGCGGCGGCCAGTGAGTGGTAACCGGTCTCGCCGTAGGACCACAGGTCGGTGACGCCGGGCATGGCCACCTTGCACAACGGCAACAGCAGTTCTTGCAGGTAGTCGCCGAGGAAGAAATCTTCCTGGCGCGGCTTGCCAACTACGGTCGCCGTCAGGATCGGGTCGCGCCGATGCAGCAGCGCATCGACGGTGATCCGCGGGTAGTCATGACGCAGCGAGTAGTAGCCGTAGTGGTCGCCAAAGGGGCCCTCGGGATGGCGGTCGCCTGGCTGTACATGGCCGACGATGCAGAACTCGCAGTCGGCGATCAGTGGTAGCGGGCCTTTTGGATTCTTCGCGCTGCGCAGTCGTTGGCCGAGCAGCAAGGAGCACAGCAGCAACTCGGGGACGTTTTCGGGCAAGGGCGCAATCGCCGACAAGATCAGCGCCGGGGGGCCGCCGATGAAGACGTTGACTGGCATCGCGCGTCCCTGGCGCTCGTACTCGGCAAGGTGAAAGCCACCGCCCTTGCCGATCTGCGCATGCAAGCCCGCGTGGTCATCGTCGAACCGCTGGATGCGATACATGCCGAGGTTCGAGCCGAGCCCAGATGGGTGTTCGGTGTAGACCAGCGGCAGGGTCACGAAGGCACCGCCGTCCTCTTTCCACGTTCGCAGCAGCGGCAGGCGCGACAATCGCGGTGGTGTGTCGATGCAGGCGGCGACGGCTGGGCGGCTGACGTGGCGGCGGCCGACGCGCAGAAGGGAACCGATCAGATCGCGCTGCTGCCAGAGCTTGCCGATGCTCGGTGGCAGCATGGTGTGCGGCGCATCGGCGAGTCGGGCGATGAGTCGCTGCGGGTCCTTGCCAAACGCGAGTTCGACACGGCGCGCGGTGCCAAAGAGGTTGGTGATCGCGGGCCAGGAGGAGCCCTTGATGTTGCGGAACAACAGGGCGGGCCCGCCAGCAGCGATCACGCGGCGATGGACTTCGGCGGCTTCCAGGTCGGAGTCGACCTCGGTCTCGATGACGCGAAGCTCGCCTTCTTGACGCAGCAGCGACATCAGCGCCCGCAGGTCCAGCAAGGGTGCGTGGCTCATGCTGGCAACGCGGCGGCGTGAAGGAAGCTCTCGATGAGCGCGACGGTGCGTTCGGTGGCGCCCGGCCCGCCGAGTCTCCCGCGCACGCGGGCCAAACCGTCGATACACGCCGTGCGCGCGGGGCCGTCGACGAACAGCTCGCGGGCGGCTGCCGCGACTCGCGCAAAGCCGTGCTCACCATGGAAGCAGAACTCGGGCACGACCCTTGTGTTGGCGATCAGATTCGCAGCAGCGATGAACGGCACGCTGAGGATGTTGTGGTAACCGAGGGACGCCAGCATGCCTCTCAGCTTGTAGACGACGATCACCGGGTTGCCGAACAAGCAGGCTTCCAGCGAGCCCGTCCCGGATTTTGCCACGACGAGTCGCGAACCGGCGAGCCACGGTGCTAGTGGGCCACAGTGGAATTCGACGGCGTCGACCTTGCACTCGTGCAGCAGGGTGCGGATCAGCTCGGCGCGACGAGGATCACGATGGGGGATGACGATGCGGAGCGCTGGATGGTCCGCCCGTAGTGCGGTCGCGACTTGCAGCATCCCCGGGAGGTTGGCTTCGATCTCGGAGCGGCGCGAACCAGGCAGCAGGCACAGCGTCGGCCGTGCTCGTACCGCCGCGACGGCGGCAGCTTCGGGCGGGCTGGCCGCGAGTTGGTCGAGCAGCGGGTGGCCGATGTAGCGCGCCGGCACGTCGAAACGGCGGAAGAACGCGGTCTCGAACGGCAGGATCGTCAGGGTTGCGTCCATCGAGCGGCGGTAGCGACGCATCCGCCACGGCCCCCAAGCCCAATACTGTGGCGCCACGTAGTGCAGCACTGGTACGCCGTGGCGGCGGCAGGCCTTGGCCATGACGAGATGGAGTCCTGGGTAGTCGACGAGTACGACGAGATCAGGCGGCGCGCTGCGGAGAAGGCGCAGGAACGTGGCATACGCGCGCACGATGAGGGGCAACTGCTTCAGCACTGCAACGAGGCCCATTACTGCATGCTCGCTGAGCGGGTAGCGGACGTCGGCTCCCGCGGCGCGCAACAGCGATCCGCCAAAGGCTGTGACCTCGACGCGGGGGCCGAGTGCCTTCACCAGTCGTGCCGCATGCGCCTCGCCGCTGGCTTCGCCCGCGGACACGAAAATGCGGGCGGTCTGGCCGGGTGGCCTTCGCCGTCCGCTGGCTTTGGCGCGCAGCAACAGCTTCTGCAACACGGCCTCGTCGGTCTGCTTGGTCGCATCCTCGCCGGCGGCTTCCTCGAGCGCCTGTTGTGCGAGCCGGCGCCAGTGATGGCGTCGCGGCAGGTACATCAAGAGTCGAACCGGTGTCGAGAGGGCGCGGAGCACTTCGCCCAGCAAGGTCAGACCCACGAGGAAGGGCACCATGCTCAGAGTTCCAGGTTGCGCAGCGCCCGCCAAGCGAGCCCGTAGAACACGAGTGTTGCGAGCAGCAGCCACAGCGAGTGCGCCGGACCGATGCCGGGGACGAACATCTCAGGCAGGCCGATGTTGCCAGCGAGGATCGGTCCGTACCAGTCGAAGTCCGATAGGCGAAACAGACTGAAACGGCGAACGCGCGGAATGAGATAGAGGCCGAGTTGGAGGACGACGATGCCGCCGACCCAAAAGGCCACGTGCGCTTGGACGCGGCACTTCACCGACACGAAGGTCGTCATCGCCAGGATCGCCAGTACGAACAGCGAGCCGTGCAGGTTGGCCAACGTCAGTGGTGCGAGGGGCAGGTCCATCTCGATTTGCCAGCTCCATAGAATCGCGCTGGTGTTGACGACGAAGATCGGGCACACCACGCAGAGGATCACGGGCCAGCTTTTCTGCCAAAGGACGGCGCCTCGCGATACCGGGCGCGTCAGCAGAAACTCCAACGTCTGCGTTTCCCGTTCGCGGGCGAACAGCGCCGTTCCCAGCAGCACGCTGGCGGCGATGCCCAGCAGATTGACACTGCGCAAGAAGAGCATCACTGCGATCCAGTTTCGGTACGCGATGGTCTCCTGGTGATCGGTGACCCCGGCGCCAATGCGCTGGAGGAAGTCAAAGCCAGCGTTGCGCAGCAATGCCGACTTCTTGAGGTCGTCGTACAGCTCGGGCCACATCAGGATGACCGGCACCTGCAGGATCACCATCATCAAGGCGTAGACCAGGGTCATCAGCCAGACCTCGCGAAACGTCTTCCTCGCGATCATGGGGCGGCTCCTGTCCTGGCGGCGGGTTGTTGCAGGAAGAGCACTTCGTACAGGTCCTCGAGGCGCGCGTTGCCGAGCTCGGCCGCGCGCACGGCGTCTGGCGGCAAGGTGTGAAGCCAAGCTGCGGGGCTGTCCCCGACCTCGAGCAGCAAGGTGCCGTCGCCTTCGCGGCGAAGGATGGTTGCGCCAGCGGGCAGTGGCAGATCGCGCGCCAAGCGCAAGCGGAAGCGACGCTGCAACTGGGTTCGAGTGCGCTCTACTTCGGCGTCGGGAACGAGGGTGCCGCTGCGCAGGAACTGCAAGCGCGTCGCCAGGGCCTGCAGTTCTTCCAGATGGTGTGAACTCAGCACCAGTGTCTTGCCGGCGTCGTGCAGGTCGCGCAAGACCTGCCGCAACTCCATGCGCATCGTTGCATCGAGAGCGCGATCCGGTTCGTCGAGGAGGTAGAGTTCGACCTCGACCGAAAGCGCGGCGAGGATGGCGAGTTTCTGCTTCATGCCGGCTGAGTAGCTGCGCACTCGGGCTTGCAGCGGCAAGGCAAACAGCTCGACCAGTCGGCGCTCGATCGCAGCGTCGCGGCCGCGATGGAACGACTGGGCAAACTGCAGGAAGCTCGCTCCGGTCATCTGCTGGTAGACGGAAGTCTCACCTGGGAGGTATGAGGTCCGGGAGCGGATGGCGAGGGAGCTCTGGTCGGGATCCAGCGCGAAGACCGAGCATTGGCCGGACGTTCGTCGGTGCATGCCGATCAGCAGTCGCAGCAGGGTCGACTTGCCAGCACCGTTGGGTGCGACCAGGCCGAGGAACTCGCCGCGTTCCACGCGGAGGTCAATGCCGCGCAACACCTGTACGGCGCCGAAGTGCTTCTGCACTGCGATCAGATCGAGTACGGGCGCGTCGCTCACTTGGAAACCCACGCGTGGGTGAGGTGAACGAAGTTCTGCAGCAGTTGCATACCGTGAGGAGAGCGGAAGGACTCGGGATGAAACTGCACGCCGAAGGTCGGGTGATCGCGATGGCGCAACGCCATGATCGTGCCGTCTGCCAACCAAGCTGTCGCCTTCAGTTCGGCGGGCAATGGTGGATGGACGCAGAGCGAGTGGTAGCGGCAGAACATCGCGTCCTGCGGTACGCCGACGAATAGCGCGCTGCCGTCGTGCTGCACCGGCGAGGTGCGCCCGTGGCACGGATCGCCGCGGTCGACCCGCGCGCCAAACGCAGCTCCGATGGCCTGGTGTCCAAGGCAGACACCCAGAATCGGCCGCGTGCCGGTGAGGTTGCGGATCGCCGATATCGTGGCGCCGGCATCCTCAGGGCGACCAGGGCCGGGTGAGAGCACGATCGCTCGCACGTTCGCGGGCGGCGGCTCGAAGGCCTCGCGATGGTCGCTTCGCAGCACGCGCACAGCGGCGCCGAGCATGCGGAGTGCTTGCGCGAGGTTCCACACGAAGGAATCCCTGTTGTCCAACAGCAGGATCAAGGAGGCGGAGAGAGTATCCTCTCGCGCGCTCATGAACATCCTGATCGTCGGCCTCGGCGAAGTCGGATCCTATCTCGCGAAGGTTCTTTCGACCGAAGGCCACGCCATCACCATCGTCGATCCCGATCTGCATCGACTGCGTCGCGTCGCGGACTTGCTCGACGTGCAATCGGTGCACGGAGACGGCTCGCGTCCCGATGTGCTCGACAAGGCCGAGGCCCACAGCGCCGACCTCGTTCTGGCGGTGTCCAACGACGACAAGGTCAACATGCTGACCTGTCTGTTCGGCAAGAGGCTCGGTGCCAAGAAGACCGTGCTCCGGCTGAAGGACACGACGGCGTTCCGACGCAGCAAGACCTTCTTCCGAAAGAACCTGCTCTACGACTTGCTCCTGTCGCTCGATGACCTTGCGGCCGAGGAGATCGTCAAGAACGTGCGTCTCAACCGGGCGATTGGCGTCGACAACTTCGCCGAAGGCAAGGTGCAGATGCGCCGCTTCAAGCTCGATGAAGACAGCAACTTCGTCGGCGTCGCGGTCAAGGACCTCAAGATCCCTGCCGGCGTGCTGATCACCGCGATCGATCGCGATCATGAGGTGATCGTGCCAGGCGGTAGTGACGTGCTCGCGGTTGGTGACGAAGTGTTCGTGCTCGGCGAGCCCAAGGCGATGGCGGCGTTCGAGCGCAAGACCGGTAGCAAGCAGCACTACCTGAAGAGTGTCGTCATCTACGGCAACTCGGGCGTAGCAGTGCAGGTGTGCCAGGCGATGCAGCGGCACCACGTCAATGCGCGCGTCATCGTCGACGACCGCGAAGAAGCGGAGCGTCTGTCGGAGATCCTGCAGGGCGTCGTTGTGCTGCACGCCGAGGCGACGGACCTCAACTTCTTGCAGGAGGAGCACGTCGGCGAGGCCAACGCGTTCTTGGGCATCAGCGACAAGGACGAACGGAATCTGATGTCGTGTCAGTTGGCGCGCAACCTCGGCATCGGTCGGACCGTGGCCCTGGTGCAGAAGCCCGACTACGTCTCGCTCTACCAACAACTGGGCATCGATGTCGCCGTGTCGCCGCGGCTGCTCTGCGCCAATCGCATCCTCGCGTTCGTGCGCAGTCGCAGCATCAGTACCATCGCCACGATCGAAGAGGGCAAGGCAGAGGTGCTGGAGATCCAGATCCAGCCCGGCAGCAAGCTGATCGGCAAGAAGCTGCGAGACGCAGGGCTGCCGCGCGGTTGCGTCGTCGGGGCGATCACACGCGAAGAAGGCGAAGTCCTGATCCCGACAGGAGAGGACGAGATCCACGCCCAGGATCAGATGGTGCTGTTCGTGCTCGCCAAAGTTGTCGACGAGGTCATGAACCTCGCCGGCATCGTGCGCGAGTAGCGTCCTGAGGGAGCCGCCGTCGTGACGGTCCGGCTTGGCGGCCGCGGCAGCGCCGACAGTGGGCCTAGCGGCAGTTGGCTTTCTCGGCAACGGACGGGGTCACGCGCCTTCAGTGCGCCGCACCTCGACTGGGGGCCATTACTTGACTGGACCGGGTCGCACGGGCTTCGTGATCGTGATCGAATCCGGTCGGAACTTCGTCTCGTAGTCGGTCGGGTGGACTTCGGGCACCGCGAGCATCTCGCGAACGCGTGCGACCCCGGCGAAGACATAGTACTTGCCCGCGGACGGCGAGCCTTCCAGGGTCGCCCGGCCAGCGACGAGGCCGACAAAACGCAGGAGGCCATCTTGGTTGGCGAAGATCGCGGCGCCGGCTGGCAATTCGGTACCGGGGTCCATCAGCACGTCCCCTTGCACGCCGGGATCGGTCGCGAGCGCGACCTCCACACTCTGGGTCTCCACGCCATCGGGAGTCCACATCGCCACGAGGACGTCGGTCGAAGTCGGTGCCCGATCGAGCACGCGGAGATGCTGCGTCTTCAGGTCCATGTCGGCGCGAGCGAACAACGCGCCTGTGGTCTTGACGGTGCCGTCCTCGACGATGGGTGTCGGGCCGAGGAAGTAGTGAACGCGGCACGGGCCTTCGGTCGCCGTGCGGCCAAGAGTCAAGATGCCGAACTCCGTGGTGGCGCCGTACTCGACGCCGCCCGTGGTCTCGATCAGCGCCACTGGACGGCTGCGATCGATGTCGTCATAGCCCGAGAACAACCAGCCGCTGCAGGACGGCAGCAGCAGCGACATTGCCACGCAGGGCAACAGGGATCTTGCCACGCAGGGCAACAGGGATCTTGCCACGCAGGGCAACAGGGACGTTGCCAGGGAGGCGCGGGGAGAGATGCGTGCGGCGTTCACGGTGAGCCTTGTATCGGTCGGGTGGGGACCTGTGCTTGTCAGCATCGGCGTAACCAGCGGATTGTGCCCGCTTCAGTCGAGCAGTTTGTGCGCCGCCGCGACGATGCCGACCAAGACGGAGGCCATGCGCGGTGCCGCCAATTCGGCCGCATCGATCATGGCCTCGATCGACGAGTTGGCAGGGGTGCGTTGCGGCAGCACTTGTTGGGTGATGCCGACCAGCGCTAGCACTTGGAATCCTGCGTGGACTGCGGCGATGACCTCGGGGACCAACGACATGCCGACCAGGTCGGCGCCGATCTGGCGCAAGAACCGGTACTCGGCGCGGGTCGGCATCGAGGGGCCTGGAACAGCAGCCAGCACACCCGGCAGGCAGGGGATGCCACAGCGCATCGCCACGTCGCGCGCGACTTCGATCAAGCGCTGTGAGTAGGCATCGTTCATGTCGGGGAAACTCGGACCCCACTGCTCGTCGGTGCGGCTGCGCAGCGGTTGGATGCCAGTGAGATTGATGTGGTCTTCCACCAGCGCGATCGAACCTGGATCGATCTGCTGGCAGAGGCTGGCGGCGCCAGCCGTCACGATCATCACTTCGCAGCCCAGCGCGCGCAGCAGGCGCACCAGGAGAGTCACCTCGACGCCGGTCTCGAGCGGCAGAATCGGGGCGTCGGCGACAGCGACCGGAACGCCTTCGAGCATGCCGAGCAGAAGCGGCGAACTGAGCCCGAGCCCGGGCGGCAGATCGTCGCCCTGGAACACCAGCTTCTCCTTGAGTTGACCGGCAATCGATGCGTGTCCGCTGCCCAAGAGCAAGGCGATGCGCGGCCGCTGTGGACTGCGCGACAAGATGTGTTGGGCCGATTCGCGCAGACGCGATGGCTTACTGCCGTGAGCTGGTCCGACCATCTGTGCAACGTAACGTTGAGGTGCCCGTCGCCAAAGGCGCGAGTGGGCGTCGTCGTCGGCTCAGTCCTGCAGACCAAGTCGCGCACAGACCTGCGACCCAGTGAGACCCTCGACGTGAACCTGCTTGTTGGGACTGCTGGACCCGGACACGATCGCGACGCTGCTCGCCGGTAGGTCGAGTGCGCTGGCTAGGAGTTCACAGATCCGGTCGTTGGCCTTGCCGCGTTCGGGCGGCGCCGCGACGCAGATTCGCAGCACGACGCCATGCACCCCGGCGATGCGGTCGCGACTGCTTCCAGGCACTGCCTTGATGCCGAACTGGACACCCGTCTTGGTGTCGGTGGCGCGCAGGGTCACTGCATGCCTGTGACGCAGACGCTGTGCGGATGTTCGGCCAGCAGTCGGTCGAGGTAGGTGGCAGCGGCGAGATTGCGCCGTTCGGACAGCGCGCGAAGGCCGGCGGCGAGCAAGCGGCTCGCGAGCAGTTCCTCGCGGACACCAGCGGCCCAAGGCGTGCCGTCTGGCAACTGCTGAAGCAGTACGTCGAACGCCGTCACGCCCAGCGGGTAACCCTGGGCTCCGGTGCCGGACTCGTCGTCGACGTTCTTGAGGGTCTGCAGATAGCTCTTGGCGGCGTCGTGGTGGCGTTGCATCGCCAGCAGGGCGAGGAAGCACGCGCGGCTTCCTGCCTTGTCGGTGGGCTCTTCAGCCTGCGCAGCCAACGATTCCCATTGCTCGATCGAAAGTTCCTTGGTCGGCAGCACGGTCTCCTTAGGCGGTTTCTTGGTCGGGTCGGTCACGACGAGTTGGCCAGCCTTCTGTCTCCAGGTGCTGACGCTCAGGTTGGTTTCATTGCCGGGGACCGGCAGCTGGATCTCACCCGCGGGCAGGGCTTGTGCGACCGCTTCGGCGAACGCGGCTGCGTGCAGCAGCGAGGCGCGCAAGCGCTGCGAGTGCTGACCCATCGGCAGGTCCTTGCACGCCTCGGCGTGGGCCTCGAGCGTGGCCGCAGCGCCGGCGCAGTCGCCGTGGGCCAGTACTGCCAATGTGCCGTCGGACTTGTGCAGGAGTTCTGCATAGGTGCGCCATTGCGTCTTCGTCGCGCTCGATTCCAGTTCGTCGGCGGCACTCGACGCCGCGCTCGCGACCGACGCCAGCATGGTGCGTTCTGGGACCAATTCGGAGTTCCAGCCGGTCTCGCCCACGAGTGCCGCCAGCGCGCGCGCTGCGGTTCGCATTGCGTCTGCTGCGTTTTGGCCGCGCGCCCGGTCGATCTCGGCGCGGAGTGACCCGACGTGCGCGGCGGCGGCGGCGACGATCTGTTGGCGGAGTGTCTGGAGACCGCTCTTGAAGATGGTGGGGTCCGCGTCGGGCGGTGGACTCTTGCCGTCGACCAGTGCGAGCGCCTGCACGAGGTCGTTCTTGGCGATCGCGACTTCGACCTCGGCGCGAATGGTGGCGAGAGCCTTGTCGGACTGCTCCGCCGCCCTTTGTTGCAGTGCGAGCTGAGCAGCAACTTCGGCGCGCGTGGATTCGGCCAGCGAAGTCGCCTCGGTTGCAGCCTTGGTGCCGGGGTGCGTTTGTGCGATCGCGGTGAGCGCTGTCACCAGCGCCTCGCCGCCGCCGGCCTCAATCCGGGCGCGCAGCAGTGCGATCGTGGCGCGGTCCTCGCGGGCCTGCGCCTCAAGAGTCTTGTTGACGCCCGCCAAGCGGGCCGCCTCCGGGTTGTTGATGTACTCCGTCTCCTTGATGACGTCCTTGGGCTTCGTCACGGCCCAGTAGATCGCACCCGAAGCGAGCAGCGCACCTGCGACGGCGATGCCGATCCACAGCCCCTTCTTCGCCGGCGGTTGCAGCAGTGTGTTGACGGCGTCGAGCAACTCGTTTGCCGACTGGAACCGGTTGGCCGGTTCCTTCTGCATCAACTTCTGGATGATCGCCGAGACCTCTTGCGGCACGCCCGGCTCCGCCTTGTGCGCGGGTTCGGCCTCGTCCTTGACCTGCGCGCGCAGGATGTCCTTCACCGCCTGGCCCTTGAAGGGGGTACGGCCGGTGATCAGTCGATAGAACGTGCAACCAAGCGCATAGAGGTCCGTGCGGTGGTCGATGGTCTTCCGCAGCACCTGCTCGGGGGCCATGAAGTGCGGCGTGCCCGCAGCCTGCTCCTCTGGGTCTTCTTCCGTGAAGGCGAGACCGAGGTCGGCGATCTTGACGGTGCCATGCTGGTCGAGCATCAAGTTGTCTGGCTTGATGTCGCGGTGGACGATGCGCAGAGACTCGGCGAAGGCGAGGCCCGACGCGGCGTCGGCGATGACTTGCAGCGCCCGCTCGACCGGCATCTTGCCGTTCTTCTTGAGCCAGGTCTCGAGCGAGCCATGGTGCATCAGCTCCATGGTGTAGTAGTACGTGCCCGCGTCCTGATCGACATCGAACACGTGCACCACGTTGGCGTGCGACAACTTGGCCGCAGCGCGGGCCTCGGCGACAAACTTGGCCACGAATTGTGGATCCGAAGTTCGGCGGGTATCGAGGACCTTCAGCGCGACCTGGCGGTTGAGACTGGTCTGCTCGGCGAGGTAGACCATCCCCATTCCGCCGCGGCCGAGTTCGCGAAGGATGTGGAAGCCCTTGATCTGCGGCCCCTTGGCTGCGGCTTTCTGGCGCAGGCCGTAGAGCAAGCGCGTCGCGCCGATCTCGATGGTGTCGCCGTCTTTCAGCGGCGCGGCTTCGACTTCGGCGCCGTTGACGCGCACGCCCGCGGCGATCGCCTTGATGCCGTAGCCGTCCTCACGCAGAGCCTTGACGACAGCATGCTGCGCCGCGATTCCGGGTTGTTGCAAGCGCAGGGCGCAGTCTGCACCGCTGCCGATCGATGTGGGTTGGGTGCGGTCGAGTTCAACCGATGTGCCAGCCAAAGGGCCGGATTCGACGAAGAGGCGCACGTTGCAGAGAGGGGGCGGCGGCAGGGGGGTCGGAGGGGCGACGCAGTATGCCGCAAGCGAGCACACGACGGAAGCGCGTTGGCCGCGTCACCCGTCGATCCTCCCGATCACGCAGTGCTCACGCGAACCTCGACACACCGACTCGTGTTGAGGCGGATGCGAGCGGCCTCCGCGATATCGGCACCTGGTACCCACAGCACGCGGTCGTCGGCGTCGCAGAGGAGCGGCAGGCGATCGCGATCAAAGCGCGGCACGTGGCGCGACAGCAGGAAGCGCCGAAGTTGCAGCTCGGACGCTGCGCCGAGCGGTTGGATCCGGTCGCCTTGACGGCGGCAGCGCAAACGCCACGGCAGCGGCGCGCTGCGCGGGTCGATCAGGGCGCGAAAGGGACCTGCCTCATTCGGGCTCGGCGACAGCGGCGGTTGCGGATGCTCGATGGCTTGCACATGCCACTCGGTGGTGCCAAATCGCTGGCGGCCCGAGTCCCAGAGTAGAACCGGGCCGTCCGTCGCCAGTGGCGGCGGCGAGCCCGCGCGCTCTGGATCGACCAGCAGCAGGCCATTGCGTGTGCGTTCGACCAACAGGCCGCCGCGGCCCGCCAGCCGGGTGCCATCGGGCTTCCCAAGGAGGGCCATCGCGCGGTCGATCCAGCTTTGCAGCGGGGCTTCGCCTGTGGCCGTTAGGTCCATGTGCGCCAAGCGCAGCGCTTCTGCAACGAACGGAATGTCGTCAGGGCGGATGCCACGGAGGTCGAGATGCATGCACGCGGCGTTGCGGCGGGTGGCCCGTTCGAGCAGCACACGACGGCCTTGGGCGTCGAGGATCTCGGTTGCGGCGCGCGCTGTGCTGGTCACCGTCATGAGCGCGACGTCGAGACCGGCCCCGAGTTCACGCTGCAGCTTGGGGATGGTCTCGAGCCGCAAGCGATTGCGGGCGTAGCGGACATCGTCGTTGGTGGAGTCTTGGTAGATCGGGATGCCGATCCGCGACAGCAGCCCCGCGAGGGTGTTGCGGCGCACGCGCAGGAAAGGACGTACCAGCAGGCAACGGGCGAGACCATCCACGAGCCAACGTGACTCGGGAATGCCGGCGAGGCCGCGCGGGCCGGTGCCGCGCAGCAAACGGAACAACACGGTTTCGAGGTTGTCGTCGGCGTGGTGCCCGGTCAGCACACTGCCGGCACCCACCTGCAGCGCGATCTTGCTGATCGCGGCGTAGCGGGCCTGCCGCATGCGGTCCTCGCTGGGCGACTCCCCGAGATCGAGGAGCCGGTGCACATGCACCGGCACGTCGAGCCGTTCGCCGAGAGCGCGCACATGGTCGGCGTTCTGCGCGCTGTCGACACGTACGCCGTGGTCGACGTGGCAGAAGTGGAGTGGGCCCGGCAGCCGGTCTTCTTGCCGGAGGCGTTCGAGCACGTAGGCGAGCGTCGTGCTGTCCGCACCACCCGAGACCGCGGCCACGACCGGACGTCCGGCGACCAAGTTCTCGTAACGGCACAGACAACGGGCGGTCGCGTCGAGGAGTAGGCGCAGGCTGTCCATTGGGTGGGGGGGCTCTGAAGGGTATGCTGCCGCGCCTTTTCCGCGCCGCAACAACTGCAGAGGAGTCTAGCCCGCCATGTCCACCCGGGTCGCCATCAACGGTTTTGGTCGTATCGGCCGTCTCGTTTTCCGAGCCCTCGTCGAGCAGGGTCTGCTCGGCAACACGTTGGACGTCGTTGCTGTGGGCGACATCGTCCCTGCCGACAACCTCGCCTACCTGCTGAAGTACGACTCCGTGCAGGGTCGTTTTTCGGGCACTGTCAGCTCCAAGAAGTCGTCGCCGGACAAAGCCGAGGACGATGTCCTGGTGGTCAACGGCAAGGAGATCCTGGTCGTCAGCGCCAAGACCCCGGCCGAGCTGCCTTGGGCCAAGTTGGGAGTCCAGCTGGTCATCGAGTCGACCGGCTTGTTCACCGACGCTGACAAGGCCAAGGGCCACATCACCGCGGGCGCCAAGAAAGTGATCATCAGCGCCCCAGCCAAGGGCGAGGACATCACCGTTGTGATGGGTGTCAACGACGACAAGATCGACTTCGAGAAGCACAACATCATCAGCAACGCGTCCTGCACGACGAACTGTCTGGCCCCGGTCTGCCACGTGCTCCTGAAGGAGGGCTTTGGCATCGAGGAAGGCCTGATGACGACGGTGCACGCCTACACGGCGACGCAGAAGACCGTCGATGCCCCGTCGAAGAAGGACTGGAAGGGTGGACGTGCCGCCGCGCAGAACATCATCCCGTCGACGACTGGTGCGGCGAAGGCCGTGGGCCTCGTGTTGCCCGAAGTGAAGGGCAAGCTCACGGGCATGGCCTTCCGGGTTCCCACCCCGACGGTTTCGGTTGTCGATCTGACGGTCAAGACCGTGAAGGCGACCTCCATGCAGGAGATCAAGGCGGCGATGAAGCGCGCCTCGGAGACCTACCTGAAGGGCATCCTGGAGTACACCGAGGACGAAGTCGTTTCGTCGGACTTCATTCACTCGAGATCGTCGTCGATCTTCGACGCGGGCTCGTCGATCGAGTTGAACAGCAAGTTCTTCAAGCTGGTGAGCTGGTACGACAACGAGTGGGGCTACAGCAACCGCGTCGTCGACCTGACCAAGAAACTCGCCCAGAAGCTCTGATCGAGTAGCCGTGACCGGTGGCGCGGAGCCGCCGGTCACCAGTGCGTCCCGCGATTTCTCTCACGCGCCCTTTCGCCATGCCCAAGCAGCTCACGGACCTCGATCTGAAGAACCGCCGCGTACTTGTGCGTGTGGACTTCAATGTCCCGCTCGACAAGGATCTGAACGTCACCAGCGATGCCCGTATTCGCGAGAGTCTGCCGACGATCCAGGCGATCCTGAAAGCCGGTGGCAGGCCCGTGCTGATGGCTCACCTCGGCCGACCGAAGGGCAAGGTCGTCGAGTCGATGCGGCTTCGGCCCGCGGCGCAGCGGCTGCAACAGCTGCTCGGCTCGCCGGTCAAGACCGTCTCCGACTGCATCGGTAGTGAGGCGGAGTCGGCCTCGCGCGCCCTCGCGGCGGGCGAGTGCCTCGTGCTCGAGAACTTGCGCTTCCACGACGCCGAGGAAAATGGCGACCCAGCCTTCGCCGCGGCCTTGGCCAAGAACGGCGATGTCTACGTTGACGACGCCTTTGGCGCCGCGCACCGCGCCCACGCTTCGGTCAGTGGCGTGCCAAGGCTGTTGCCGGCGGCGATGGGACTCCTGATGCAAAAGGAGCTCGATGCCTTCCACAAGGTGCTGCACACTCCGGCTCGCCCGTTCGTGGCCATCCTCGGTGGCGCCAAAGTCAGCGACAAGCTTCCCGTGATCGAGAACCTTCTGGCCAAGGTCGACATCCTGATCATCGGTGGCGCGATGGCCTACACGTTCCTCGTGCAGCAGGGTCACAAGGTCGGCACCTCACTGGTCGAGAAGGACCTCGTCGCCGAGGCCGGCAAGGTGCTGGCCATGTGCCGGTCTGCAGGCAAGCAGTTGTTGTTGCCCCTCGACCACGTCTGCGCTGCAGAGTTCAAGGCCGACAGCAAGGCGAGCGTGCACGTGGGGGACATCCCCGACGGTCTCATGGGCCTCGACATCGGTCCGCAGACGATCGAGCTCTATAAGCAGGCACTGCAAGGCGCCAAGACGATCATCTGGAACGGTCCGATGGGGGTGTTCGAGATGGCTGCGTTCTGCCGGGGAACGGAGGCGGTTGCGCACGCCGTCGCGAAATCCGGCGCGTTCACCGTCGTGGGCGGTGGCGATTCGGTTGCTGCCGCGGAGAAGACCGGCGTCGTGAAGCAACTGAGCCACGTCTCGACCGGCGGCGGCGCCAGCCTAGAACTGCTCGAAGGGAAGGTGCTCCCGGGCGTCGCCGCGTTGGGCTGACCTTGGTGGCCTCGTCTGGAGTGCCGTCGCGTCGGCGCTGCCAGGGAGACCGGGGTCGCCTGTGCGCCTAGCTTGCACCTGCGCGCTGCATCACCTGCGATGGGGTCGTGCGAGCGATTGGCTCGCGCCGTGCCACGCGACGGCGAACGCGAGTGCCCACGATAGCACCCGGTCGGCGAAGCCGGCGCTGAGCACCGGCACGTAGAAGCCGACGATGGCACCAAGGCCACCAGTCATGGCACTGGCCAGTGCCCAGCCTGGGCGAAGCGGCCCGCGGCACAGGTGGACAAGAAGCAGTGGTCCAAACGCCGACCCCAGTGCTGCCCAGGCAAAGAGGACGTGGTCGAAGATGTTCTTCGGTACCAGCATCGCGGCGATTGTCGCGCCCGCACCGATGACCAGCACGGTGGCGCGGGCGCCCTGCCCGCTCGAGTCGCGGTCGTCGCGTCGAAGGTCGTGCGTCACGGTGCTCGCGCAGACGAGCAGTTGACCGTCCACGGTGGACATGATCGCTGCCAACACGGCGGCGAGCACGAGGCCATCGAGCCACGGCGGCAGGAGGTTCTGGCTCGCGACGAACAGTGCGTCTTCGTGGGCGCCAGCAGCCAGCGGCCACTGCACCCGCACCAGCCAGCCGAGCACGATCATCCCTGGGTAGAGCAGCAGGGCCCAGCTGATGCCGACGACCCGCGCTGTTCGCATCGAGGCCGTGGGCGACATGCCCATGTACTTGTTCACCGCGTGCGGTTGGCCTGGGTAGCCGAGGCCGATGCCGCAAAGGCCGAGGGCGAAGGCCACCGCGCTGGCTCCCTGCCGTCCGCCAAACGGGTCATTGAAGGTACCTGCGACGGCGTCCAGCGCATCGAGCAGTGCTCCGACGCCACCGATCGAGACGACTCCGACCACTGGCACGAGCACCGCCACCGCGACCATCATGAGGCCTTGTACCATGTCGGTTCTGCTCGCCGCGAGGTAGCCACCAAGCAGCGTGTAGAGAACGGTCAAGACGGCGCCGACGAGCACGCCTTGCCACAGGGGGACTTCGAAGGTGTAGACGAACGCCGCGCCGGCGGCCTGCATCTGCGCGGCGATGTAGGTCAGGAGCGAGGCGAGCGTCAGCACGCTGGCAAAGACCAGGAAGCTGCGGCGGAACGGCGGTCCGGATGGGCCGGCTAGCAGTTCTGTCAGCGTGATGGCCCCGCCGGTTGCGGAGCGCAGGCGTGGCGCGACCACGAACCAGTTGAGCAGGAAGCCGCCAACGCAGCCGGGGATCAGCCACAGTGCAGCCTTGCCGTGCAGATACGCGAAGCCGCTGACGCCGACGAGACTCCATGCCGAAGAGGAGGACGCATTGGCGGCGAGCGCTGCGACCCATGGGCCGAGTTGGCGGCCGCCGAGATAGAAGGATGAAGCTGTGCCTGCGGACCGCCGCGACGACCAGCCGATCGCGAGCATCGCGACCAGATACACGGCGAGGACCAGCAGGATCGCGATGGAGCGTTCCACCGGCGCACACTACCATTCGCGCTTTCGATTGCAGCTACGGAGCCACCGCTTGACCGCCACGAAGTCGGACCGTTTCGAAGACCTCTGCCGCTGGCGCGTATGCCTCGACGATCCGTTCGTCGAACTCGACCTCTCGTGTGGGCAACTCGACGAGCGCACGATGAGCGCGTTGGCGCAGCCGTTGCACAACGCCCTCGCCGCCATGGCGCGGGTTGACCAGGGCGCGGTCGCCAACGCCGACGAAGGTCGCATGGTGGGCCACTACTGGCTTCGCGCCCCGGCGCTGGCGCCGCAGGATGCGCTGCAGGACGAGATCGTTGGCACTCTGGTTCGCATCGAGAAATTCGCCGCCGCGGTGCTCGACGGCCGAGAGGCGCCGGCCCCCGGTGTGCGCTTCAAGAAGCTCGTGCTGTGCGGCATTGGCGGCTCTGCCCTCGGTCCGCTCCTGCTCGGTGACGCGTTTGCGGGTCGCGATCCGCGCGCGCTGTCGTTGCACGTACTCGACAATACGGATCCCGACGGGATCGACCGCGAGTTGCAGCGACTGGGTTCGCTGCAGGACGCGTTGGTCGTGGTCATCAGCAAGTCTGGGGGCACGCCGGAGACCCGCAACGGCATGCTGGAAGTGCAGCGTGCCTTCGGCGCGCAGAAGTTGCCGTTCGCGGCGCACGCTGTCGCCATCACGATGGACGGCAGTGCCCTGCACGCGCTGGCGACCAAGGCGCAGTGGCGCTGCATTCTGCCGATGTGGGACTGGGTCGGCGGTCGCACCTCCGTGACGTCTGCGGTCGGATTGCTGCCGGGCGCGTTGGTTGGCATGGACCTGCGTGCGTTTTTGGTCGGGGCGGCGTCGATGGACGAACAGAATCGCAGCCAAGACGTGCGGCAGAACCCGGCGGCGATGCTCGCGGCGTTCTGGTTCGCGCAGGGGAATGGTCGCGGCGAGCGTGCCATGGTCGTGCTCCCGTACAAGGACCGGTTGCTGCTGATGTCGCGCTACCTGCAGCAACTCGTCATGGAGTCGCTGGGTAAGGCGCAGGATCGAACCGGCCGCGTGGTGCACCAAGGGCTCGCCGTCTATGGCAACAAGGGTTCGACGGACCAACACGCCTACGTCCAGCAACTGAGAGACGGGCGTCACGACTTCTTCGCCACCTTCGTCCGGGTGCTGCGGGATCGCGACGGCGCCCTGGCCATGTTCGAAGTCGAGCCAGGAGTGACGGCGGGGGACTACCTCGATGGCTTCTGGCAGGGCACCAGAGCCGCGTTGTTGGAGAATGGCCGCGCCTCCGTGACCTTGACGATCGATCGTTTGGACGAACGGGCGCTCGGGGCGCTCGTGGCCTTGTTCGAGCGCGCCGTCGGGATCTACGCCGAACTCATCGACGTCAACGCCTACCACCAACCCGGCGTCGAGGCGGGCAAGAAGGCCGCTGCACTGGTGCTTTCGCGGCAGCAGCGCCTGCACGCAGCGCTCACGAGTGCGCCACGGACCACACTCGAACTCGCCGCCGCCATCAGCGACGACGCCGCCGACTGCTGGCCCATCCTCTGCCACTTGGCCGCCAACGGCCGCGCGCGCCGAATTGGTGCTCCGGATCCGCGATCGGCGCGATTCGCGGCTGGTTGATCCCGCTGCGACAGCGTTGCCGCGAGGTCGTACGCGGAGTCGGCGCCGCTGCGATTGTCTTCAAGTCGAACTCCCCATGCGGTCGATGCTGCGCGAATGCACAACGTGCTGCTGCATCGCCGTCGTCGGATCGCTAGTGTTCTCGCCTGCTCGTGAGCTCACGCGCTCCATGACCGACCAACTGCAATCGTTGCTCTCCCGTCTGCAACAGGACGGCGTCGATGCTGGCAAACAGCAAGCCGACGAAATCGTTCGCATCGCCCGCGCCGAGGCTGCGCGTGTGCTCGAAGCTGCTCGGGTGGAAGCCCAGCAGATCACCGAGCGCGCGGCTGTCGAGGCGCAGCGGTTGGACCAGCGCGCGAAGGCAAGCCTCCAGCACGCCGCTCGCGACATTCTGCTGAGCATCGGGCAACGCATCGAGCGCCTGGTCCAGAAGCTCGTCGGCGACCGGGTTGCCGCCGTGCTCGACGGTCCGACCGTGGTGGCCCTGATGCAGCGCTTGATGGACGCGTTCGTCGAGCGCGGTCGCGTCAGTGGGGCGCTCGATCTCGTGGTCGGGGAAGCGCAGCACAAGGCTCTGACCGAGGCCGTTCTTCAAAACCTGCGCGAGCACCTGATGCACGGCATCACGCTGCACATGCAGCCCGGACTCGGGCGTGGTTTTCAGATCAAGATGGGACAGGGCGGGGTGACCCACGATTTCACCGACAAGGCCATCGCGGAAGCCGTGGCCGAGTTGGTCACGCCGGAGATTGCAGCGATCGTGCTCGAGGCCGCACTCGACACGGGCGCGCGTCGGTCATGAACTACTACTACCTGCTGGCGAGTTGGCCCTCGCTGCAGTTGTTCGCCGCGCCGCCCCTGGATCGCGAGGTTCTCATGCTGCAGGCGCGCGAGCAGCTCACCGCCAAGGATGCAGCGGAGTTGTCCGCGATCCTGGCGGGTGGTGGCAGTTCGGCCCTTGCGGCGCGTTGGCAGGCCTTTGACGGCCAACTTCGGTTGCTGGTGGCGCGGGTTCGCGCCGAGCGCCGGGCGCTCGTAGCCAGTGACCTGCACGACGACGAGCTGCCCGAGGACCACGGCTCGCTCAACCTCGAGCTGCAGAATCAGGTGCGCGATGCGTTCGCGGCCGAAGATCCGATGGAGCGGGAGCGCCGGCTCGACCGGCTTCGCTGGCGTTGGCTCGAGTCGGAGTCGGCCTTCGATCCGTTCTCTTCGGCGACGGTGTTTACCTATGCGTTGCGGTTCGAACTCGTGTGCGCATGGCACGAACGTTCGACCATGCGCGGGCGCACGGCGCTCGCAGCGCAACGCGAGCAGTTGCTCGCCGGATTCGGCGGCATGGAGTTCACGATGGATGCAGCCACGGAGTCGGGCGCATGAGTAGCACGCGAGGCAAGGTCGTCGGAGTCAACGGCAACTTGGTCACTGCTGAGGTGGATCGGGCCGTAATGCAGAACGAAGTCGTCTACGTGACTACGGGTCCGTTGCGACTCAAGGCCGAGTTGATCCGCGTACGCGGGCGGTTCGTCGAGATGCAGGTGTTCGAGGACACCACGGGCCTGCGGGCCGGGGATGACATCGAGTTCACGTCGACCATGCTGTCGGCGGAGCTCGGCCCGGGACTGCTCGGTCGCGTTTACGATGGACTGCAGAACCCGTTGCCGGAACTGGCGGCGCAGACCGGCTTCTTCTTGCAGCGCGGCACATATCTGCCGTCGCTCGATCGAACGAAGCAGTGGCGGTTCACGCCAAAGGCGGTGGTGGGTTCATCGCTGATCGCCGGCGATCTCATCGGCACGGTACCAGAGGGAATCTTCGCGCACCGCGTGATGGTGCCATTCGGCCATCCTGCCGCGCTCACCGTCCAGTGGGTTGCGCCGAGCGGGGACTACACCGTCGAAGAAGTCGTAGCGCGCCTTGTGGATCTGAACGGGGGCGTGCACGAGGTTTGCATGATGCAGCGCTGGCCGGTCAAGCTGCCGATCCGCGCCTACCAGGAACGCGTGCGACCGAAGGACCCGCTGGTCACGCAGGTTCGCATCGTTGACACGTTCTTCCCGGTCGCCCGCGGCGGCACCTACTGCGTGCCGGGTCCGTTCGGCGCCGGCAAGACGGTTTTGCAGCAGATCACGAGTCGCAACGCCGACGTGGACATCGTGATCGTCGCGGCCTGCGGCGAGCGCGCTGGCGAGGTGGTGGAGACGCTGCGCGAGTTCCCCGAACTGATCGACCCGCGCACCGGCAAGAGCTTGATGGAGCGGACGATGATCGTCTGCAACACCTCGTCGATGCCGGTCGCCGCGCGCGAAGCTTCGGTCTATCTCGCGGTGACGGTTGCCGAGTACTACCGGCAGATGGGTCTGCACGTGCTGTTGCTCGCAGACTCCACGTCGCGTTGGGCGCAGGCGTTGCGCGAAGTCTCAGGTCGTCTGGAGGAGATTCCAGGCGAAGAGGCCTTCCCAGCCTATCTGGAGTCCGTGATCGCTTCGTTCTACGAACGCGGTGGCCTCGTCAAGCTGAGAGATGGCACGACCGGTTCGGTGACGATCGGAGGAACGGTCAGCCCCGCCGGTGGCAACTTCGAAGAGCCAGTGACGCAGGCGACGCTCAAGGTCGTCGGCGCCTTCCACGGTTTGTCGCGCGAACGATCCGATGCGCGACGCTACCCGGCGATCCATCCGTTGGAGAGTTGGAGCAAGTACCCCTCCTTGGTTCCGATCGCCGACGTCGAGTTCGGCCGCAAGCTCCTTCGCCGCGGCAATGACGTGCAGCAGATGATGAAAGTCGTCGGCGAAGAGGGCACCTCGATGCAGGACTTCGTCGTCTACTGCAAGGGCGAGTTCCTCGACGCGGCCTACTTGCAGCAGGACGCCTTCCACGACGTCGATTCTTCGACCGGCGGGGATCGCCAGAAGCACGTTTATGGCCTCTTGGTCCAGGTGCTGCAGAAGGACCTCCACTTCCATGACAAGGACGCGGCCCGCACGTTTTTCCAACGGTTGCTGCAGGCGATGATCGACTGGAATCGCGCGCCGTTCGGAGCGCCAGAGTTTCAGTCCGGTGAACAGCGGATCCGGCAGATGGTCGCTGAGGTCACCAGCACGCGGGAAGCGAGCAAGGCAGGTGCATCGTGAGGACCGTCTACACCAAGATCGAGCAGATCGTCGGCAACGTCGTCACCGTCGCTGCCAGTGATGTCAGCTATCGCGAACTCGCGCAGATCACGTCGGCGCCCGGCACTGCGCAGCAGCGCTCCTCGCTCGCCCAGGTGATCCGACTCGAGGCAGGACGCGTGTTCTTGCAGGTGTTTGCGGGTGCGCGCGGCATTTCTACCGATGCGGAGGTGCGCTTCCTCGGCAAGCCGATGGAAGTGTCGTTCTCCGATGCGCTGCTCGGGCGCGTGTTCACAGGTAGCGGCGTGCCGCGCGACAACGGGCCGGTGCTGACCCAGAACATGGTTCCGATCGCGGGCCCGTCGGTCAATCCGAGTGAGCGCATCATTCCGCGTCGCATGGTGCGCACTGGCATCCCGATGATCGACGTGTTCAACACGCTGGTCGAGTCGCAGAAGCTGCCGATCTTCTCGGTGGCCGGCGAGCCCTACAACCAGCTGCTGTCCCGTATCGCGCTGCAGGCCGAGGTCGACGTGATCGTGCTCGGCGGCATGGGCCTCAAGTACGACGACTACCTGTTCTTCAAGGAGACCCTCGAACAGAAGGGTGCCTTGGCGCGTTCGGTCATGTTCGTGCACACCGCGGCCGATCCGGTCGTCGAGTGCCTGATGGTGCCCGACATGGCGCTTGCCGTGGCCGAGCAGTTCGCGCTGCAGAAGAAACGCGTGTTGGTCCTGCTGACCGACATGACGAACTACGCCGACGCGCTGAAGGAGATCGCCATCACGATGGAGCAGATCCCCAGCAACCGCGGCTACCCAGGCGATCTCTATAGCCAGCTCGCGGCGCGCTACGAGAAGGCCGTCGACTTCCAGAGTGCCGGCTCGATCACGATCCTCGCAGTCACGACGATGCCAGGCGACGACGTGACGCACCCGGTGCCCGACAACACGGGCTACATCACCGAGGGGCAGTACTACTTGCGCAACGGCCGCATCGAGCCGTTCGGTTCGTTGTCGCGACTGAAGCAGTTCGTCAACGGCAAGACTCGCGAAGACCACCGCACGATCATGAACGTCATGATCCAGCTCTACTCGTCGTGCAAAGAAGCGCGTGAGAAGCGGTCGATGGGCTTCAAGACGAGCGCCTGGGATCAGAAGCTGCTCGACTACGGCGATCAGTTCGAGCGCGAGATGATGGACCTCACGGTCAACGTCCCGTTGGAGCAGGCTCTCGACAAGGGCTGGCAGATCCTGGCGTCGTGCTTCGAACCGGCCGAGGCCGGTGTGCCGTCGCGTTTGGCCGAGAAGTTCTGGCCGAAGAAGTGACCCCGGGATCCCGGCCATGGCGAAGGTCAAGAACACCAAGAACGAGCTGAAGGCACAGCGCGACGCGCTGAAGCGCTATCAGCGCTATCTGCCGACTCTCCAACTGAAGCAGCAGCAGTTGCAGGCAGAAGTGCGGCAAGCGGAGGCGCGCCTTTTGGAGTCGAGCAAGCGCGAAGCGGCGCTGCTGCTCGCCTGTGAGCGCTGGGTGGGTCTGTTCGCCGACGGCATCGACTTTGCGCCGTGGGTTCGAGTCACGGCGCTTCGCGTCGAACCCCAGAACGTCGCGGGTGTCACGATCCCGGTGTTGCGTACGGTGGACATCGCGCGGACGGCTCCGTCTCTGCTCACGTCGCCGTCGTGGCATGACGACGCGCTCGATCTGCTTGCCGAGATCCTTCGCTTGTTCTGTGAGCGACGAGTCCTGCAAGAGCAGATGCGCTTGCTCGGCGAAGAACTCCGGATCACCAATCAGCGAGTGAACCTGTTCGAACGCGTCAAGATCCCCGAGTGCAAAGACGGGATCCGCAAGATCCGCATCGCACTCGGCGACGCGATGACGCTCGACGTGGCTCGCGGCAAGATCGCCAAGGGCCGCGCCAGCGAGCAGGAGACTTCGCGATGATCGCCAAGATGCGCAGGGTGACCCTGCTGGCGGCAACCGGCGATCGCGATGCGCTCGTGCAGCGGTTGTTCGATGCCGGCGTGCTGCACCTCGACGCCCTGCCAGCAGGCAACGAACCGGTCGAACTCGCCGCCGCGCGCACCGACCTCGAACTCCTCGACGCCGCGACGGTCG
>CAMBXM010000053.1 GCA_945871815.1 Singulisphaera sp. GP187
GGCGTAGGCGACCACATTGTGGAGGCCGGGGAGGTCTGCCGCCTTCTTGGACTCGATCCGGGGCAGCACCAGCGGCTGGTCGGAGTGCGCGATCGGGGGAGCCGTCAGTTCGGCCTGCTTGCCTGCGGCGGCGCACCCGACCAGAACAAGGCCCAGCAGCAGCGCTGGCGGTGCGGACGGCCGGAATCGAGGGGTCTTGTGGCGCATGAGGCTCGGCCCTGAGCAATGGGTGTGCCGCTGCCGAAGTCACGCGGCGAACGGTGGGGTGCTATTCGCGCGCCGGGTCGGCAGCGGTGTCGCTCGACGGGCTTTCCATCGAGGGGAGTCCCAGGTGCCGAGCTGCACCGGCCTCGATCTGGAGTTCGCGCAGCCGTCGGTGCAGATGGCCGCGCGACAGACCGCCGAGCCGGGCCGCTTCGGTGACGTTGCCGCCAGCCCGGACCAGCAGGGAACTGAAGTAGGCTTGATCAAACCGCCGCCGCGCTGCTTCGTAGTCACCGGGGTCGTCGAGCGGTGCGAGCCCGCGAATCTCGGCTGGGAGGTCCCCGCTGCCGAGCAGGTCGCGATCGCCGGCCATCACGGTCATGCGTTCGGTCAGGTTCTCCAGTTCGCGAACGTTGCCGGGCCAGTCGTAGGCCGAAATGGCTGCCAAAGCCTCGGCGGTCATGGTCTGCGGGCCTCGCCCCGAGTGCGCCCGCAGACTCGCCAGCCGCCGCAGCACGAGCATCGGGATGTCCTCGCGGCGTTGGCGCAGCGACGGCACTCGCAGTTGGACGACCTTGAGCCGCCACAGCAGTTCGGGCCGAAAGGTGCCCTGCTGCGCCATCGCTTCCAGGTCGCGGTTGGTCGCTGCCAGCACACGCAGCGTTGCGGTCAGCGGCTTGCTGCCACCGAGCGGGGTGAACTCGCGATCTTGCAGGAAGCGCTCCAGCTTCGCTTGTGCCGCGAGGCTGAGTTCGGCCAGCTCGTCGAAGAACAACGTGCCGCCCTCCGCGCGCGCGCACAGGCCTGCCTTCTGTTGCAGCGCCCCGGTGAAGGCGCCGGCCTCGTGCCCGAACAGCGTCGATTCAAACAGCGTCTCCGGAATCGCCGGGCAGTTGACGACGACGAACGGACCATCTTTCTGCGGCGAGCTCTGGTGCAGTGCGCGCGCGAGCAGCGTCTTGCCGGTGCCGGACTCGCCGGTCAGGAGCACGGTCGCGCGGCTCTTCGCGAGCAGCGAGATCTCGGACTGCAGGGCGCGCATGGCCGCACTGTTGGTGACGAGATCCGGGCCCACGGGCCGGTCGACGCTGCGCCGCAGTTCCTCGTTGTCGCGGAGCACATCCTGCAGCGCCAGCGCCCGCTCGAGGCGGAGTCGCAACTCGTCGAGTTCGAACGGCTTCTGCAAGAAGTCGGCAGCGCCAAGCTTCATCGCCTCGACGGCATGGGCGACGTTGCCGTGTGCCGTCATCAGCAGCACGATCACGCTCGGGTCGAGCGCCTTGATCCGTGCCAGCACGGCGAGACCGTCAAGCCCTGGCATGCGTAGATCGAGGGCGACGGCCGCAAAGCGCCGCTGTGCCAGCGTGTCGAGTGCCGCTTGGCCATCGACTGCCGTCTCGACCTCGAAGCCGAGGCGTTTCAGCCCCCGCGACAGGAAGTGTCGCATCGTCTCCTCGTCATCGACGACGAGGACTGCGGGCAAGGCGGGCGGGGCGCTGGTCATCGGGCCGCGGAGCCTAACCGCTCCGCCGCGCCGCGGAAGCTGAAGCAGGCGGCCCGCGACCGGCCGCGCCACGATGGCGGGGCGCGCTTGTTCCGCGCATCGACTGCGGTGTCGTACCGATGCGACAGGTGGTCGTGCGAGATGGCCGCTTGCGGCACAGTGCGTGGCTGCACGCTGCGGCCGCGCTGCAGCGTTGCGCCGCCGGCATGCAGTTCGCCCAGGGCGGCGCATCGCGAGCGCCGTGTTGCCAGCTCAGCCGCGCGCTTCCTCGACGGCGTCATGGCAGCGAGCGCAATGTTGTTCCTGCAAGCTCTTGCCGAGTTCGCGCACGGCTGCGGCGCGACCGGCGCGCGCTGCCGCGGCCATCTTCTGCAGCGCCGCTTCGGCCTCGCGCGCGAACTGCGCGAAGTTGGGCACTTCCTTGTCCTCATACGGGTCGTAGGCGAGGTGCATCGCAAACGCACAGGCGTCGGCGGCAGTGGCCATCGCGGCAAGGTCCAGACCCTCGCTCTGCTTCTGGCCCTCTTCGAGCACCTTCCATGGTTCCTCGATGGCCTTCATGCCAGCCTTCAGATCTTTGGGTAGCGACGGCGCCAGCGGCTTCGTCGCCGAGGGCGATGTCGGCGACGGGTCGGGCGTGTTGGACGAGCATGCGGCGAGGACAAGAGCGGCGACGAACGAGAGGCGGAACGATGGGTGCATGGGACCTCGACGGTTCGGTGAGGCGCCGACTCTAGAAGGAGTTTTTTGAAAGCGCCAGCGGCTGCAGCCGGCCTCGAAGTCCACTGGGAAACCACGTCGAGCCAATGCCCGCGTCGGCAAAAGCGGCGGCTCTGTGGCGGCGGCTCAACTCGTCGCCAGTGGCACGCGGAGCGTGAACGTGGAACCCATCGAGACCGTGCTTTGCACCGCGATCGAACCGCCATGCGCCTCGACGATGCCGTAGGTCACGGACAGTCCCAGTCCGGTCCCGCGCTGCAGCGGATCTTGGGCGTCGGCGCGGCGCGTGAAGAACGGCTCGAAGATGCGCGGCATGTCGGCTGCGTCGATGCCACACCCGGTGTCAGCCACGAGCAGCTCGACGCGGTCGCCGTCGATGCGACCGTGCACGCGCAGTTCGCCCCCGTGCGGCATCGCCTGTAGTGCATTGGTCACAAGGTTGACGACGACTTGGTGCAGTGCGTCTTCGTCGCCAAGCACCGGCAAGTTCGCGTCGAGCGAGCGGTGCACCGTGACCCTGCGGCGGCGAGCCTCTGGTTCGAGCAGGAGCAGCGCGTCCGCGGCAACTTGGTCGAGTGCCATGCGTGCAAACTGGCGTTTGTCCTGCTTGGCGAAGCGCTGCAGCTGATGGACGATCGCAGTGGCGCGGTCGGTCGCGCGCAGGATGACGTCGAGGGTCTCTTGTGTGGCCGCATCGGTCTCGTCGGCGCGCACGTCTCGGGCACAACCACGGATCCCGCCGATCAAATTGTGAAACTCGTGCGCGAGGCCGCCGGCGAGGGTGCCGAGCGAAGCCATCTTTGCCGCCTGGGCGAGTTCGTGCGTCTTCTGGGCCACCTGGGCTTCCAGGTTGGTGTTGAGGTCCGCGAGGGCGCTGCGCGACGACCGCAGTTGCTGCAGCATCGTCGAGAAGTCCTGCGCCAGGGCGCCGATCTCGTCTTGGCTCTGCACCGAGACCGAGGTTGCGAGGTCACCAGCGGCGACGCGGCGGGTGGCGGCACGGAGCTGCTGCACCGGGCGCACGACGAGGCGGTGCAGGCCAAGACCCAGCACGACCACTGCTGCCGCGAGAAACAGCGCACAGAGTTCGGCGTGCATCGTGCGCAACTGCACGGCAAAGGTCTCGGCCAGCCGCTCCTGTTCGTACTGGAGGTCCTCGAGCACGGCTTGGATCTGGGTGCCAGCGCGACGCTCGGTCTCGAGGGACAACACAGCTAGGTTGCGGTGGACGCGCTCGGCGCGGTCTTGGTCGTCGCGTTCGATCGCGGCGCGGAGTTGTTCGGGCTCGCGGTACAACGAAAACGGCAGGTCGAGCAGCGCCCGTCGCCGCGCGTCGGTGGTGTGGCCGACGAGTTCCTTCTGCAGATCGCGATGTTGCGTGGCGTGACGCGTCGCCAGTTCGCGCATCGCCGTGATGCTGTGTTGCACGAGTGCATCGCTGCGGTCGCGGAACGAAGTCGAGAGCGATGGCCCGACAAAGCTCCACAAGACAACCAGCAGCAGCACGGACAACGCCAGCACGGCGAACAACAACTTCTGGGCGAGGTGCGTGCCCCGCGGTGTGAGATCAGCGGGGGCGGTCATCGGTTGTCTCCTCGGCGATCAACTCGTCGGCCAACACGAGCAAGGACAGCGGCACTTCGATACCAGCTCGGCGCGCAGCGTCGACGTTGACGAGGATGCGGAAGCCATGCATCGTGTCGACCGGCAGCGCTCCTGGCTCTTCGCCGTCGAGGATGCGCAGCGCGAGCGCGGCGGTGCGACGGCCGTGCAGCTCGAAGTCCACCGTGGCCCCGAGGATGGCGTCGTTGCGCGCCGCGGCCAGCGCCGTGGCGACCAGCGGCACGCGGGCGGCGGTGGCCTGCTTCGTTACAAGATGCAGATTTTGGTAGATGGTGAAGTCGTTCGGGATCCAGATCGCTTGCACGCCTTGCTGCAGCAGGGCGGCGACGGCGCGTTCGACATCATCGTCGTTCTGCGCGATTGCTTCGACTACCTGCAGCGCCGTGCCCGGCGTCGTGCGGATCCACGCCCGCATCGCTTCGAGTTCCGCGCGGCTTACGACCCCTGAGGTCTCGGAGCGCAACATGCCCAGGCGCTGCAGGCCGGGCACTGCGAGGCGAAACACGGGCACCAGAGTCGCCGGCCCGATCCAGTAACTGGCGCCCGCGACCGAAGTGCCTGAGCCGGTCCACGCAGCGGTGATTCCCGAGGCGACAGGATTGGCGACCGCAGTGAAGACGAGCGGGATCTCGGGCACGTGCTCCTGCGCCAGCAGCGCCGCTTGCGTGCCCATGGCGAACAAAAGGCGACAGCCCGCGGCGCGCAACTCAGTCAACGCGAGCTGCGCGCGCGCGCGGTCGCCGTTGGCGCGGCGTTCGACGAACAGAACCGCGCGGCCAGCGGCCTGAAAGCCGTTCTCGATGCCGGCAAACGTGATCTGGTCGTTGGGAGAGTCGTGCCAGAAGAAGACGCCCAACCGCACGGCTGTGGCCGGAGCAAGCGGCGCGGTTGCCGGTGTTGTCTGCGTGCGTGCCGTGGACCACAGCAGGGCAGCCAGAAGAATGGCGAGCGGAGTTGAGGGAGCGCGCATCGAGGAGGGGCTAGCCTATCGCCGATCCATGGCTTCCTGCTTCTCGCATCCTGCGGTGCCGCTCGCGCTCGCGTGCTGGTTGCCCAAGGTTCGCCGCCGCGCGCTGCTGGTCGCTGCTGCATTGCTGTCGGCGATGCCCGACCTCGACGCGATCGGCTACTTCCAGGGTGTGCCTTACGAGGCGTGGAATGGCCACCGTGGCTGCACCCACAGTCTGGTGTTCGCGGTGGTCGTTGCCTTCGTCATCGGACCTTGGCTCGGTCGTCGCTGCGAGGTGGGGGCGATGCGGGCCTCCCTGTTCTTGTGCGCGTCGATCGCATCGCACGGCCTCGTCGACATGCTCACGGATGGGGGCCTCGGCGTTGCGCTCCTCTGGCCGTTCTCTCAGGAACGGTTGTTCTTCTCGTTCCGTCCGATCGCGGTCGCACCGCTCGGCGTCAGCGCGTTCTTCTCCTCGTGGGGTGTCGACGTGCTGCTGTCAGAAGCTCTGTGGCTCTGGCTTCCGGCGGCGATTGCCGGTTCGGTCGGCTTGGTGCTCACTAGGCAACGGCCACCAAAGCCGCCCGCCTGACGCATCTCGCGATCGATGCCGATCAGCGCTGTCGCGAAGCCGGCGACCGACCACACGTACCACAGCAGCTGCGACTTCAGCAGGGCATCTTGCATCACGAGGGCGTAGGTCGCGAAGCCGGCGATGGCGAAGACGAAGCGTCCACCGCGGAGCACGCGGGCGATGGCGGCGGCGAACGCACCGGCGACCACGAGTTGCAGACTTCGACCGCCGTCGGCGCAGGCGATGGCCGTCAGGATCGCAACGAACACGAACACGCCGGCGCCGCAGATCGCGGCGTAGCGCACGTCGTAGCAGAACTGGGCTCTCTCGCCCGAGTACTGGTTCTTCTGCGCCCGCCACGCGGTGCCGAGCCGCTGCTGTTCCGTCGCCGGCAACGCGCGGAACCACGATTGGTCTTCGCGGGGGTCGTGACCGTCTTCGAACTCGATGCCGAGACTGCGGTCGTCGTCGGGCGCGTCGGCCTTGGTTGCCGCTTCGACCGGGAGCGGCGGTTCGTAGGCCAGCCGTCGCGTCGCACTGGCAAACGCTGCGTGCAACGGGGCCATGCGCTTCTTGGCGGTTGCGAGTCGTTGCTTCAGTTCGTGCAGGGCCCGCTGCTCGGCATCGGGATTGGCGCGGACTGCGCTAGCGGCAGGCGTCACCGGCGGCAACACGGGGTGCGGCAGCTTGGCCACGCGCGGCTTTGGTGGCAGCGGCTTGGCGACGAGCGGTGGTGGGCTGGCAGGCAAGGACCTGTCGTCGGCGAACAACTGCTCGTTCGACAGCGGTTCCCAGTCGTCGGCCTCAGGTGGCTGCGTCACGCACCAGTATCGGCTCGTGGTGGCCTGCGACCCGCGAGGCGACTGTTCGCACGGCGAGAGGGCGGTGCCATCGGGCGATGCTGCGGGGCTCTGCTAGAAGGTCGCGCCGAGGCCGAACGTGAAGCCCGAGAACGTACTGTCCGCTTCGAGCACCGTGGTGGAAGCAGTGACATCACTTTCGTCGTATCTGCTGCCGCGCCACATCCAGCCGAGGTCGAGGCGCAGCGATTCCAACTGCAGCCGCGTGCCCAGCGCGAGATCGGCCTGCACCATCGTGGTGTCCCACTCTTGCGTCGCCGGCGAGGTGTCGATCGTCGTGACTCCGGCGCCGAAGCCAAGCACACTCGTGAGCGACCAGCGGAGCGCGTTCGTCGTGGCGAGCGTGATGTCGGGAGCGACTTCCACGCGAGGGCCGAAGGAGGACCAGTTGATGTCGTTGCCGGTCGGTTGGGCTTCCAGCGTGTAGTTGCGGAAGAACAGTCCGAAGCGAATCGGGAAAGAGTTGTCCTCGGTGCCCAGAACGCCGGTGCCATGCAAGAACAGCTCGCTGTCGAAGGCCTGCGCTGGGGTGCCTGCCCCGCCGCCCAGGAAGAGGTCGTCGTCGCTGGTCACGGTCTGGAAGCGCACGCCGCCGCCTAGGTTCTGCCTGCCGATGACTTCTGCCCCGAAGGCGAAGTAGGCCGCGGTTGCGGAGTCGTCGAGGGCGCTGCCGTTGGTCGAGTGCTTCAGCTTGCCGCCACCAAAGGCCGCATCGGCGCGGATCCGCGTGTGTTCGCGCTCTGTCGTGGAACAAGACGTGAGCAAGAGGCTGCTCGCGAAGAGCGCGGTGGAGGCTTGGCGGATCATGAGCTATGGGGCGGGGAAGGGATATCAGACAAGCGCGGCGGTAGCTGCTCGTCACCCTCGGCGGCAAAGACTGCGGCCTCGCGGTGCCGAGCGGCACGGGCAACGAGCACGGACGGGAACTGCTGCAGGCGGTCGTTCCACTCGGTGACGGCGTCGTTGTAGCACGAGCGCGCGTGCGCGAGCTTCTCTTCGATGGCCCACAGGCGATCGTGCAGGTCGAGGTAGAGGGTGTCGCTTCGCAACTGTGGGTAGCGCTCGTGCAGCAACAAGACGGTCCGCATCGCCGCGCCGGACTGGCGTTCTTCGCGAATGCGGTCGTCGACGCTGCCGCCGCTACGGATCGCGGCGAGGTCGGCCAGCAACCCATGCTCGTGGGCCGCAGTGGCGCGCACGACGCTCACGAGATTGGGCACGAGATCACTGCGAAAGGCGAGCTCGATGCCGATCTGCTTCTGGGCAGCCTTCACCCTTTGGCGCAGCCGCAATAGGCGATTGTAGGTCAGCAGCCACCACTGCGGCAGCAGGATGACGAGCCCGATTGCGGCGGCAACGAGCCAGCCGGTGGCATCCCTTGCCTTGGTCGCCAAGCCCGCGGCGACAACGGCGCCGAAGAACGGAAACAGCATCGCGGCGTAGAACAGGCCGGTTTCGCTGCGGGCCGACGACTGAACGCGTTGTTGCCGGGTCTGCCGCGTCACCAGCAGCGGCACTGCCGCCAGCGGGCCAAAGGTCTGATCGTCGCGCCACACGCCGAGCACTGAGACTTCGGTGCCGACCGGCAGTGCCGAGGCCGAGTGGCGGCGGGTCGAGGTCTCGTAGTCCATGCCGATGCTGGCCATGGCCTCGTTCTGGCCTTCGCCGAGGGCAATTCGTGCCATGTCGCCGTCGTCGAGGTCGAAGTCGATGGACTCCGATTCCGCGTGTTGGGTTTCCCAGGTCGTCCGGGTCTCCGTTCTCGTCTTGCCGTCGCTGTCCCTCACCGTCTCGGTGCGCGTGACCTCGACCTCGATCGAGTAGCTATAGGCCACGCAGTCGATTTCGAACCACGGACACTGCAGTGGCAAGTCGGCGCGCACCGCGCCGCGCAGCCAAGCGTCGTCATGCGCTGCCAGAGCGCGGATGGGCAACTGCGGCGCGCGCGCGAACACGAAGGTCTTGTGATCTTGCCGGCGCAACCACGTGGCGCAGGCCCAGCCGAGCAAGAAGCCAACCAAGGCGACGACTGCGGCAGCGACTTCTGGTTCGACTTCGGCGAGCACGCGCGCATTGCATCGGCCAGCGAGCGCTGCAGCAAGGTCGACGACGGCTTCGCGGAGGAAGAGCGTGCCGTCGGCTACGGCCGTCAGCGGTGGCTACCGCGGGTGGTCATCGGGGCGCAGGACTCGTAGCTGCAGGGCCTCGGCGCGCTCGCGGTTCCACCCCACCTGGGCGCCAGTCTCGCGAACGAGTGGCAGGTCGGCAGGCCTCGCGCCGGCGAGGATCGCGGCGGCGAGCTTGCCAGCTTCTCGACCGGTCGCCGACCAGTCGATGGCGGCGAACGCGATCGCGCCTTCGTCCAATTGACGGGCATGGTCGCCGATCACCGGGAGATCGGCGTCGCGCGCTAGCGACAGCAGCGTCGCGGCGGCCGGGGCGACGGTCGTGTCGCCGAGTTTCCACAGCGCGGCGATGCCGCGTTCGCGCAGTTGCACCATGGCACTCGGGATGTCTACCGCGGCCGCGATCTCGGCCTCGACGAGCGCCATGCCCGCGTTCGCGAAGGCCACGCGTGCCGTGAGCACTTGGTTCATGGCGATCGCTTCCCGCGGGTTGTAGACGACGCCAATGCGCAACGGTTGCGGCCGGATGGCAGCCAACAACGCGACTACCGCGTTGACGGGTGGTGGTGACGTCACGCCAGTGACGAACGGTAGGCGGGCGCCGTTGCCATCGACGACGCCTGCCGCCGCAAGGTCAAAGCAATAGGCGGCCACCGTCGGTCGCGCCTCCGTGCCCGCGCACGCGACACGGATCATCGGCGACCCGAGGGCAATGAGGAGGTCGGGCTTCGAATGGACTGCTGCCGCCCACGCCGCGTGACTGTGACTCGCATCGCCGCCGGCGCTGTAGCGAGCGACGAGGAGCGAAGGGCCGGCTCGGTAGCCGTGGTCAGCGAGTGCGGCCAGCAGCGCGTCGGTGCAGGTCGATGCGGTTTCATGTTCGGCAAAGGCGACGATGGCAATGCTGGGCGCCGCCGAGGGCTCTGTCGCACAGCCGGCGAGTACGCTCGCCAACGCCAAGGTGACGGCCGTGCCGACACCCTGCCTTGCACCTCGTCGCATCGCCGGTCGTTGCTACTTGCTGGAGTTCAGGTCGGCGAACGGTACGTCGAGCAAGGGATAGTCCTGCCAGGTCTCGAAGTCGAAGTGCCACCATTCGCCGTCGTAGACGTGAAAGCCCTGCTGCTCCATCGCGGCACGCAGCAGATCGCGTCGCCAGCGCTGTAGTCGGGTGCCGCCTTGGTAGTTGGGGTGCGCCGCTGCGGTGAACGCATCGAAGTCGCTCGGCATCGCCAGCGGCGCGCCCGTGGCGAGGTCGCACAGCGACAGGTCGATGGCGCAGCCCCGATTGTGTCGCGAGCCGTTCGCTGGATCGGCGACGAAGTCGCGCTGCGCCGCTGGCGTCGCTTCCCAGAACAGCTTGGTCACGCGCCATGGCCGATAGCCGTCGTGCAGCAACAGGCCAAGGCCGTGCTCCGCCAAGGACTGTTGGACCGCGACCAGTGCCACGGCCGCCTCAGCTTGCAAGAACACGCGCGCCTCGTCGTAGACCTTCGCGCCGAGGAAGTTCTCGTTCGTGGCGTAGCGCACGTCGAGGCGCAGCGAGGGGTCGAGCCGGACCGGCTCGACGAGGTTCTGGGTCTTGAGGCGCGGCGGTTCGACCGGTGGCTTGACGTCGCGGCAGCGGGCGCGCAGTTCGTCGATCAAGGCGGTGCGTTCCACGCGATAGCTGACGTCCTCGGGCCTTGGATCGGCGTCGTCGGCGGGTGGGCGCGCGGCGAGAACTTCTTGCAGGCTCGGCCCCGGTGGCAGAGTGCCGGGGAAGCGACCGGTCGCCGCGCCGCAAGCGGCGAGCAGCGACAGGCACGGTGCGGCGAGGGAGTGCTTGTGCCGGTCGGTCATCAGGGCGAGCAGCGTGGCGAGCGGTGGTCCCTGCGTCCAGAGGCGTGCAACCAGCGAAGCCGGGCGCATGCTCTGGCGCATGTCTCGTCCCGTCACCGCCCTTGGCGTTCTGCTCGGCTGCTGTCTCGCGGCGTGCAGCAGCAGCTACCCGCGCCGCGATCCGACCGGCGAGCGTTTTCCGTCCGTCACCGGAACGGCTTTGGATGGAACCGCCGTAGCGCTGCCCGAGGTCGGGAAGGGCGCCCCGCTGCTGCTGTTGATCGGCTACCAGCAGAACTCGCAGTTCGATCTCGACCGCTGGCTTCAGGCGCTGTCGCTGGCCGCCGTGCGCGTTCGGACCTTCGAAGTGCCGACTATCCCCGGGCTCGTGCCGGGCATGTTCTCAGGCTTCATTGACGGCGGCATGCGCCGTGGCATCCCCGAAGAAGATTGGGGGGGCGTTGTGACCGTCTACGGCGACGGTGGCGCCATTGCGCAATGCACCGGCAACGACGACGGCCTGCCTGGGCGCGTCGCCTTGCTGGATCGCACCGGCGTCGTGGTCTTCTTCCACGACCGCGGATTCTCGCTCGGGGCTCTGCGCCGACTCCAGGAAGTCCTGGCGACGCTCGGTAGCTGACGACCCAGAGGCAGTAGCATCCAAAGCCGCGTCGCGGACCCTTCGCGGCGCCACCAATCCTCGGGGCACGGTCTTGGCCGTGTTGATCGCGATGTCGTTCCCTCTGCTTCGTCTACTGGCGCTGTCGTTGGCGTTGGTCAGTGTCCTCGTGGGGCAAGCCCCGGCAACACCCGTTGCACCCGCTACGCCCGTTGCACCGGCAGACCCAGCTGCTGCGGCGCCAACGGCTGCGATCCCGCTCACCGGCAGCAAGCGGCAGGCCCCGGAGCAGAAGCCCGTTTACGACGAGAAGGCCGATGCCAAGCAGGACGTCGCCGCTGCTCTGGTCCGCGCCAAGCGCGAGAACAAGCGGGTCCTGATCCAATGGGGCGCCAACTGGTGCGGCTGGTGCAAGTGGCTTGCCGGCACGATGAAGTCGGACCGTCAGGTCGCGCGCACGTTGAACTACGAGTACGAGGTCGTTCACGTCGACGTCGGCCGCTTCGACAAACACCTGGACCTCGCCAAGGAACTGGGGGCTGAGTTCAAGGCCATCCCTTTCCTCACGGTTCTCGATGCCGACGGCAAGGCGCTGGCGCAGCAGAATACCGAGCCGTTCGAAGCCAAGATCGACGGCAAGGACGGCCACGATCCGAAGAAGTTCGACGCCTTCTTGAAGCAGCACGCCGCAACGGCACTGGTCGCGAGCGACGTGATGCAAGCAGCGCAGGCGCTTGCCAAGCAGGAGAACAAGCGCGTCTTCCTGCACTTCGGCGCGCCCTGGTGCGGCTGGTGCCACCGCCTCGAAGATTGGATGCGGCGACCGGAGATCGCGGCGATCCTCAGCAAGGAGTTCGTCGACTGCAAGATCGACACCGATCGCATGACCGGCGGGCAGGCAATGCTCGACGGCTACCGCAAGGACGCTGGGCTCACCGAGGGCGGCGGCATCCCCTGGTTTGTCTTCCGCGATGCCGACGGCAAAGTGCTGGCGCACAGCGAAGGACCAAAGGGGAACACTGGTTTCCCCTACCAGCCCGAGGAGGTCGCGCACTTCGCGACGATGTTGAAGGCGGCCAGGCTGCACCTGACCGATGCCGACATCGAGGCGATGCAGGCATCGCTGAACGCGATCCGCGCGGCCGACACGAAGTGAGCCCCGCGTCAGGGGATCACTTCTTCGCCGCCTTCTTGGCCTTGGCCTTCTGCTCGTCGTCGACGATGGCCTGATCGGCGGCCTCGAGCTTCTTCCAGCCAGCGTCGGCTTCGGCGACCACCTTGGTTGCGTTCTTGGTCTTGATGCGCGCCTGCCACTTGTCGCGCGCGTCGCCCCAGAAACCCTTGTAGAAGAGGTAGACCTTGCCGTCGATGACCTCGAAGTTCAGGGGGTCGATGTCGACCTTCTCGCCGTCGATCACGGCGTAGGCACACCAGCCGCCGTAGGGCGGTTCCCACTTCTGCGGTTCGGCGGCGAACGCGTCGCGGTTCTCCTTCGAGACGAAGTGGTAGGTGACCCCGCGCTCTGTGTGCTCGAACTGCTTCTTGCCAAGCGTCGGCCCCTTGGCGAGAAAGTAGCTCAGCGGGTCATAGCCCTGCAGAGCGAGGCCATCGCCATCCAGGTGGAACGACTTCTTGCGCAGTTCTACGGTGCCCAAGGCGGGTTCGGTGACCTTGGCGGTCGCGGACTTGGTGGCGTCTCTCGCGTCTGCCTTCGGCATCGGCTTCTCGGGCTGGCCGGCGGGGGTCCCCGCGGTGCCGGTCGGCTCCTGCCTGGGTTCGGCAATCGGGGTGGCGGGCGGGGTGGCCGGCGGCGTTGCCTGAGCCAGGGCAGTGGTGGCGGGCGCCAAGGCGAACAGGAAGGGGAGAACGATCGATGGCAGCGTGGTCTTGAACATGTCGGTCTGGATTCGGAGGGCCGCTGATACGCGCCGGCTGTGGTTCTGTGCCGGATTCCTGTCCCACTTGCTCGCCGGGCTCGCAATATGACGGTCCGGTTCCTCTCCTCCCGGGGGTTCGTGACAGCCGCTCCTGCCATGCTCGATCCATCGCCCGCAGGGCCAAACGATATCGGCGCCCAGGATGTCGGGTCGGTTCCGTATCTCTCGGACCCCGCCCCCGGGCACTCCCCTGGCATCGCGGCGCGGCCGATGTTCGAGATCCTGATCCGCGAACATGCGCCGATGCTGCAGACCTATCTGCGCGCCATCGTGCACGAAGCCGGTCTGCGCGAGGAGCTGTTTGCCGACACCGTGGTCGTGGCCTGGCGGTCCTTGGCTCGATTCGACGAATCCCGGCCGTTCTCGGCTTGGTTGCGCGGTATCGCGCGGCGTCTGTTGCTGGCCCACGGCTCGAAGAAGCGCATGCTCGAGCTCTCGCCCGAGATCCTCGATGTGCTCGAGGATCGCTTTGCCCGCATCGGCAAGCGGCCGGGCGACACCTTCGACGACCAGATCGCCTTTCTGCAGGATTGCCTGCGCGAACTCGCGCCGCGCAGTCTCGAGGTGGTCGAAGGCACCTACTTCGAATCCGTGCCCGCCCCGCAGCTCGGGATGCGGCTAGGGCTCTCCGCTGACAACACGCGCAAGATCCTCACCCGCGCGCGGCTGGCGCTGCGCGACTGTGTCCGCCGGCGGTTGTCTGTCTTGGACTTGGGCGATGGTGCGGGGAGTGGGGCATGACGACCAAGCCCGAGAGCCACGACCGGGCTGACGAATTGTTGGTCGACGCGCTGCTCGACCGCGTCGCACACCCTGTGGATCCGTTGCTCGCGGTGAAGCTGGCGATCGCGAAGGCGCACGCGGAGCCCAAGCAGCGTCCGCCAGCGTTCCTGCGCATCGCCATTGGGCTAGCAGCGGCGATCATCACCGTGCTGGTGTTCGTGCTGGCCCGGCATGAGCCAGAATCGGTGTCCTCGCTCCTCGACCGCGCTGCCGTTCGCGCCGCGCAGCCGATCGATCGGGAGTATCTACTGTCGTCGCTACCCGGGTCGATGGAAGCTCGACTCCTCTTGCGTGGGCGCGAGCGCATGCTGGTGGAGCTGCGAGGGCCGTTCGATCAGATGGTGTTCCGCGCTGGCTACGCGCCGAGCGGCGGCTGGGCGATCACGCCGACGGGCGTCGAGGTCGGTGAGCCGATGGCTTTTGGCACCAACCACCCCTTGCCGCTGATGTTGAACGTCATCGACCGCACTCTGAGCAAGCTGCGCAAGGCCGACGACATCGAGATGCTCGTCTCGGGCGAGCAGCCCGGTCATCGCACGCTGCGTTCTGCCCGTGAAGATGTGCAGGTCACGATCGATGCGCGCACTGGCGAAGTGCAGGCGCTCGACCTGTCGTGGATCATCGGCCGCATGCGTCTGCAGTGGCGCGCGACGGCGACCAAGCAGGACCTGATCTACGAGCACATGAGCTACCACGCGCCGGGCGACCCGATCTCCGCGCCCTCGGGGGAGTTCTCGATCAGCAGCCTCTTCGGCATGGGGGGCGACTTCCCGTTCTTTTCGCCGCGCGGCCGCTGACCGCCGGTGGGCGTGGGCGAGTGGCCTCGTCGATCAGGAATGCCAGTCGAGGCGTGACCCCACCTAGTCAGCGCGGCAGCGGCAATTGCTCGGCGATGCGCCGCAGTTTCTGCAGCAGCAGTTCGTTGCCGCGCGCGTTCGCATGCGTGTCCTTGGCCGAGTTGTAGATCGGCTGATGCAACTCTTCGGCGGTGAAGTGGAAGTCCTCGCAGGGGATCGCCGACTGCGCACAAAACGTCGGCAGCGGTCGCAGCACTGGCAAGGTGTGGTCGAGCACTACGAACGGGATGCTGCGCTCGCGGCAGGCGTCGCGCATCGCCAGCAGCGCCGCCTGACTGCGCGGCCAACCGCGCGGACCGTGGCCGAACTGCTCTGGCTCGTAGGTTGTGCCGCTCGGCGTCGCTGCGAGAAAGCGGGCTTTGGGGTCACTCTGCAGCAAGACCAGCTCGGCGGTCGCGTGCATGCCGACGCTGCGGAGCCACGGTGCAACGCGGGTGTAGAAGTCGCCTGCGTCGGGCACTGCCTCTTTTGGGTCGGGCAGCCGGCGGCCGAGCCCTTCCTCGACAATGTCGCGTGACGGTTCGATGTCGTTGACGACGTAGACGAGTAGCACGAGATCGGGCTGCAACGCCAAACCCTGGTCGCGAAGCAACGCCCATTCTTGCACCGAGTCGTAGACCAGGTGACCGGCGTTCACGACCTCGATCTGGCGCGCATTCGTCGTGTTCCACTCGGCCTCGAAGCGGCGAAGGAACGTCGCGGCTTCGTCGACGCCCCAGCCGAACGCGACCGAGTCGCCGAGCACGAGCACGCGGAACGCCCCCTCGGGCTTCTGCTCTGACACGGCATTCCCGCGGAATCCCAGGCTGTTCGTGCGCAGGCGAAAGCTGCCGAGCTGTAGGTCGAGGTTTGGCTTGTGCCGAAACAGGCGACCTTCGAAATCAAAGGTCGCGAGGTCCTTGCCATCCCAGTCGAAGGTCAGCGCCTCGTTGCGGTAGCGCTGGAACTCACGGTCGTAGTTCAGCCCGATTGGGTCGACGACGCGCAGCAGGAGTTCGGTCGCGAGGCACGCCAGTGCGAGGCCGAACGTCGCCGCCAGCGCTGGCAGCAGGAACTTGCGGAGGCGGCGGTTCATCGACGTGGCGCGGCAACGTAGCGAATCACCTGCCGGTGATCGCCGGGAGTGCGGCATTCTTCAAGAACAGCACGGCGAAGCTGGTCTCGACCGGCCCCCCAAACGAGTCGCTCTGCGCCTGCTGCCCGAGCACCTGCAGGCAACGTCGATGAGGTCGCTGTGGACTTCGAGAGTGGCCTTGCCGGCCTTGGTCGTCGAGAGGTCGAGGCACAGCGCTGGGAGCAAGTCGCGCAGGTCGGCCAGTGGCTCTTTGGACCGGCGCTGCTTGTCGTCGAGTTCGCCGGCGAGCACGACAAGTGCGTTGGCGATCCCGGTCCATGGCGGCGTTGCCGGCGCGCATGCGGGGATCGAGCCTAGCGGAACCGTCGGCCCGGTGCGATCGAGCCGCGCGAGGCGGGGTTTCCACGGCGCCTTCGTCGGCTAGCCTGTGGCAGATCTCACGCCATGCACTTCGACCGTCTTGCCCGTAACTGGGAGAACCTCGCCAAGCAGGACCCGATGTGGGCGATCCTGACGGATGACACCAAGAAGGGGGGGGCCTGGGACCACGAGGCGTTCTTCTTGACCGGCCGCGAGACGATCGCGTGGCTCGGGTCCTGGCTCTCGCTGCATCGGTTTCTGGTGCCGCGCGGCAGGGCGCTCGATTTTGGCTGCGGACTTGGTCGCCTGACGCAGGCGCTGGCGCCGCACTTCGATCACGTCACGGGCGTCGACATCAGCGCGTCGATGGTGCGCGGTGCGATGCAGCACAACCGCTTTGGCGACAAGGTCCGCTACCTGCACAACCAGCACCCAGACCTTCGTGCGATCGAGACCGGTAGCCTCGCCTTTGTGCTGTCGGCGATCGTGCTGCAGCACATGCGCACGGCGTACCAGCAGGCCTACGTGCGTGAGTTCGTTCGTGTGCTGCAACCAGGTGGCCTGCTCTTCTTCCAGGCGCCGGTGGCGGTGATCCGCGAAGGAGCGTTCCAGAATGCTGGTGACGACGAGTTGGTCGACGAAGCGCGCATGGAGATGCACTGCCTGCCGCGGCCAAACATCGATGCTGCCGTGCGGGCGCATGGTGGGCGCGTCGTGCTGGCGGAGCCCGACACCTGGGCCGGCGAGCACTGGACTTCGGCGCACTACCTAGTCGTCAAAGGTGCCGCCGCAGTGAGTGCGCCGGCAAAAGGAGCTGGCGCCACTGCGTAGGCGGCGAGGCTTACCGCCGTTCCAGTTGCGCGAGCTGCTGCACCATGCAAGCCGGACAAATGCCGTGGGTGACCGGCATGGAGTCCTGCACGTAGCGGTGCAACTCGACCCACTCACCCTTGTCGTTGCGGACGTTGCGGCACCAACTGCACAGTGGCAACAACTTCGCCATCGCCTCCAGATCCAGCCGCGCGCGGCGGACCTCGACCAAGTGCACGGCGGTCCGTTGCAGCAGTTGCATGGCGCGTAGCTGTGTGGCCGACAAGGTGCGCGGCTTGCGGTCGATGACGCAGACGGTGCCGAGCGCTGTCCCGTTTGCCATGACGAGCGGCGCCCCGACATAGAATCGGATCCTCGGATCGCCCGTGACCAGCGGGTTCTCGGCGAAGCGAGGGTCCACGGTGGCGTCGTCGACGACCATCAGGTCGGTGCCGAGAATTGCATGCGCGCAGAACGCCATGTCGCGCGGGGTCGAAGCGACCGACAGGCCGACCTTGGCTTTGAACCACTGCCGGGAGGTGTCGACGAGGGAGATCGCAGCGATGGGCGCGTCGCAGATCAGGGCCGCGAGGTTCACCAGGTCGTCGAACGCCTGTTCGGCGGCCGTATCGAGGATCTGGTGGAGCCGCAGCGTTCGCAGTCGCTCGGGCTCGTCGGCGGGCAGAGCCGCCGGTTGGTAGCCAAGGGGTGGTGGAATCTCAGGCACGTGGTGCTCTTTGGGTAGCTGTGGTCGCAGGAGGCGCCAGCGGCTGCGGCCGGCACGTCGGTCGATGGCGGCGTCGCGAACTTTCCGCGGAATCTAGGGCTTTCGCCACCAGTCCTTTCTTGCCACTTCGTTGATCGGCTTCGTTCGCGGGCCCACCGGGGAGAGTTCTTCAAGGTATCGCTGCGGATCGCCTCGGGGTCGAGCCAGTGGCTGAGACTGCCGACCGGTGCATGGTCGGCCGGCTGGTGCACCGGCATGCAGACGACCAAGAAATCCTATCTGCGGGTTGGGTCGAGCGGCAGCCAGGGCGCGCCGCGCCGCCGCGATCCGCGATCGGTCCTTGGGAAGGGGCCTTGAATGTGCCGATCAACCGCGGGCAGTCAGGTGCGAACCATGAACCGTCCCCAGCGCCTCAACGTGGCCTTCGACGCCGGCCATCTCCTCGAACGCGGTACTGACGTCGCCCTGTTCGACTACGCACTCGGCAACGAGGAACTGCTCGGCAACCGCAGCTTCATCCTGTGCCCGGCGCGTGCCACGGTGTCGGCGCTCGACAAGTTTCGCAGCAGGTTCACCGTGTTGCTCTATCGCGATCGCGACGACCTGCGGCTGTGGCTCGAACCGATGGACGTCTATTACGTGCAGGACCATGGCAAGCGTCCGCCATGGGAGGTGCCGAGTCCGCCCCACGGGCGTACGGTCGTTCACTGCGTTTTCGAGTGCAAGGAGCCGCATGGGGACGTCTATGCGGCGATCTCGTCGTGGGTGGCGTTGCATCGCGGGCTCGATGGCGGGCAGCCTTGCCCGGTCGTGCCGTACATGGTCTGGCTGCCTCAGGTCGAGGGCGATCTGCGCCGCGAACTCGGCATTCCGGCCCAGGCAACGGTGCTCGGCCGCCACGGCGGGGCGTCGACCTTCGATCTGCCGTTCGTGCATGCCGAAGTGCGCGCCGCGGTCCTCGCGCGCCAAGACCTCTGGTTCGTGTTCCTCAACACCGCGGCGTTCTGCGAACCGCACCCGCGGATCGTCCATCTACCGGCGACCTTCGATCTCGTTCGCAAGACGAAGTTCGTCCAGACCTGCGATGCGATGCTGCACGCGCGGCACGAGGGCGAGACGTTCGGGCTCGCGTGCGCCGAGTTCTCGATCCGGCACAAGCCGGTGATCACCTGGCTCGGCAGCCCGGACCGCTACCACATCGAGGTCTTGGGCGACAAGGGCATCTATTACCAGGACCCGGACGATCTGCGCCGCATTCTGGCGGCGTTCCGCCCGCTCGGCGGGAGCTTTGACGCCTACAGCGAGCGCTTCGGACCAGAGCCGGTCATGCGCGAGTTCGAACGCGTCTTCCTGCTGCCTCAGCCTGCGCGAGTGACCGTCGGGCGCTGACCATCGTCTTCGCGAGCGCCGCCGCTAGCATCCTGGGATGGGCGGTAGCGATCGATCGCAGGTGCTGGGATGGACCTGAGCAGCTTCGTGCAGAAACTGCGGCGCAACGAGCGGGATGCGCCTGGCAAGGTCGAAGCCTGGCACTGCCAAGAGCCGAGGCCTGCGCGCATGGCGCCGTATCCCGAGTGGTTGCTGCCCGAACTGCGGCGCGCCGTCGAGGGTCGCGGGGCCATCGAGCTGTATTGCCACCAGCGACTGGCAGCGGACCTCTTGCACGAGGGCAAGCACGTCGTCGTCGCCACGGCGACGGCGTCGGGCAAGTCGCTGTGCTACCACCTGCCTGTGCTCGACGCGTTGTTGCGCGATGGCTTGCAGGCGCGGGCGCTCTACTTGTTTCCGACCAAGGCCCTCGCGCGCGACCAGATGCGCGACCTGGAAGGGCTGCTCACTGCCGTCGGTCGCGAGGATCTCACGGTAGCCGTGTACGACGGCGACACGCCGCCGTCGGTGCGGCAGGCGCTGCGCGAGAAGGGGCATCTCGTGCTGACCAATCCGCACATGCTGCACACCGGCATCCTGCCGAATCACACCAAGTGGCAAGGGCTGTTCTCGGCGTTGCGCTTCGTGGTCGTCGACGAATTGCACACGTTGTCGGGCATCTACGGCAGCCACGTCGCCAACGTGCTGCGGCGACTGCAGCGCGTCTGTCGGCACTACGGCAGCGACCCGGTGTTCTGTGGTGCGTCGGCGACCGTCGCCAATGCCGGCGAACACGGCAAGCGGCTGTTCGAGCGCAAAGTCGAAGTCGTCGACGACGACGGTAGCCCACGGGGACGCAAGCACTTCCTGTTCTTGAACCCCCAACTCTTGAGCCCGGCGCAGGGCCTGCGCGTGCCGGCGAGCGAGGCGGCGCGACAGCTCGGAAGCGAGCTGATCGGCCAAGACCTGCAGTCGATCTTCTTCACGCGCTCGCGCAACGGTACCGAGGTGCTGCTGAAGTACCTGCGCGACGACGCCGCCAAGAAGCACGTCGCGCAGGAGTCGGTCGCGGGGTATCGCGGCGGCTACCTTCCCGAGTTGCGGCGCAGTATCGAGCGCGGACTCAAGAGTGGTTCGATCAAGACCGTGGTGTCGACGAGTGCTCTCGAACTCGGCATCGACATCGGCAGTCTCGATGTCTGCGTGCTGGTCGGTTACCCAGGGACGGTGTCGAGCACGTTTCAACGCGCCGGCCGGGTCGGACGCCGCACGCAGGAGAGCGCGGTCGTGTTCGTGGCGCGCAGCTCCGCGATGGACCAGTTCTTGGTGCACCAGCCGGGGTACCTGTTCGACGGGCGGCGCGACGCGGTCGCGATCGATCCCGACAACCCGATCATCCTGACCAACCACGTTCGCTGCGCGGCGTTCGAGTTGCCGATCGACGCGAACGACGGGTTCGGGCAAGCGCAGGGTATCGACCAGGTGCTCGAGTTCCTCGAACACGACATGCAGGTCCTGGTGAAGCAGGGCGGACGCTACCACTACGCCGATCTCACCTATCCGGCCGAGGGTGTCAGCCTCACCGCTGCCGACATGGACAACGTCACGATCCAGGACGTGGAGACGCGGACGATCCTGGCCGAGATCGATCGGCCCTCGGCAATCACCGAGGTCTACCAAGGCGCGATCTACGGCCATCAAGGCGACACCTGGATCGTCGAGCGCTTCGAGTACCAGGACCGACGGGCGTTCGTCCGCAAGGTCGATGCCGACTACTACACGGAGGCGGATACCGAGACCGACGTCAAGCTGCTGCGCGTCGATGAAACGCTCGAGTATGCCGGCTACCACGCGCACCGTGGCGAGGTTCACGTGAGCACGCTCGCCAAGGCGTTCAAGAAGATCAAGTTCTACACCCGTGAGAACGTCGGCATCGGCGAGATCCACCTGCCGCCCGAGGAGTTCGAGACCGAGGCCTGTGCGTTGGTCTTGCGACCCGAACTGGTTCTGCGCCTTGGCTTCTTGCGCGGTGGCGAGGCCGGGTGCCTGCAGGGCATCGGCGAGTTGCTGCAAGGACTCGTGCCGCTGTTCTTGCGCGTCGACCCTGGCGACATTCGAGTGCTGGCCGAAGTGCGGCACCCGCACTTCTGCGCGCCGGCGTTGATCCTCTACGACCGCGTGCCAGGGGGCGTCGGTCTTGCCGAGCGCGTGTTCCGCACGCATCGTGAGATACTGCGCGCGGCACTCGGCGTGGCGACGAGGTGCCCGTGCGCCTCCGGATGTCCGGCGTGCGTCGGGCCCCACCCCAGCCTTGGCGCCCGCACCAAGCAGGTCGCCGTCGCCATTCTCGAGGGGCTGCTCGACGAGGCAGTGCCGTGCGACAAGGCCACGACTGGCGAGGCCAGCAACTGATGGTTGCTCCCGATCGAGAGAAGCTGCGCGCGGCGTTTCGACGCGGCGGCGAACGGACGAGCACCGAACTGCCAGGCGCGTTACCGGTCGAGACGGGCGACGAGCTGCGCGCCCTGCTGCAGCGGCGGCTGCAGGAGCGACGCGCCAAGCTGAGCCCCGTCGAGTTGCCTCCAGGGGAAGTCGCGCAGAATGCCCACGGGGTCTACTGGCGACGTCAGCTTCGCTACCCGCTCGCACACCGTCATGGCGCGATGGCGCTTGGCCGCGCGCTGCTTTTGGACGGGGACCGCCTCGCGGTGTTGGCGAAGGACCCGGCGTTTGCGACGCTGGACCCGCGCCAGTGCTTGTTCTTCGACACCGAGACGACGGGCCTTTCGGGCGGCGCAGGCACCGTGGTGTTCAACGTCGGTCTCGGTTGGTTCGAGGATGGGTTCTTCGTGTTGGAACAGCTGTTCTTGCGCGACTTCGGCGAGGAGCCGGCGATGTTGATGGCCGTGGCCGAGCGCTTGCAGCAACGGCCCGTGTTGGTCAGCTACGTCGGCAAGAGCTTCGATCGCCATCGCATCGCCGCCCGCCTTGCGGTGCATCGGTTGCAGGCACCGATCTTGACGGCTCAGCATCTCGATCTCTACTACGCCGCGCGCCGCGCGTTCGGCAAGCAGCTCCCCGACTGCAAGCTGCGCACGGTCGAAGAACAGCGGCTCTCTCTGCACCGTGCGGACGACTTGCCTGGCAGCGAAGCGCCGGTGGCATTTCTCCAATGGCTGCGCGATCGGACGGGGCAGATCGACCGCGTCTTGGAGCACAATCGCCTCGACGTGCTGTCGGTCGCGGCGCTGCTCGGCCTGATCGCAGGTCGCGAGGGCTGAGCGGCACCAGGGCTCTCTTCTCGGCTGCGCGAGAACTGCCTGCTAACGGCCGATCCGTCGGCGTTCTCGTCGCACTCCCGATTGGCGCTCGGCGACAGGGGCTGGCCCAGCGAGGAGGTTCACGGCAGCTCGCTCCCGCGATTTTTGGCGGTGGGGACAGATTCGTAGCCAGCGTGCGGTTGGCCGTGCTGCCAGCGCCGAGCGCTCCCTGAAGCGAAGCGAGCGCGTGTGTGAGGTTGCGATGGCATCGGTCCTGCCACATGGAGTGCGGATGGCCCGCGATGCATGGTCCAAACAGCCGCGTGCGTGGATTCCCGTCGGTCTGTTCGCCACCGCTGAGGAGCCCATCCCCAAGACTCGGATTCGTGGTAAGAATCTCCGGAGGTTTCGCAGGACGGACTCGCTGCGTTGCCTTTCCCTATCCATGCCGGGAGTCGTTACTCCAGCGGCGTTTGCACTCCCTCGGAGACTCATCATGTCGTTTGGTCGTTTCT
>CAMBXM010000054.1 GCA_945871815.1 Singulisphaera sp. GP187
ATCGGGGACAAGGTCTCTGGACGCCATGAAGCCGAGAAGCTCCGGGTCCCGACCGTTCCCGGCATCGAGTTGCCCGGCGACGAGGCTGCAGCGGCCAGCGCCGCGAACGAGTTCTTCGCGAAGCACGGGACCACGTTGGTCAAGGCTGCGCACGGCGGCGGCGGGCGCGGCATGCGCGTCGTCGAGAACGCGCGCCAGATGCAGCAGTACCTGCAGCAGGCTCGGTCGGAGTCGATGGCGGCCTTCGGCAGTCCGGTCGTGTTCCTCGAGAAGTTTCTGCCGCGCGTACGCCACATCGAAGTGCAGGTCCTGGGCGACCTCACCGGTAACGTCGTTCACCTGTTTGAACGCGACTGCTCGGTTCAGCGACGTCACCAAAAGGTGGTCGAGATCGCGCCGGCGCCAAACCTCGGTGAGCAAGTGCGGCAGCGACTGCTCGAGGACACGCTGAAGATCGCGCGCTCGGTCGGCTACCACAACGCCGGCACCTTCGAGTACTTGGTTGCCGACGAACAGCACTACTTCATCGAGGTCAATCCTCGGTTGCAGGTCGAGCACACGGTCACCGAGCAAGTCACCGGCGTCGATATCGTGCAGGCGCAGATCCGCATCGAGGAGGGGCATGCACTCGCGAGTCCTGAGATCGGCATCTATTCGCAGAATGCCGTGCGTCCGCGCGGGTATGCGATCCAGTGTCGCATCACCACCGAGGACCCATCGAACGACTTCTTGCCTGATACCGGCACCATTCTCGCCTACCGCGCTCCCGGTGGCTTCGGTCTTCGCCTGGATGGCGGCGACGGGCTCGCCGGCACCGTGGTTTCAGGTCACTACGACTCGCTCTTGGTGAAGTGCATCACCTATGGGCCGACGCTGGCCCATGCGGCTCAGAAGGGACTGCGGGCGCTGCGCGAGTTTCGCATTCGCGGCGTGAAGACCAACCTGCCCTTCCTGCAGAACGTCTTGGTGCACGAGACGTTCCTGCGCGGGGCGACGTGGACGCGCTTCATCGAAGAGACCCCGGCGCTGTTCGAGTTTCAGCGCAGCAAGGACCGAGCGACCAAGCTGCTGACCTATCTTGCCGACGTCGTGGTCAACGGCCACGCGACGATCAAGAAGGAGCAACGGCCGAAGGACATCAACTTCCTCAGCGGACCCATCCCGAAGGTTCCCAACGAGCCGCTGCCGCCAGGCTCGGCCACGATCCTGAACGAGGGCGGGCCGGCCAAGATCGTCGAGTGGATCAAGAACCAGAAGCACCCGCTCCTCACCGACACGACGATGCGCGATGCGCACCAGTCGTTGCTGGCGACACGTGTGCGGACCAAGGACATGATCGCTGTGGCCCACGCAACGGCGTACTTGGGCCACCAGTTGTTCAGCATGGAGACGTGGGGCGGCGCGACCTTTGACGTCGCCTACCGGTTCCTCGACGAAGACCCGTGGGATCGCCTCGTCCAACTGAAGCGGGCGATCCCCAACGTCATGCACCAGATGTTGCTGCGCGGCGCCAACGCCGTCGGCTACACGAGCTACCCGCAGAACGTCGTCGAGGGCTTCATCGACGAAGCGGCAAGGGCCGGGATCGACGTGTTCCGCGTGTTCGACAGCCTCAATGACCTGGCGTCGATGAAGGTGTCGGTCGAGCGCGTGCTCAAGACCGGCAAGATCGCCGAGGTGTCGATGTGCTACACCGGCGACGTCGACAACCCAGCGCGCACCAAGTACGGCCTCGACTATTACGCCGACCTCGCCAGACGCATCGAAGACCTCGGTGCCCACATTCTGTGCGTCAAGGACATGGCTGGTCTGTTGCGCCCGCAGGCTGCGCGCTTGCTGATGACTCGGCTGCGCGAAGTCACTGCCCTGCCGATTCACCTGCACACGCACGACACGTCGGGCAACGGCGTCGCGACCTACATGGCCGCAATCGACTGTGGCGTGCACATCGTCGATGTGGCGTTGGCGCCAATGGCAGGGCTGACGTCGCAGCCGAGCATGAATGCGCTGATTGCAGCACTGCGCGGTTCGAGCAAGGAGACCAAGCTCACGAACAAGGCAATGCAGCCGCTGTGCGACTACTGGGAGGCCGTGCGCGAGTACTACGCCCCCTTCGAGTGCGGACTCAAGAGCAGCACTTCGGAGGTCTACTACCACGAGATCCCCGGGGGCCAGTACAGCAACCTCCGCCCTCAGGTCGCGTCGCTCGGGTTGTTGCACCGCTGGAACGACGTGAAGCACGCGTTCGCGGTCGTCAACCAGTTGTGCGGCGACATCCCCAAGGTCACGCCGAGCAGCAAGATGGTCGGCGACTTCGCCATCTTCGTGGTGCAGAACGATCTGCTCGAGTTCGACGCGGACTTCAAACTCATGTGCGAAGGTACGCGGCGACGGGTGCTGGCCGCCGCGGTTCGCCTCGACTTCCCGCAGAGCGTCGTGCAGTACTTCCAAGGCCAGCTTGGTCAGCCTCCTGGCGGCTTCCCGGCCGATCTCCAGCATGCGGTGCTGAAGGGCCAGTCCGTGGTCACCGGCAACCCAAGCGATGGATTGCCACCATTCGACTTCCAGAAGGCACACGCGCATCTCGCTCTGCGGATGGGGCGCGAGCCGGCGTTCCGCGATGTCGTGAGCTATGCGCTCTATCCGCGGGTCCTCGACGACTACTGCCGGTTTGTGGCGCAGTGCGGGGACGTTTCGATGCTGACTTCGCCGGTCTACTTCTACGGACTCGAGATCGGTCAAGAAGTGTGGGTCGAGATCGAACCCGGGAAGACGCTGGTGATTGCTCTCGAGGCGGTAGGGGAGCCCGACGACGACGGCAACGTCACTGTCTACTGGAAGCTCAACGGTCAAAACCGGCACGTCACGGTGCCCGACAAGTCGTTGGCGAAGACCGTCGAAACTCGGCGTCGCGCCGACGCCGGCCGTCCGGGCGAGATCGGTTCGCCGATGCCGGGCCGCGTGATCGCTGTGCACGTGCGCGAAGGGGAGGTGATCGAGGCCGGCGCCCAGCTGCTGACACTCGAAGCCATGAAGATGGAGACTGTGGTGCGAGCGCCGCACGCTGGAACCGTTCGCGAGCTGTGCACCGACGTCAACGCTCGCGTGCAGGGTGGCGATCTGCTGGTGGTCCTCGCGTAGCGCCGGCCAAGACCCTGGAGCTCGTTTCCCATTTCGCCAAGGGCTGCTGCCCACTGGGGCGGCCGTTGGCGGTGTCGCGATCGCTGCTCGGAATCACAGGATCCCGCGGCGAGGTCATCCCTGGCCCTCGTCCGTCGTGGCTCAGCCTCGCTCACCGGGGCATGTGGAAGGCTGTTTCCAGCCGTCTGGTCACGCGGGTGGCGGGTCGAGGTCGTCCGCGTCGCGGGTTGTAGCGGGTGCTTCGTCGATGTCGTCGTCGTCGTCGTCGACGGCAACCAGCTGTACCGGCGCATCTGCCGGCAGGTCCGTGGGCTCGGCATAGCGTGCCCCTTCGGACAAGAGGCGCCCCAGCAGTGCCGGGGACACTTGCACTTCCACGAGGCAGCCTTGCTGCGTGTAGAACTCGCTCAGCACCGTGGCTTTGGCGCGAATGTGCGACAACAGCGCGCCGGCGGTATGCGGCACCAGCAGAGAGCAACGGTTCTCGACCTGCGCGACCTGGCTCTGGATCGAGGAGAAGAGCTCCTCGAGGCCTTCCCCCGTGAGTGCCGAAATCGCGACGGCCCGCTGATCCGATTGCCAGAGCTCAGCCAGACTGCCGCGGTCGGCGACGAGGTCCAACTTGTTGATCACCGTGATGCGCGCGAGATCGGCGGCATGCAACGACTCCAGAACCTCGTTGACGGTCGCGAGCTGCTCGGCGGCTTCTGGGGAGCTGCCGTCGATCAAGACGAGCAACAAGTCCGCTGCCAGCGCTTCTTCGAGCGTCGCATGGAAGCTCGCGACCAGCTCGTGCGGCAGCTTCTTGATGAAGCCGACGGTGTCGGTGAGCAGGATCGTGCGGCCGCCGGGGAGTCGCCAAGGGCGGGTGCGGGTGTCGAGCGTCGAAAACAGCTTGTTCTCGGCGAGCACGCCAGCATCGCAGAGGCGGTTCATCAGTGACGACTTGCCGGCGTTGGTGTAGCCGACGAGTGCAACCGTGAAGAGTTCAGGGCGCGCTGCGACTTCGCGGATCTTGTGCTGCTCAATGCCCTTGAGTTCGCGCGCGACCGCTGAGATGCGTTGGCGGAGCATGTGGCGATCGACGTCGATCTGTTTCTCGCCAGCGCCGCCGCGAACGCCGATGCCGCCGCGCTGGCGCTCGAGGTGGGTCCACTTGCGGCGCAGTCGAGGCATCTCGTACTGCAGTGCCGCCAGTTCGACCTGCAGTCGGGCTTGCGGCGTGCGGGCGTGCATCGAGAAGATCTGAAGGATCAGTTCGCTGCGATCGAGAACCGGCACGCCGACGGCCGTCTCGACGTGTCGCGCCTGGTTGGGTGTCAGCGAGTCATCGCAGATCACCGCACCAGAGCGCGCGAGCTTCACGACCTCGGCCAACTCGGCGAGCTTGCCAGCGCCGAGGTAGGTGTGCGGATCGGGATGGCGCCGGTGCTGGACCATGCAGCCGGCGACCACGTAGTCGGCAGTGCTCGCCAGCAACTGGAGTTCATGCAACGCCTCTGCTGCGGTGCGTTGCTCGCCGTGCTGGACTACGCCGAACAACACGGCTTCCGTGCCGTGTCCGGCGCTGTAGTCGCGTTCGATGTCTTGTGGGTTGGTCACGCCTGCTGGTCCGTGGGCTCGAAGAGTGGGCCCTGCTCCGCGACAATCTGACCATCCGCGCCGCGCTGCAGGAAGATCCGTCGGCAGAACGTCGCGTCGTCGCGTGCTGGTCGATCGTCGCGGTAGTGGGTGCCGCGGGACTCAGCGCGCAGACATGCGCCCTCGGTGACGAGGGCGGCCACGGTCAGCATGTTCGACAGTTCGAGCACACGGCGGTCCGGAGTCGCGGCGCGCTGGAGATAGTGGTGCCAGTAGGCGATGCGCGCCTGCGCGTCGGCGAGGCCTTCGGCTGTCCGGCGCAGGCCGACCTGCCGCCACATCAGGCTCTTGAGCGAGTAGAGCAGGTCGTCAAGTTGGAGCCGCGGGGGGTTTTCGACCATCGGCGCACCGGTCGCAGTGCGCGGTAGTTGGCTGCTGTGCGTTCTGGCGAGGGCGGCGCTCGCGATGCCCGCCTGTTTGCCGAGCACGGCGCCCTCGAGCAGCGAGTTCGAAGCGAGTCGGTTGGCGCCGTGCAGGCCAGTGCTGGCAACCTCCCCGGCGGCGAACAGGCCTGGCACCGAAGTGCGGCCATCGAGATCGGTGACCGCGCCGCCAACCATGTAGTGCGCGCCAGGTCGCACCGGGATCAGGTCCGTGCGTAGGTCCAGGTCGAAGGCGCTGCAGATCTTGGCGATCGATGGAAAGCGCTTCACCGGGTCGCCGTCGACCTGGCGGAGGTCGAGGTAGACGTTCGTGTCTCCCGTCGCGACCATGCGGTCGAGGATGCAGCGGCTCGTGACGTCGCGTGGCGCCAGGTCGGCCATCGGGTGCGCGCCTTGCATGAAGGCGGTGCCATTGCGATCGCGGAGTACGGCTCCGGCGCCGCGGACCACTTCGCTGATCAGGAATCGCGAGGCCCCTGCGATGTACAGCGTGGTCGGGTGGAACTGAACGAACTCACAGTCGGCGATCCTCGCGCCGGCTCGAAAACAGAGAGCGTGGCCATCGCCGCTGGCGCCCGTGGGGTTCGTCGTCTCGCGGTAGATCTGGCCGGCTCCGCCGGTCGCGACCACGGCTGACCCGGCTTCGACGGCGAGTTCCGCGCCGTCGACGTCGACGATCGCGCCGCAGCAGCGCCCGCTGGCAACGACGAGATCGCGGACGAACGCGGGCGAGCGGAGTGTGATGCGAGGGTGGCGCTGGACCGCGGCCAGCAGCGCTCGTTGGATCTCGGCGCCGGTGCAATCCCCGCCCGCATGAATGACCCGGTGTCGGGTGTGGCCGCCTTCGCGCGACAGCGCCAACTCGCCGCCCTCGCGGTCGAAGTTGGCTCCCAGTTGTTGCAGCCAAGCCAGAGCATCGCGAGCGCCGGCGACCACCGCGCGAGTGACGGTGCGGTCACTGAGGCCGATGCCGACCTTCAGGGTGTCCAGGATGTGCAGGTCGAGGCTATCGTCAGCTCGCTGGGCGGCTGCGATGCCACCCTGGGCCCAGGAAGTGTTGGTTTCGCTGAACGGGCTCTTGGTCAGCATCAGCACTTCGGCGCCCGCATCCGCCGCATGCAGAGCCGCGCTCGAGCCAGCGATGCCGCCACCGATCACCAGCACGTCGGTGCGAAGGACCGGCATCGACCGGAGGTCGAAGCCCTGCAGGAGCGGCGGGAAGTGCGCGATCGCGTGCTGGTCCATGAAGGGGCGCCACCGGAGCAGCGCGTCGGAGGGCCGGCGGAGGATTCCGCAAGGGCCGCCGCGCCGCGATCACAGGGTAGCGATCGCTGCGCGGACTTCGCTACTGGGACATCTCTACTGGGACATCGCTAGTGGGAGCTCACTACCGGGGGCCTCACTCGGCAACGACTTCGGCTGGTGCCGGCGTCGGCGCGGCGAACGTGCTCGGGTAGCGGTTGGCGATCCAGGTCAACACCGGCGCCGCGATGAAGATCGTGCTGTAGGTGCCGCTGATCATGCCCACGAACATGGCGAACGAGAACGACTCCAGGTCGGAGCCGGTGCCCCAGTTGACCAGGAACTGCGCGAGCACGACGAACAGCGTGACGCCGGTCGTCAGGATCGTGCGCGACATCGTCTGGTTGACCGACAGGTTGATCAACTTGGGCAGCGACAGGTGGCCACCGAGCTTTTGCTCCTCGGCGAGGTTCTCACGGATGCGGTCGAAGATGACGATCGTGTCGTTGACCGAGTAACCAATGATCGTCAAGAAGCAGGCGATCATGTTCAGGTTGATCTCGGCGTGCACCCAACCGAAGTAGTTGAAGGCAACGACGACTACGAACGCGACCAGCACGTCGTGCACGAGGGCCGCGACGGCAGCGATGCCGTACTTGTACTCGTGGAAGCGAACGCGGAGGTAGAAGATGATCAGGCCCCACGACAGGATGAGCGCTCCGATTGCGGCATTGCGGAGCTCTCCGACCATGCGCCCTTGGATCTCTTGGGCCTCCGGGAAGGGGTCCGACAGCCGGACGGGGTTGCCATCGATGTCCTTGAGCGCGTCTTCGGTCTTGGCCTTGGCCAGCGCTTCGCGGATGTAGTCGAACAGCTGCGTCTTGGTCGTCTTCGGCCCCGTGGTCCATTCGACAAACAAGTCCTGCGATTGGGTCGCAGCCGTGTTGCCAAGGATGCTGGCCCGTGCCAGCGGCACCTTCACCTTCGCCAGCAGCTGTTGCAGCTTCAGCACTTCGACCGGGCGCTGGAAGTGCAAGGTGATCTGCGCGAACGCATCGTTGTTGGTACCCGGGATGACGTCTGGATCGCTGTACGCCGACTGGACGAGGTCGTCGGCGAAGATGCGTCGCATGTGCGCGATGTAGGGCGCGACGTACGGCGCGGGCGGCTCGTTGCCGGCGTCTGCTGCTGCTCGTCGCTGTTCACGCCATGCGGTGCGGTCGAGTTCGATCTGCGCACGCATGGTGTCGGTGAGCTTGAGGCGCACATTGAATGAGCTGGCCTTGCCGTCTGCACCTTGCTCGATCGTGTTGACCGTGGCATTGCGGAAGTCGCGCTGGAAGTCGGCGTCAGCGGCCAGCTTGTTCGCAATGGACTCCACCTCGGTCGGCTGCTTCACCAGCATCTGCAGGTTGGCGCCGCCCTTGAAGTCGATGCCCTGCGACACTTCCGAGGGCACGAACGCGATGGCGTAGATCAAGCCAAGCGCAATCACGATCACGCTGCCGGTAACTGCAGTCCTGCCATGGCGCAGGTAGTCGAAGGTTGGCTGCGCCAAGAGCCGGCGCACCTTGAAGTCCTTCAGCTTCTCCTTGACCAAAAGGAAGTGGAACAGGAGGCGCGTCACGAAGAACTGCGTGAACACCGTGGTGACGATGCCGACCATCAGCGTGACGGCGAAGCCTCGCACGGGACCGACGCCGACGTTGTAGAGCACCAGCCCGGTGAGAAACGTCGTGATGTTCGAGTCGAGAATCGCCGACATCGCGCGTTCGAAACCAGCGCGTACGGCGCGGAGCATGTCCTTGCCCCGATCGGCTTCTTCGCGGATGCGCTCGTAGATGAGCACGTTGGCGTCGACGGCCATGCCCATGGTCAGGACGATGCCGCCGAGGCCTGGCAGCGTGATCGTGGCCTGCATGAAGAGCACCGCAGCCCACAGCAGCAGCACGTTGAGGAGCAACGTGATGCAGGCGACGACGCCGGCGAGCTTGTAGTACCAGAGCATGAACGCGAACACCGCGAGGGTGCCTGCGATCAGCGAGATCTCACCCAGGCGCAGTGCCCGCGCGCCGAGTGTCGGGCCAACCGAGCTGTCGCTGAGCATCTGCGGCTCGACTTGCAGCGAGCCGGTGCGCAGTACCTTGACGAGGTCATTGACCTCGGCCGAGGTGAACGAACCGCTGATCTGGCCGACGCCTGGAATGCGTCCGACGAAGTAAGGAGCCGAGCGCACCACGCCGTTGAGGATGATCGCACTGTGCTTCTTCTTGTACTGACCCGACCAGTCGGCGTACTTGCCGCTCAGCTCGTCGCGGATCTTGTAGTGCACCGCAGGACGACCATCGGGGGAGCGGGTCTCACCGACGCCGCTCGGATCCAAATCCTCGCCGCGGAAGTGGCGCTCCGCGGTGTTGATGGCCAGATACTCAAGGAGGAACGGGCGCTCCTGCTTGCTGCGGGCTTCCGGCAGCATGCCACCATTGAAGTCGGCGGCTTGGTCAAACACCGCGACGACTGACTCCGCTAGCGGTTGCACACCGTCGCTGGACTGGCCCATCGACATGGGCAGGCTCCACAGCTTCTTGTTCTCGAGTTGCGGCTCGACGAGGTGCGGGACCCACTGGACCTTGCCGAATGCGACCGGGCCAGTGTTGGGCGAGTCGTTGAATCGGTCGATGTTGCGGTAGTCCTCGAGGACGAGTTCCTTGCCGCCGGTCTTCAGCCAGTCTTCGAGTCGCCGCTTCTCCGCGGGCAGATCGAAGGCCAACTCGCCTTGCGTCCAACCCTGGTAGGCAACGATGCGCATCTCCAGCTTGCCGAGGCTGGTGATCCGCGCCTTGATCACGTCGAGCTCGGACTTCTCGCGGTAGGGCAACTCAATCAGGATGCCATTCTGGCCGCGGCGGGAGACCAGAGCATCGAGCACGCCGGTCGGGTCGATGCGGTCCCGCACGATGCGGACCGTGTGATCCATCACCGCATCGATCGAAGTGTTCGCGTCCGCCTTGACCAACTTGGCCAGGACTTCTTCGGGCACCTCGTAGATCAGTTGGTTGCCGCCCTTGAGGTCCATGCCGAAGCCTGGCGTCATCAAGTACGAGCAGAGCAGGGCGCCGACGATCGTCAGCAGAACCAGGATGACCTGGCGGCGAGCGTTCTCGAGCATGGTGAAACAGCGCCGGCCGCAGTCGCCCGGCGCATAGGAGGATTCTTACGAACTACGCCGCGAGCCGGTCGCGGCGCCACCGGTTATCGACCCACAGGTCGACCAACCAGCAGTCGACGATGCACTCGGAACTACGAGTCCTGCTTCGGCGCGTCTTGCTTGGCCTGACCCGCTTTGCTCTTGAGCGAGCGCGGATAGCGGGCCTTGCCCATGTTGGGCTTCAGGCGAGTCGCCTTGCCTTCCAGTTCGCGGAGGTAGTAGAGCTTGGCGCGACGCGCCTTGCCCCGGCCCCTGACGCGGACGTCGGCGACGCGCGGCGAGTGGATCGGGAAGCGCCGTTCGACGCCCTCGCCGGCGACGAGGCGACGGATCAGGGCCGTGCGACGGATGCCGCGGCCGGTGATCGCGATCACGGTGCCCGAGAACACCTGGATGCGCTCCTTGTCGCCTTCCTTGATCTGGTAGTGGACATCGACCGTGTCGCCGATCCCGAAGTCCGGGACGGAGGCCTTCATGTTCTCGATTTCGATCTGCCGCAGGATGTTCATCGTCGTCTACGCCTCTGGCTCGATCCCACCGCCGCGCCTTGCGGCAAGCGGGTCGGAGCCCTCAGTCTTGGGTTGGCCGTCGGTCTTCGGACCGGCGGTGAGTTGGTGTTTCTTGGCCGTGAGGAGTTGCGCCTGCTCGAGCCGCCAGCGCGCCACGGCAGCGTGGTCACCGGACATCAGCACCGGCGGCACGTCCATGCCGCGGTAGCTGCGCGGCCGGGTGTACTGCGGATAGTCGAGCAGGTCGCCTTCGAACGATTCGAGTTCGGGAGACTGCGCGCAACCGAGCACGCCTGGAATCAGGCGAACGCTGGCTTCGAGCACGGCCATCGCAGCGAGTTCGCCCCCGGCGACAATGAAGTCGCCGAGCGAGATCTCCTCGAAGGACATGCCCTGGCGGATGCGTTCGTCATAACCCTCGTAGCGGCCGCAAACGAACAGGAGCTGGTCCAACTTGGACAGCTCGCGCGCGCGCTGCTGCGTGAAGGTCTTGCCGCGTGGGCAGAGCAGGATTTTGTGGAACGGCCCGCGTCGGGTCTCCACATCCTCAATGGCTTCAAAGATCGGTTCGGGCTTCAGCACCATGCCGGGGCCGCCACCAAACGGTCGATCGTCGACAGTTCGGTGCGGGTCGGTGGTGAACGCTCGGAAATCGATCAGTTCGATTCCGAGCTTTCCCTGCGCCTGGGCAATCCCGAGAATGCTCTCGTCCAGATAGGGGCGTAAGGCCCCCGGAAAGAGCGTCAGGATTGCACAGAACACGGGGCTTGGCCGCGAAGAAAGGGTGGGGGAGAGTAGGGGCGCGCCTCGGGGTGGTCAAGAAGCCGCTGGCACTTGGTTCGCCGGAGCAAGGGGCTAGCCTGCGCGCATGTTCACAGGTTTGGTCGCGGCAATTGGCACCGTATTCGGGAATGCAGCTGCCGGTTCGGGCCGGGATCTCGAGGTCGAGTTGGGTGGGCTGGCCGGCCCGTTCCGGATCGGAGACTCGATTGCGCTGTCCGGGGTGTGCTGCACCCTGGTGAGGCTCGATGGGGGGAGCGCTACCTTTCACCTCTCTCCGGAGACGCTGGCCCGAACTTGGCTGGGCACAGCCAGGCTTGGCGACCGGCTCAACCTCGAAGGAGCCCTCCGGGCTGGCGATCCCCTGGGCGGGCATCTGGTCCAGGGTCACGTTGACGGGGTTGGGGCGGTGACCGCGACCATCGACGAAGCGGCGGGTGGGACCCTGGGGGCAATGGTCCCGCCCGAGCTGCGTCGTTACTGCGTCGAGAAGGGCTCGATCACCCTCGACGGAGTGTCCCTGACGATTGCCGCGCTGACCGACAACGGGGTCCGAATCGCGGTCATTCCGCACACGGCGCAGTGGACGACCCTAGGACGCAAGGGCGTTGGCGACGGGCTGCACGTCGAGGTCGACGTAATCGCCAAGTATGTGGAGCAGATGCTAGCGGCGCGCGGGCTTGGCCTTTCTGGCGAGCAGTTCTCCGGGGAGGCTTCGCGCAAACCCGCGGGTCAGAACGCTCCGAACAGAACCTGAACGAAGTTTCCGATCGGCGCAGCCTCGCGGGCGTCCTCGAGGGCGCGCGACACCTGAGTCAGGATGCGGCGGAAGCGGATACCCATGTCCTCGTCGTTGATGAGCACGGACAGCAGGCCCTTGCCCTCGTCGAGCTTGGCGGTCACCGAGCGGAGATTTGCGACCACGCCGCGGAGGTCGTTCTTCAGTTCCTGGTCGCCCAAAGCGGCTCCGATCGCCCCGGCTGTGGGGTCGTTGGCCTTCTGCAACACGCTGGCGAGCGACTCAATCGCGGTGGTGAGTTGGTCGGCGAGGGCCTCATCGTTGACCAGGCGACCGACGATCCCTCTGCCTTCAGCGGCTCGGTTGGCGATCGCGTCGAGGTTGTAGGCAAGCCGCGCAAGGTGATCGGACATCTCCTTGTCGTTGAGCAGGCGGCCGAGGGCGTTGTTGGTCCGGTTGAGTTGGTCACTGACGGTTGCGAGGTTGGCAACGAACCGTGCCGAGTCATCGCGCAGGGTCTTGTTCATGATGATGCTGCCGAGGAAACCCTCGCCGTTCTTCACGGCATCGAGCAAGCGGTTGACGCTCTTCACCGCGGTCTCGACTTCGTCGTAGAGATCTCGTCGGTTGATCAGGGCACCGACCGACGAAGTCTCGGGGTTGTTCAGGTTCTGGAAGAACAGCCGGATCTCGGTGAGCGCGTCCTTCAACTCCTTGCCGCTGGGACCTTCGCCGTCAAAGAACTTGCCGGCCGAGGCCAGCGCGTTGCCTGTTGTCGTGCCCTCGAGTTCGCGACCTTGGGGCCAGTCAGATCCCTGGCCTGGATCGATGTAGATCTGCTTGCCGCCGAGCACGCCGCTGTCCTGGATCTCGACGCGCGCTTTCTCGGTCAAGGCGAGGTCCTCTTGCGCGAGGAGGGTGAGCCGCATGCGCCGCTGCTGGCGCTCACGCAGGAAGTCGATTTGCGACACTTTGCCGACCGGCTTGCCGAGCAGCAGCACGGGGTCACCCACTCGGATGCCGCCAGCGTCAGAGAAGAAGACCTGCAGCGGTGGGCGCTTGCCGAGCGACACGTCGGTCAGGTTGACCGTGGCCCACAGCAGGAAGGCCAGGGTGCCAAAGAACACGATGCCGAGCACCGTGTCACGTTGCATGCGGTTCATGCGGTCAGTCTCCGTCGGGTCGTGCTCATCGCAGTAGGTCTCTCCTTCAGTCCGAGCCGCCGCCGAGGAAGGCCTTGGCCAGAGGATGGTCGCTCGCGATCATCTCCTCGACGGTGCCTTCGATGGCGATCTTGCCCTTCTCGATGATGCCGATGCGATCGCCGCATTCGGTCGCGCACGCGCGCGAGTGCGTGACGAGCAAGCCCGTAACGCCGAGGCGGTCGCGCACTTCGGCGATCAGTTGGTGAATCTGGTGGCTGATGATGGGGTCGAGGCCGGCATTGGGCTCGTCGTAGAGCACATACTCCGGCTGCGTGACCAGTGCGCGAGCAAGCCCGGCGCGCAGCTTCATGCCGCCGCTGATGCTCGGCGGAAACTGCTCGGCCGCTTGTTGCAAGCCGACCATGCGCAGCACTTCGTGAACGCGGTCGCGCACCTCACCCTTGCCCAGTTTGCTATGTTCCTCAAGGGGTAGTGCGACGTTCTGTTCTACCGAGAGCCAGTTGATCAGCGCGCCGTTCTGGAACAGGTAGCCCATTCTTCGGCGCAAGGCCATCAACTGCTCCCGATCCATGGCCGGAACTTCCTGGCCATCGACCTGCACGGAGCCTTGGTCGGGCTTGAGGATGCCGATCACGTGGCGCAGCGTCACGCTCTTGCCGGTTCCGGATGGACCCATCAGCACGTAGTTCATCCCTTTGGGGACCGCAAAGGTCATCCCCTCCAGGATCTGGCGCGTGCCCAGGCGCTTGGTGACGTCTCGCAGTTCGATCATCACTCGAGAAAGTAGAAGAACCAGGTGACGATGAACCCGAGCACGATGATCAGGAGTACCGAGTTGCGGACTGCGGTCTGCACCGCGAGACCAACGCCGAGTGCGCCGCCCGTTGCGCGAAGTCCTGCCGCGCAGCTGACGACCGAGATGGCGATGCCGAAAATCAGCGCCTTGAACAGGCCGACATAGAGTTCCTTCGGCAGCAGCATGGCTGACGAGGTCAAGGCGTCTTGCGCGGACATCCAGAAGCGGCTTTGCGAAACGCCGAGGTTCTGCTGCGCGATGATGCTGCCGCCGAAGATGCCGACGAGGTTGGACAGCGCGGTCAGCGTCGGGCACATGATCGCCAGCGCTACGACGCGCGGCAGCACCAGGTAATTGACGGGGTCGACCGACATCACCTCGAGTGCACTGATCTCGTCGCTGACCTTCATGGTGCCGACTTCGGCGGCCATCGAGGACCCGACCGTTGCGGCCAGGATGACCCCGGTGATGAACGGGCCCATCTCGCGGCACATCGACAAGGCCGTAATCGTGCCGAGAACGCCAGTGTCCCCGAAGCGGCGAAGCTCGATACCTGTCTGCATCGCCAGGATCGCGCCGGCGAATGCTGCGACGATCATGGTCACCGGCAGCGCCCGTACGCCGGCGTTGAATGCCATGTCGAGGGCGAATCGTCGGCGCCGGCCGAGGTACGGCAACGACGTGACGGTCCGCACCAGCAGGTCGACGACGAAGCCAGCGCTGTCGATGCGCGACCTCAATGCAGTGCCGGTGAACGAGAAAGGATTCATCGCGTTGCCTTGGCGACAGCGTCGCTGGTGGGCACTTCAGGGGTTGCCCGAGAGGTCGACGACAGCCGGATCGGCAAGAACTGAAGCACTCGCAGTACGCTGCCGTCGTCGCCGGCTTCGTAGTTGAACAGGAACGGCATGCTCGCAGTGGTGAGCGCCGTTCGCTCACGGCGCGTGAAGAGGCGCCCGAACACGTCGATTGCGTGGTCATCCGGGGCGCGCTGCCGACCGGCAGCGAACTGCCAGAGAAAACCGTATGCCTCCTCCCACCCGGTCGCATTGGTCCCGCGCGCAGGGAGCGGTGACAGCATGCTCCAGTCGCCGGACAGGCGCTCGCCGCTCTCGTTGCGCAAAACGGTGCGGTGTGCGACGGGCCAGAGTTTGAGGTGGTCTTCGTTCTCGCCGGACTCGAACTGTTGACGCACGTGCCAGAACAGCGGCAGGACCCACTGCTGATCGGTGGTCTGGTCGGGGTCGTCGTAGTGACGCCACCAGATGAGGGGCCAGAGGAACGACCAGTTGTGCTGGTCATCACTATCGGCGCGTCCGACGAACGGCCACAGCCACCACTGATTCAGGTTCTGGTCGAAGGGCGCGTCGTAATAGTGAAACAGAGGCCACAAGAGGTTGATCCGGGTGAATCGACCTTCGTCAGACACGCGTTCGAACAGCGGCCACAGAATGGAGAGCCCGGACACCTCACGGCTCGACTTGATGCCGAAGAATGGCCAGAACCAGAACGACGACACCGGCTCGCGCCTCGGCGAGTCCTCGTTTTCGACGCCCCAACTCACGAATGGCCAGAGCACGAAGCGTCGGGTGTGGCGGCCCTCATCGATGTCGTGGCCGTAGAACGGGAACACGCGGAACCAGCTGTGGTGGCCTTCGGCGCAGTGCGAGAAACCGACGAAGGGCCACAGCAGCAGCGTGTGGTGGTGGCCTTCTTTGTCGAGTCCGACGTAGAACGGGAAGAGGTAACTGCGGAAGCGGTCGTACGTCAGAAACTGCGGGATGTCAGCGTAGAAGGGCAGGAACGCGAAGTAGTTCTCCCGATCGCGCTCGTGCCAGCCACCCCACAGGAACGGGAACACTGCGTACCAGTCAATGTCCTGGTAGCCGTTGTCATCCACGTGGTTGCGCCAGCTCCAGAGCGGGAACAGCCGATGCGAGGTCTCGGTCGAATCGCTGCGGATGCGACCGAGAGGGCAGAGGAACTGGTGTTCGACGGCCTCGAGTTCGGGCTCGGTCACGCGTCGCCACAACGGTCTGATCCGGAAGTCGTCGCCGCCATCGGGCGTGCGCTCGTAGTGCACGATCGGCCACAGCGCATCCGCTTCGAGCATCTGCCCGTTCTCGTCGAGGCGGTGGAACCACAGCGGCGTGAGGTTCAACTCCTTGGGGACGAGGGCGCAACCAGCGAGTGCGGGTAGGAAGAGTACGAGCGCCAACGCCGAGCGTCGGAATCGAAGGCCGCGCTCTGTCCACATGCATGTGCTGCAGGAGTGCGCCGCGGGAGCGTGCACCATGCCACCATGCACCGCAGCCGTTGCCGGTCGCGGTGGTCCGCCCAACCTCATCATCGCGGCCACACCATACTGCCGGGGATGTAGTTCGCGGAACAGCAATCCACCGACATGAACAAAGGCGCGAACCGCGCGACGCGACGCGCGAAGTGGCGCAACGCCGCACTTGCAGCGTTCACTCCAGCGGAGTCAGATGCTGCCGCAATGGCGCGCATCATGTCTGGCGTTCAGCCGACCGGAAACCTGCACATCGGCAACTACCTCGGGGCCCTCGTCAACTGGGTGCGCCTGCAAGATCAGTACGAAGCGTACTTCAGCATCGTCGATCTTCATGCGCTGACCGGCCGCCCGGAGCCCGCGGCGCTTCGCCACGCCGTTCGCGAGGTGGCCATCGGAGTTTTGGCGTCGGGGGTCGATCCTGAACGCGCGACAGTCTTCGTGCAGTCACATGTCCCACAACACACCGAACTGGCGTGGGTGCTGACGTGCCTCACCCCCCTCGGCGATTTGAACCGCATGACGCAGTTCAAGGACAAGAGTCAGCACCAGCCTGACAACATCAACACGGGCCTGTTCACCTATCCAGTGCTCCAAACCGCCGACATCGTGCTCTATCGTGCCGATCGGGTGCCGGTGGGCGAAGACCAGGAGCAGCATCTCGAACTCGCTCGTGAGACCGTTCGTCGGTTCAACCACGTCTACGGGGAGACCTTCCCGGAGCCGCAGGTCGTGAAGAGCTCCGCCCCGCGAGTGATGGGGCTTGATGGCGAATCGAAGATGTCGAAGAGCCGCAACAACGAGATCGGGCTGTTCGAGACCGCCGACGAGACGATGCTGAAGCTGCGTGGCGCGAAGACCGACCCTGCGCGGCTGCGCAAAACCGACAAGGGCACGCCGGAGGTCTGCAACATCTACAGCTACCACGGCTTTTTCACCGGCGAGGTGCAGCGGGCTGCGATTGCGACCGGCTGCCGTTCGGCTCAATTGGGCTGCGTCGACTGCAAGAAGTTGCTGGCGCAGAATCTCGAGGTCGTGAAAGGGCCGATCCGCGAACGCGCAGCGGTACTGCGGGAGCAACCGCGCCGACTCGAGGAGATTCTTGCCGCGGGTGCGCACCGCGCGCGTGCGGAGGCCGAGAAGACAATGGTCCTGGTGCGCGAACGAGTCGGTCTCGGCGCGCCCCGTAGCTGAAGTGCCTTCCGATGCATCTCCTCGTGCATCCCGCGGATTCCATGTTGACCTCGTCGCTTCGCATCTCCACAGCGCTGTTCTTGCTCCTTTCCGCGTGCGGTTCCGCACCGAGCGTGTCGCCGCTGGAAGAGCGGCAGCAACGCGCGCGGTGGGAACTTCGGAGTCAGCACCTGCTCCAGCCACTGCTCAACGACAGCAATGTCGCGTGCGGCGATTTGGTCGTCGAGATCTCGCCCAACTACTTCGTCAACGTGACCCAGCCTGCGATCGACTCGAGGATGCAGGGCGAGCGGAAGTCGAAGAGCGGAGGTTTTGACGAGTATGAGTGGATCAACAAGACGGGAGGGCTTGAAGGCGCGATCGTGCTGAGCATCGGTGCACCAGATGAGTTGACGGAGAATGGTGTTGTTCGCGGAAAGGGCACCCGGTTCACGGTGCTTGGCCGCGCCATCCTCCGTGTGCGCACCGAGGGCAAGATGGAGGCGAAGCTCGACCTAACTGCCAGTGGGGTGCCGATGGTCTGGGCGCTGGGCGGTGCGATTCGGGACCTATCCGTCTTCCAGTTGCGAAACGGAGTACTCGAAGCTCGATGATCTGGGCCATCCAAGTGGTGCGGCGACTGCTGCGTTTCGCATGGCTCGCCATGGTGCTGTGGATGGGCTGCGCGGCGCCAACGGTCATGTCGCCGATCGACCGGCAGGACCCGCAGCGATTCGACGCCTGCGCGGACGCCGAGGGGCGTGCCGCGTACGAGCAAGCGCTCGGCAAACTGCAGGCTGGGGATGACGCGGCCGCCGTGCCGCTGCTTCAGACGGTCGTCGCACGTTGCCCAGAGCACGTGCAAGCGATGGCCTACTATCAGGACGCGGCGATGCACGTTGGCGGCGGAATCGAGGCACAGATGCGCGCCTGGTACGCCGCGCTCGCCGACTCTGACGAATCCCCACTGCCTGCCTTCGCCAAGGCGCGCTTGTTGTCGTCCAACTTTGCCCGCAAGGGTGCGGTCGATGACCTGCTTCGCAAGCACCCTGACTTCGCTTGGGCCTGGCTCGCACAGGGCCGGTTGAACCGCGGCGTCGGGCGCCTGCTGGATGCTGCCGAGAGTTTCCAGCGAGCGATCGCGCGGCACCCGAAACTGCTTGCGGCTCACGTCGAACTTGCGGAGTGTCTGACCGAACTCGGTCGCACTGCCGAGGCGCAGGGCGCTTACGAGAACTACCTTCGCGCCGCGCCGAACGACCGCGCGACGGCGCGGGCCTATGTGCAGTTGGCGCTGTATCGCCTGGACCAGCCTGAGGCGGCACGACCCTGGATCGAGCGACTGCTGGCGGAAGACCCACTCGACGAGTCCGTGTGCATGGACATGGCGGCGTGCGAATGGCGCGCCGGTCGCCTCGACGAGGCATTGCGCGGGTATCTCGACGTGCTCCAGCGGCGACCTGACAGTGCGCGGGCGGCTCTCAACATCGGCTACTTGCACTTCGATGCGTTCCCGCGCGATGACGAACAAAAGCGACGCCACTGGCCGAAGGCTCGCGCCGCGTTCCAGTTGTTCCAGCAGGTCGTCCGTCCGGTCGATGGCTACGACTACTTCGAGCGAACGTTGGCGGTCCCGTTTCGCCTCAAGCAGATCGAGGCGCTACTCGGCCCGACCCCCGAGACGGTGCCTGGGATCGAGGCTCTCAGGTGAGTTCGCGGCCCACTCCTCGGCAGCTGCTCGAACTAGACCGGCCATCCGTAGGCACTCCAACTGTGGCAGCAGTCGAGCCCAATCGGCGCGCGTGAGCCGGTCGTCGCTGGGACCGCGGCGGACAACCCGAAACTTGGGTGAGTCGATCTTCGCCACCGTGAGGATTGAGCGGTCGTCGTGCAGCAGCAGGTTCCTCAGGTCCAGGTTGCCGTCGCGAAAACCGCAGTGGTGCAAGCGGGCTACGAAGCGTCCGAGCGCGGACCCGATGGCTGCCCGATCTGAGGTGTTGGCAACGGCTAGGACGGCGTCGAGCGGTTGCCCGGGGAAGGCCGCGGTCACCAGGATGGCACGTCGAAGGAACCCGAGAATGCGGATTTCCTCCCAGTAGGCGACTTTGGGTCCGGCGAAACCACGGCTTCGCAACCACGACAAGGCATCGGCTTCACGGGCCGCCCGGCTCGACGTCAGCGGCCCGGTGTTGCGCAGCGCGCCTCGCCATCGGGACCGAAGGGTCGGATAGTCGTAAGTCTTTATATAGTAGTCTTCTGAGGCGATCCTAACTCGACGCACCCAGGACGACTTCGAACATGCTACCGGCGTGCCTAGGGCGGCATCGCCCAGGTCCGCTGTCCGCGCCAGACCCAGGACTCGCGCGAGTTCCCTGAGTTTCGCTCTAGCGTTACTCGACGACAACATGAGGTGGGAGGCTCTCGCCAACCCGTCCGCAACAGTATAGTGGCGCCGCACTTGATGCAGGCACTTCCAATGCGATCGCGGCCCCATGCCGCTGCTGCGACTCAGAAGTGTCTTCTCCACGGAGGTAAATGGTGAAAACTGTCACCAAGAAAGAACTCGTCAACAGGATCGCCGACCGGACCGGTGTTACCAAGGTCGTGGCGAAAGAGATCATTCAGTCCTTCCTGAACGCCATCATCGAGGAGTTGTCCGAGGGCAACCGCCTTGAGTTCCGCGAGTTCGGCGTGTTCGAGTCGCGCGATCGCGCAGCTCGGCGCGCCCAGAACCCGCGCACGCTCGAGAAGGTCGAGGTACCCGCCAAGCGCATCGTCAAGTTCAAGGTGGGTCGACTCATGCGTAAGAAGGTGTCCGGTGAGGACATCGGCGATCTGACGCTCGACGACGATGACGACGATATGCCAGTGCCCCGTCGCCCGGCGAGTGCCCCCAAGCTCGGCGAAGCCGGAATGGCATGAGCGACGGTTGTCGCGCACGACTGCGTTGTCGGACCACTGGAGTTCCGTCACGCAGGACCCGTGAAACCGGAGCCTGAGCCGGCCCCGGTTTTCCGTGGGGCCCAGCGTCAGCGGAGCTGCGCCAGGGCCTGATCGATGTCCGCTAGAAGGTCCTTCTCGTCCTCGATGCCTACGGAGAGTCGGATGAGTCCATCCGACAGTCCTGCCTTGTGGCGTTCTGCTGCGGGGATCGATGCGTGCGTCATCGACGCAGGGTGATCGACCAGGCTCTCGACGCCGCCGAGGCTCTCCGCCAGCGAGAACACGCCAAAGGAGCTCGCCACCTTCTTGCCTTGTTCGACCGTCGCCTTGAGTTCGACGGAGACCATGCCACCGCCGAGCCGCATCTGTCGCATCGCCAACGCATGCTGCGGATGGCTGGGTAGTCCCGGGTAGTGCACGCGATCGACGCGCGGGTGGGCTTCGAGCATCTTCGCGACCGCGAGAGCGTTCTGGCAGTGCCGGTCCATCCGCACGTGCAGTGTCTTCGTGCCCCGAAGTACCAGGAAGCAATCGAGTGGGCCAGGAGTGCCGCCGACGCTGTTCTGGAAGTGCGCGAGCTGCTTGTGCAGGTCGGCGTCGTTGTTGACGAGGACGCCGCCGACCAAGTCGCTGTGGCCGCCCAGGTACTTGGTCAGGCTGTGGACGACGATGTCGCAGCCGTGCTTCAGCGGCTGCTGCAGGTACGGGCTCGCGAAGGTGTTGTCGGCCAAGGTGAGGATGCCGCGCGCGCGGCAGGTCTTGGCGATCGCGCCGAGATCGAAAACGCGCAGCAGTGGGTTGGTTGGGCTCTCCAGCATCACCAGTTTGGTGTTGGGCCGTAGTGCCGACTCGAACTCACGCAGGTTCGAGAGATCGACGAACGTCGTGTCGATCCCGAACTTCTTGTGCACCGTCGTGAGGATGCGAAAGGTCCCGCCGTAGAGGTCGTTGCCGGCCACCACGTGGTCGCCGGACTTCAGCAGGTTGAGCACGCAGTGGATCGCAGCCATGCCACTGCTGAATCCGAGGCCGAACGCGCCGCCTTCCAGTGCTGCCAAGTTCTGCTCCATCGCCGTGCGCGTGGGGTTGTGGGAGCGGGAGTAATCGTAGCCCTTGGTGACGGCGGGCGCCTCCTGCACGTAGGTGCTCGTCAGGTAGACGGGCGTCATGATGGCGCCGGTCGTCGGATCGGGTTGCTGGCCAGCGTGGATCGCCAGCGTGCCGAAGCCCTGGGCGGAGTGGTCGTGTGTCGTCATGTCGGATGGGGCGGTGGAGGCACTTCGGTGAGGGCGCGGAGTTTACATGCGCGGCCTCGGCGGCAACATGGTCGCACCTCATGCCGAGAGATGAAGCCTTCGACCTCGAGACGCTCGAGTTCCACGCGGTGCGCACGCTGCTGCTCGACCGGCTCGAATCGCCGCTCGGGCGGACGGCGGTGGCTGCGTTGGTGCCGTTGCCAGATCTCGCGTCGGCGCAACTGCGACTGCGTGCGGTCGCAGTTATGGCGGACCGGTTGCGCGCTGGTCAGTCTCTTCCACTCGGGGGTGCCGTCGAGGTGCGCTCGTGGTTGAGTGGATTCGTAGCGGGCGAGCACTCCCTTCAAGCCAGGGACGTCGCCGACCTCAAGCGCGGCCTTCGCGCCGCCGATCGTTGCCGCCGTTGGCTGCAGGCATCTCCAGAGCCGCTGCCCACGGTCGCGGTCTCTGCCCCGGATGTCGGGGATCTCGTGAATCAGTTGGAGCTGGCCATCGACGATCGCGGCGAGATCCTGGATTCGGCGTCGTCCAAGCTGGCTGAGCTCCGTCGCGAGATCGAGATAGCGCGCGCCGGCGTCGAGTCGACGGTCCAGCGTGTTCTCGCCGATGGCGACCTGCGGCGTTACTTGCAAGTGCCCGATCCTTCGTGGCGAAACGGTCGTCCAGTTCTGCAGGTCAAGCAGGAGCATCGCGGACGCGTGCCCGGGGTGCTGCACGACCGCAGTGCCTCTGGTGCCACGTTGTTCATCGAACCAAGCCGAGTGGTGGAGGCCGCCAACCGCCTATCCGACGCCACGGCGGCCGAGCACCGCGAGATCAACGTCGTCTTGGCCGGGCTCGCGCGGGGCCTCAAGAAAGTGGCAGGCGAGGTCATCGCCGCCATCGAGTTCGTTGCGGCTGCCGACCTGTTGCAAGCAGCCGCTCGGCTGTGTGCGATCGATGCCTTCTCTGTCCCGTCGCTCGTGGCGGAAGGGCCGTTGCGCTTGCACCGGGCCCGCCATCCGCTGATGTTGCGAAGCAAGCTCTCGATCGTCCCGCTCGATCTTGGGCTCGGTGACCCCAACCATGTGCTTGTGGTGACAGGTCCGAACACGGGCGGCAAGACCGTGGTCCTCAAGACCGTCGGCTTACTGGCGCTCATGGCTCTCGCAGGCTTGCCGGTACCAGCGGCTGACGGGTGTCAGTTTCCGTGGCTCGAAGCCGTCCAGGCCGACATCGGTGACGAACAAGGCATCTCGCAGAACCTGTCCACATTCAGTTCCCA
>CAMBXM010000055.1 GCA_945871815.1 Singulisphaera sp. GP187
CCAGATCCGTGAGAAGATCGGCGTGATGTTCGGCAGCCCGGAGACCACGACCGGCGGCCGTGCCTTGAAGTTCTACTCTTCGGTTCGCATCGACATTCGGCGCATCGGTCAGATCAAGGACGGAGAGGAGCCGATTGGTTCGCGCACCAAGGCGACAGTGGTCAAGAACAAGGTCGCGCCGCCCTTCCGCAAGTCGGAGTTCGACATCCTGTTCCGCGAGGGCATCAATCGCATCGGCGAACTGCTCGACATTGGCGTCGATGCCGGTGTGCTGAAGCGTTCGGGCACCTGGGTCAGCTACGGCGAGCACCGCCTCGGCCAAGGTCGCGACAAGGCTCGTGAGTTCTTGAAGGAGAACCCCGATCTCGCCAAGAAGATCGAGGAAGAGATCATGACGCGATTCATGCCTGTGGCTGGCGAGAGCGCCCGCGCGGTCCCGCGCGGCGAGTCAACCATCAACAGCTCGCGCTCGGCCCCGAGTGGTGGTGGTCGCGGTCAACCCGCTCCGGCGGGCAGCGACGCGGAGTAAACCGCGTCAGCGGCGAAGCCGGGGGGGCAGCGGTTCAGCCCGGGGGAGCCAGCTCGGGGAGCCAGTTCGACTGGGGAGTTGCCGTCCTCGACGATCCGCGTCGCAGCGATGCCCGCTTGCCCCGCTGCGGTAGTGCTCTGTACAACCTTTGCCCCGATGAAGCCGTTGTCCGCAGCCGAGATCCGCCGCCGTTACCTCGCATTCTTCGAGGCGCGCGGCCACGCGATCTATCCGTCCGATTCCTTGGTGCCGCAGAACGACCCAACGCTGCTGTTCACCGGCGCCGGCATGAACCAGTTCAAGGACATGTTCTTGGGCAAGGGCACGCTGCCGCATACGCGCATCACCACGTCGCAAAAGTGCCTGCGCGTGCCAGACCTCGACAACGTCGGGGTCACGCCGAGGCACCACACGTTCTTCGAGATGCTCGGCAACTTCTCGTTCGGGCAGTACTTCAAGGCAGAGTGCATCCCGTGGGAATGGGAGTTCTTCCGAGACGCACTCGGCATCCCCGAAGAGCGCATGGTCGTCACTGTCTACGAGAGCGACGACGAAGCGTTTGAGTTCTGGACGAAGAAGGTGGGGTTGTCGCCCGACAAGGTGTTCCGTTTCGGCGAGAAGGAGAACTTCTGGCCGGCGGAGGCGCCGAGCAAAGGACCCAACGGTCCGTGCGGCCCGTGTTCCGAGATCTACTTCGACAACCGACCGGGTCAGCCCTATCCCGACAGGAATGGGCTGAAGGACCTGCCGACGGACCGGTTCACCGAGATCGGCAATTGCGTCTTCACGCAGTTCGATCGCCAGTCGGACGGATCGCTGAAGGCTCTGCCGCAAAAGAACATCGACGTCGGTCTCGGCTTGGAACGCATCGCTGCCGTGCTCCAGGGCAAGCCCAACAACTTCGAGACCGAGTTGTTTCGTCCCTACCTCGATCATCTCGGCAACCTGAGCGGATCGCCCTATGGAACCGACGCGCGGCGGGACATCCGCATGCGACGAATCGCCGACCACGTGCGTGCGATCACCTTCTGCATCGCCGACGGCGCGCTGCCGAGCAATGAGGGCCGGGGCTATGTGGTCCGCAAGATCCTCCGCCGCGCAGCTCGCGATGGCTACGAACTCGGCGTGCACGAGCCGTTCCTCTTTGCCATGGTCGACCTCGTCGGCCAGGTGATGGGCGACCAGTATCCGGAAGTGCGTGAGAACGCCGCTCAGTGCCGCGCCGTCATTCGCGGCGAAGAAGAGAATTTTCTCGTGGTCTATCGCCAGGGGATGACGCGCCTCGAGGACTACCTGCAGAAGACCAAGCCTAGCCAGCCGACAGCCGGCAGCGGCGCGTTTGCATTCTTGCTGCACGACACCTACGGGTTTCCAGTCGACATCACCCAGAAAGTGATGGAGGAGCACGGTCACCAACTCGACGAGCGTGGCTTCGATCAAGCCATGGAAGAGCAACGACATCGCGCGCGCGCCAGCATGGCGACCAGCGATGCGGTGTTCACGGCCAGCGTCGCCGTCAAGCTGCGCGACCAAGGCCACAAGCCGACGACATTCTGCGGCTATGATCGCCTCGCAGAGAAGAGTGGCTTGCTGGCGCTCGTCGGGGACCACGATGCCTTCCTGCCGCGCGCGAACGCAGGCCAGAAGGTAGTGCTCATCGCCGCGGCAACGCCGTTCTATGCGCAAGGCGGCGGCCAGGTCGGCGACAAGGGTGTCGTCACGACTCCGACGGGTACGGCGCGGGTCCACAACGTCACCGGGCTCGATGGCTTCCACCTGCATCACGCAACAGTGGCAAGCGGCCATCTGGAAGCATCGCAACTGGCCGAGTGGCGAGTCGACGAGGCCCTGCGGGCCGCGACCGAACGCAACCACACCGCGACGCATCTGCTGCATGCAGCACTGAAGGCGATCCTTGGCAACCACGTTTCCCAGGCCGGCAGCGAAGTGGCCCCAGAGCGACTGCGCTTTGACTACACGCAGCCTGAAAGGCCGACCGCCCAGCAACTGCAGCAGGTCGAGGACGAGGTCAATGCGCAGATTCTGCAGGCTTCACCGGTCGAGGCCGCCGTTGCCGGTCTCGACGAGGCCAAGGGCATGGGCTTTACGGCGCTGTTCGGCGAGAAGTACGGCGACCGCGTCCGCACACTGCGCGTGGCCGAATTCAGCAAGGAGCTGTGCGGCGGAACGCACGTGAAGAACAGTGGCAACATTGGCATGTTCCGCATCACGAGCGAGGCAGCCGTGGCAGCTGGCACACGCCGCATGGAAGCCGTAACGGGCCTCGCGGCCCTTCGCCTGTGTCAGCAGGAACGTGAGCAACTGGCGTCGCTGTCGCTCGCCTTGAAGGTCCCCGTCGCCAAGATCAGTGATCGCATCGCCGAGATCGGCGAGGAATTGAAGCGCAGCAAGAAGGACCTGGAGAAGGCGCTCGCCGCGGACCTCGACGTCGAGCTCGGCAAGCTGCGCTCGCTGGTGGTAGAGCACGACGGCGCGCGTACCGTGGTGTACCAACGGCCCGGCTTGTCGACCAAGGACGGCCAGGACCTATTGCGCCGGGCCTTGCAGACTCTGTCGCCGATCGCGGCGGTCGTCTTGGCCCAGCACGCCGACGAAGTGGGCGTCATCGCCGCCGTCAGCCCCGCACTGCACGGCAAATTGACGGCGGGAGATCTCGTCAAGCAGATCACCTTGGTGCTCGGGGGTGGTGGCGGCGGCAAGCCCGACCTTGCCCAGGGTAAGGGCAAGGAAGTGAGCAAAGTGCAGGAGGCCGCGACGGTGGCCAGAAGCGCTCTGCGGGACGCCGGACTGCTTGCCTGAGGCGTTACCCGCAGCGACTCCGAGCCAGGCGTCGGGATCCAGCCCGCGCGCAGGTCCGCGGCAGTGTTTGACTTCCCGTGGTCTGCCCGTAATCTCCCGCGCCTCAGAAACCTAGCCCCAGCGCCACGGCGCTGGCACTTCGCCACCCGAGCGGTGGCCGACCGTCCCATGGCAAATCCGAAGAGAAAACTCAGCCGCGCGAGCAAGGGTCACCGTCGCGCCCACCTGGTTCTGGACCGCATTCAGCTGGTCCGCTGCACGCACTGCAGCAGCATGATTCGTCCGCACACGATCTGCGGCAACTGCGGCTACTACCGCACGAAGCAGGTTGTGGTCGCAAGCAACCCGAACTGACCGCGTTTGGATCGGGTCGCGCTTAGACTCGGCTTGGCCGAGGCCTGCGCGATCGGTGCGTGGCCATTTCCTCGCAAGCGCGCGAAGGGATGGTCTTTGACGGGAGTCTTCCCGCCACGTCGGTCCGCTGCGGGCCGGCTTTCCTTGCCAATGCACAGCCGGATGGGGTTCGCTCGATGAGCAAGATCGTGCTTGATGCGGTGGGTGGTGACCATGCGCCGAGGGAAGTGATCCTCGGCGTAAAACTCGCGCTCGAGCGGGGACACGCCAGAGCATCCGAGTTGATCTTGGTTGGGCCCGAGGCCGAGGTCCGCGCCGCCGCTGTAGCAGGTGGATTGCCTGCCGAGATCGCCATCGTCGATGCCCCGGATGTCCTCGAGGACACCGACACGCCGATCGAGGCGATGCGCAAGAAGCCGCGCAACAGCATCGCCGTTGGCGTGGGGCTGCTGCAGCAGAAGGTCGCCGGTGCGTTCGTGAGCGCGGGCTCCACGGGCACCTGTGTCGCCGCCGCGACCATGGGACTAGGTTGCCTTGAGGGCATCCGCCGCCCGGCGATCGGTGCGATCATCAGCGGCGAGCGCAACCCGTTCCTCGTGTTGGACGTCGGCGCCAATCCCCAACCCAAGCCCCTGCATCTCGCCCAATACGCGATCATGGGTTCTGCCTACTATCGTGGCACCTTGGGCATCGACCAGCCCAAGGTTGGACTGCTCAACATCGGCAGTGAGGAGCTGAAGGGCACGCCTCTGGTGAAAGAGGCGCGGCAACTCTTGAAGCAGTTGCCAATCCACTTCCATGGGAACGTCGAGGGTGTCGAGCTGTTCACCGGGGACTGCCACGTCATCGTCAGTGACGGCTTCACCGGCAACGTCATGCTCAAGGTCAGCGAAGGCTGTGCTGAGTATGTGTTGCGCGCAATGCTGGCGGCGATGAAGCAAGTGGGCGTCGACCGCGAGAAGATCAACGGCGTCTTGGCGCAGATCATGCCGCGCATCGACTACTCCGAGTATGGCGGTGCGCTGTTGCTTGGAGTGAACGGAGTGGTGACGATTTGCCATGGTCGCTCGCAAGCTCCGGCTTTCTGCAACGCGATTCGATTCGCACAGAAGGCCATGACCGCAAAGGTCAACCAGCACATCGTCGAGGCGGCGCGCGCCCTCTCGAATGGCAGCCCCGACAACGCCAACTAGTCACGCGGAGCCTCTCGCATGCAGAGCTTGATCCCGATGGGTCTGTGCGGGCTTGGTCACTATGTGCCCGAAAAGCGGCTGACCAACGCCGAGCTCGAGAAGATGGTCGACACGTCGGACGACTGGATCGTCCAACGCACCGGCATCCGTGAACGGCGCATCGCGGGTCCTGGAGAAGTCACCAGCAAGATGGGCATCCTTGCCGCCCAGCGGGCCCTGGCGGATGCGAAAATGAGCCCCGAAGAGCTCGACCTCGTCATCTGCTGCACGGTCACCGGCGACCAAGTGTTTCCCGCGACTGCCTGCCGGATTGGCAAGGACATCGGCGCCAAGCGTGCCGGTGGCTTCGATATCGCGGCGGCCTGCTCAGGGTTCGTTTTCGGTTCGCAAGTGGCGGCCGGCTTCATTCGGACTGGCGTCTACAAGAATGTCCTCGTCGTCGGCGCCGAGATCCTTAGCCGCATCGTCGACTACTCCGATCGCAACACCTGCGTGTTGTTCGGCGACGGCGCCGGTGCGGCGATCTACACGCCGCTCGATCGGGCTGGGCGCGGCGAGTTCTTGGGTGGCTCCATCCAGATGGAGGGTGCTAGCGAGGACGTGCTCGCGGTGCCAGGCGGCGGGAGCCGATTTCCTGCCAGCCATGAGAGCGTCGACCAACGCATGCACTTCATGAAAATGGGCGGGACCAAGGTGTTCCGTTTTGCAGTGCGGGTGTTTGCTGAGTTGGTTCAGCGAACCGTCGACCAGTACGGGCTCGACGAGATCGGGATCATCATCCCGCATCAAGTCAACCAGCGGATCATCGAGTCGGCCATGGACTCCCTGTCTCTGCCCATGGAGATGGTCTTCAGCAACATCGAGCGCCTCGGCAACACCTCGGCTGCCTCGGTGCCGATTGCCTTGTCCGAAGCCGTGGCAGCCGGTCGGCTCAAGAAGGGCAAGTTGGCGGTCATGCCCGCGTTCGGAGCAGGACTCGCCTGGGGACACCTTGTCCTCCGCTGGTGATCGTACCAGCGTCAAGCCGCGCCGGAACTGCCGTAGTTCCTCGCGTCCCACGAACCACTCGTCTCCAGCAGGCAACCCAGTTCCTTCGCAGCCTCTTGCGCCTTCCGGTGAGCCTTCCTAAGACGCATCGTGTTCAACCCCCGAGAAGTCGTCTGATTCCAACCCTGTCATGAGCCCCACGCATCTGCAGAACAAGGTGGCCCTCGTAACCGGGGCATCGCGCGGCATCGGTCGCGCCATCGCAGTGGCGTTGGTGCAACATGGTGCGACGGTCGTGTGCACTTCGACCAAAGCTGGCGGCTGCGAGGACACGTTGGCTTGCTGCGCCGCGGGCCCCGGCAAGGCAATCGCCGCAGTGTGCGATGTCAGCGACTCCGAGCAAGTAGAGTCCCTGGGCAAGTGGCTACTCGACGCGCATGGCCGACTCGACATCCTGGTCAACAATGCTGGCATCACCCGCGACGGCGTGTTCTTGCGAATGAGCGAAGAGGACTTTGACCAGGTCCTCGCAACCAACCTGCGCGGGCCATTCCTGGTGTGCAAGGCCTTCTCCCGCACCATGGCCAAAGCCCGCGGCGGGCGGATCTTGAACATCGGTTCCGTCGTAGGCTTGACCGGCAATGCCGGGCAGGCAAACTACGCGGCCAGCAAGGCGGGCCTACTCGGCCTGACCAAGTCGCTAGCCAAGGAACTCTCTGGGCGAAACGTCACGGTCAACCTGATCGCGCCTGGATTCATCGCTACCGACATGACTGCCCAGATCCCCGAAGAACTGCGCGCAGGCATGCTCAAGAACATTCCGCTGGGCCGGTTTGGCCAGCCGGAGGACATCGCTGCGGCGGTGATCTTCCTGTGCAGTGACGCCGGCTCGTACATCACTGGCCAGACGCTTGTGGTGGACGGCGGCATGACCATGTAGTTTGACCACTCGGCAGCACTACCCGTAGGGACTGGTTCCCCGGGCGCTGGCCGCATTCCATACCTACCGAGGATAGAAACAGTGTCGAAGGTTGAAAACGTCGAAGAGCGCGTGCTGAATATCGTGTGCGAACAGCTCGGGACCACCCGTGACAAGATCACGAACGAGACTTCGTTCATCAACGATCTCGGCGCGGACTCCCTCGACACCGTCGAGCTCGTAATGGAGTTCGAGGACGAGTTCGAGATCAACATTCCCGATGAGGACGCTGAAAAGATTCAGAGCGTCGGGGATGCCGTGAAGTACATCCAGGGCAAGCTCAGCTGAGCCCAGGCAAGAGAGACGCCACGGCAACCTAGACCTTCATCCCAGGCTTCTTGGGGGGCGGAGTGAGTCTCCGCCAAGGTGTGCAACAGAATGGCACGACGGCGCGTCGTCATCACGGGGCTCGGGGCAGTAACCTCACTCGGGCTCGATCTCGCAACCACGTGGGAGAAGCTCCTCCAGGGGGAGTCAGGTGCGGGCACGATCACCAAGTTCGACACCAGCAAGCACACGACCAAGTTCGCGTGCGAGGTGTGGGGCTGGGATCCAGAGAAGTACTTCACGCGGCCGGAGGCCAAGAAGCTCGACCGCTATGCGCAGTACTACTTGGTCGCTGCCGACGAGGCGATGAAGGCTGCTGGCTTCGATGCCAGCAAGACCGACTTGACCCGCTGCGGCTGTATCCTCGGCACGGGGATCGGTGGCATCCACGAGATCGAGGCCAGCAAGGTGCTTCAGATCGAGCGCGGTGCCGATCGGATCAGTCCGTTCTTCGTGCCTAAGATGATGGCCAACGCCGTTGCCGGCCAGGCGGCGATTCGCTTCGGTTTGCAGGGCACCTGCTATGTGACCAGCTCTGCCTGTGCGAGCAGCAGTCACGCCATCGGTTTGGCCCTCCGCACGATCCAGTGGGGTGAAGCGGACTTGATGTTGACGGGCGGCAGCGAGGCCGCGACGACGGAACTGGGACTTGCAGGTTTCTGCTCGCTGCGTGCGCTGTCCACGCGAAACGACGATCCCAAGCGAGCGAGTCGTCCGTTCGATCGCGACCGGGACGGCTTCGTGATGGGGGAAGGGGGTGCCGCCCTCGTGCTCGAAGAGCTCGAACATGCCAAGCGCCGAGGCGCTCCGATTCTCGCCGAGGTCCTTGGGTTCGGCTCAACGGACGACGCCAGCCACATCACCGCACCCAACGAGACCGGGCACGGGCCGAGTCGCGCGATCCGCCAGGCCTTGCAGGACGGCGGCGTCACACCGGAATCCGTGCAATACGTCAATGCGCACGGAACGAGTACCGAGCTCAACGACAAGATCGAGACGCTGGCGATCAAGACCGTGTTCGGCGACTACGCCAAGAAACTGGCCGTGTCCTCGACCAAGTCGATGACCGGCCACCTGCTGGGCGCGTCCGGCGCAATCGAACTAGCCGTAACGGCACTGTCGATCACGCGCGGGCAGGTTCACGCTACGATCAACTACGAGAACCCGGACCCAGCGTGCGACCTCGATTACGTGCCGAACACGGCGCGCGACATGCACGTCACGCACGCGATCAGCAACTCGCTGGGCTTCGGAGGTCACAACACGTGTCTGCTGCTCGGTCGGTTTCGCGGCTGAGCCGCACCAACTCGAGGAGCACACTGCCGTGAAGAAGAAGCTCAAAGACGCGCTGCATCGGTACAAGGTCGAGTCGTTCAAGCTGTCGCACCATGGTTTGGATGTCGCGGATATCTCCCGAGAGATCCTCGATGCCACGCAGATCGCCCTACAGAACGCCTACCACCTTCACTTCGAGAAGGACGCGAGCCCCCAGCGGATCGAGACCTTCCGCATGGTGAAGACCTTCGTGACGGAAGCGCTGCTGCCGCCCGTCGTGGAGAAGGTGATGCGCCGCATCACCGCGGTTGAGAAGCAGCAAGTGCAGTTGGTCGCCCTGCTCGACGAGTTGATGCAACTCCTCTCCGAGGACGAGCATTCGGTTGCTTCTGGTGGCTGACCAGCTCCGCTCTTTCTGCCACCTGCTGGCTACGCCTCGCGGCATCGGATGACCCAACCATGAAGTCTGTCCTCGCCGCCGATCTCGGTGGTACAAAATGCCGTGTCGCACTGGTCACCGAGGACAATCAAGTCCTCGGTGCACAAAGGCTGCCGACCAGCCGGGATCGCTCGGTCTTCCTGCCGGCGCTGGAGCAAGCCTTCGCCAACGCCTTGGCCGAACGGCCAGCCGCCGTGGAGCCACCGCAGGGAATCGGCATCGGCACCGCCGGCGTCATCACTGCCGATGGTCGTGGCGTCGAACGCGCACCCAATCTGCCGCTCGACAATTTTGCCCTCGCCGCGCACTTCGAAGCGAAGCTCTCGCTGCCGACCTCGTTGCTGAACGATGGTCGCGCAAGTGCGTGGGGCGAGTTTCGGACCGGGACAGGAAGGGGGCTGGATCCACTCCTGTGCCTCTTCTTCGGCACCGGGATCGGCATTGGCATCATGGCCGGCGGCAAGCCGCATCAAGGCGCCGACAATGCCGCCGGCGAGATCGGGCACACGATCTGGCAGCACGGCGGGCGTCGTTGCCCCTGCGGCGGTCACGGTCATTTCGAGGCCTACTGCGGCGGCCGCGCCATCCTGGAACGATCGCAGGATCTCTTGGGGCCAAACCCCAACTCTGGGCCCTGGACCGCCGCGACCATCGCGGCGCTGAACAATCCGGCGGCCACGGCCATTCTCGACGATGCCGCGCTGGCCGCATCCATCTGCACGGCAAACGCCTGCACGCTGTGGAATCCACGCGCCGTCGTGCTCGGAGGCGGTCTTATCGAAGGCTGGCCCGCGCTCGCCGAGCGCATCGAGAGCTATGTGCGGATGCACTGCTCCGCTGCGATCACTCGCCGCCTGCAGTTCCACCGCAGCGCCGGTGGGTCGGACGCGATCCTGATCGGAGCTGCCGCGTCGACCGGTTGCCTGCGGGCCTGAAGCGCCTCGAATCGTCGAACACCTGCCACTTGCTGCAGTGGGCCGAGAAGCGACGACGCGCTAGGATCTCGCCGCCTCCTGGGAGGGTGGCACTATGGACATCGCGGTACTCGGCGGCGGACGGTCGCCCGAACACGACATCTCGTTGCTGTCAGCGCGAATGGTGATGCGTCACCTCGACCGGCAACGCTTTCGGGTGTGGCCGGTGTTCCTCGACCGCGATGGCGGCTTCTGGCCTCAGCGCAAACCGCTGCTGGCGAGCGAGACCTGGACGCCCGGCGATCGTTCGGCGGCACTCGGCCCGATGCGTCCCGGAACTGCGCTCGATTGGCTGCTGGAATGCGCACGCGTCGAGATGGTGTTTCCGGTGCTGCACGGCCCCTTCGGAGAGGACGGACGACTGCAGGGCATGCTCGAACTGTACAACGTGCCCTTCGTCGGCTCCGGCTGCTTGGCGTCGGCGCTGGCAATGAACAAGCAGCGCACTCGCCAAGTTTTGCAGACGGCGGGCGTTCGCCTCGCCAACGCCTACGTCCCAGAGGCCTCACTCCAGCAGTGCGATACCGAGTACGAATGGGCGCGGCTGCAGGTAGCAGTTGGCCTCCCGTGCTTCTGCAAGGCGGAGTGCTCGGGCAGCAGCCGTGGCGTCGCACGAGTTAGCTCCCGTGCCGAGTTCGAGGCCTTCGTGGCCGCAGCACGCCCGACCTTCGAGCGCTGGTTCGCGGAGTCTTTGGTAACCGGCGTGGAGATCACGGTGCCGGTCCTCGGCAACTGTGGTGAACCCCTGGAGCCGCTGCCGCCAGTTGGCATCTATCCACGCTTCTCCGACCATTTCGACGAGCGCGCCAAGTACGAGAAGGGTGCCTGTGACGAGATCGCACCGCCGCGCGGTTGGACTACGGAGCAGTGCCGCGAAGTGCAGAACATCGCCATGCGCTGCCACCGTGAACTTGGCTGTGACGGGATGTCGCGCACCGACATGATCATGGGCCAGGACGGCCCCGTGGTACTGGAGGTGAACACCATCCCTGGGATGACGGAAACGAGTCTCCTGCCGAAGTCTGCCGCGGCGGTCGGCATGTCGATGGCGATGCTGCTGTCGCGCCTAGTCGATCATGCGGTTGCTCGCACCAAAGGCGCGGTGGCCCATTCGTTCCCTGCGCGCAGCCAACCGACGCCGATCCTGCGGCCTACGGATCTTGCGGCCGAACACGGGTAGCCCCCGGTGACGGACAGAATGGCAATCCTCGGCGAATCCAAACGCAGCGCCCCCGTTTCGCCGATGTCCATGTCCTTGATCTCGAGCCAGGATCCACAGTCATCGCTGCCGAACGCCGCCATCGACGATGCGGGAGCAGGCATGTTCGACTGGCTTTGGTCGATCGCAAACCACACGGGTGTCGTGGAAACGCTGGTTGCGGGTTTCATCGTGCTCGTGTTGGTGTGGTTCTGGCTGCGCGCGAGTCGCCACGTCGAACGCGTCCGCAGTCGCGCACTGTTGCAGGACTACTTGCTCGGTGTCGAGCAGGCGCTCCACGGCGATCTGGACGGAGCCCACGCACGACTCGAGCGGGTTCTGCAGGCCGACCCCGAGAACCACTACGCACGGCTGCTGCTCGGCAAGGTCCTGGCCGAGCGCGGCGAGCCGGCAGCCGCGCACAAGCACCACCTCGTCCTTGCCGGCGCATTCCTCGTCGAGAGTGCGGAGAATGCACTCGACCTCGCGCGCGCGCTGCAGCGGTGTGGCCGACCGGGCGAAGCAGCCGACGCGGCAGAACGCGTGCTCCGTGAGGATCCGCAGAACGCGGCGGCCTTGGAGTTGACGTTTCGGGCGCGACTGCAAGCCGGCGACCATGAGGCGGCGGCGACTCTGGCTCCCCGTCTGCTCAACGTCCGTCGCTCCCCAGAACACGCGGCAGCCGTGCGCCAGGACATCGCCAGCGTGTTGGCGGAAGTAGGCATGCAGCGACTTCGCCGCGGCGATGCGGCTTCGGCGCAGAAACTGCTCGACCGAGCTGCGCTCGCGAGTCCACACGAACCCAGCGTCCGACTGTTGGCTGCGCGCTTGGAGGTGGCCAGCAGCAGTGCCGCCGCGGTGACGCGGCGCTTGCTCGCCGATGCATCATCCACCGGCAACGCTCCGTTGGCGGTCGCTGCGAGCCCAAGTGCGGCACTCCCGACCTCGGTTCTCGGCGGTGCGTCGGCACACGTCCCACCCTGGCTGCGCGCGATCGCGCCACTGCTGCCAGCGGGACGATGGCGCTGCTCCTCCTGCGGACAGGTTCTCAAGGCGGCTGAAGGCCGTTGCCCGCGCTGCACCGCAGAGGGATTGGCGCTCGTTGACGAACCGCTGCTGTTCACCCCGGTCGATGCACCCGGCCACGTTGCCGACGCGATCGAGGCCAACACAGCGCACGTTCGTCGCACCGTCCGCGCCGCCCTCGACGCCGACACAGCTGCAGACTCCACCAACGAGGCCACTGCACGCCTGCGGCAGGCCGTGCTCGAACTGGGCGAACGGGGCGTCAGCGAGCTGTTGGCGGCTGCGACGCAGGGGGACGAAGGCCGTTCTGCCACCGCCATCGCGCTGCTGCAAGCGATCGGTCCCGCTGTGACGCCAGCGTTGTTTGCGAGCGCCGAGGCCATGGAGGACCGCCGCCTTCTGCCAGACGGGGGCGCAATCGCGCACGTGGTCGGCCGGGTGGTTCAGGGCTTCGACCGCAGTGCCTTGCCGCACATCGAAGCGCTGTTTGCCTCGGCCCGGCCGAATAGCAGGAACATCCTCATCGATTACTTCCTCGGGCTCGCCGACCCCGCGCAGTTCCGCGTCGTCCTCGAGCGCTTTCCGCCGCTGGAGATCCTCCACCGACTCAACAAGATCGATCGTGCGGTGCTGTTGCGGTTCCTGCAAGCGATCCCGGAAGACAGCTTTGTCGCGACCGTGTTGTTGCTCGAACCGACCTTTTATCGCGATGAGGATGTGCTCGCAGCCATTCCTTTTGCGCTGCATCCGAGCGTCCTCGAGCGCGTGCTTGTTCAGCGCGGGCCATCGCGCGCGTTGACGAGCGATCTGTTGCGCGGGCTCGCCGACGACGCCCTTCGTTTGGTTGCGGACCGCGTCTTGCGTGCCTACGGCCCGCGCGTGCAGGACGATTTGCTCTCCGCCTTCGTCGATCGTGATCGCGACGCCGCCGTGCGGAGCCGTATCGGAGACCTGCTCGCAGTCCTTGGCGCATCCGCGGTGGAGCGACTGTGCGGCAGCTTCGGGCCCGAGCCTGCAGCACTCGATGACGACTTGCGGAGTGTTCTCGTACGGATGGGGGATGGAGCGACGGATGCCCTCTACGAGGCGTATGCCCAGCCCGGTTGGATCGAACGTGTGTCTCTCGGTTTCTTTGGACGCGGCGGCAACCGTCGCAATCAGATCGCCCGCGCACTGACCGAACTGGGCACCGCGCGCGCCGACGGTGTGCTGCAGCGACTGCGCGAGGACGAGACGGACCCGGATCTGAAACTGCGTCTCCAGCAAGCCCTTCATCAGCGACGCACGCAACAGGAACGCACACCAGGAGGAACCAATGAGCAAACTCGGTGACACGTTCCGCCGAGCCGTGCTCGCACCATTCCGGGCGCTGATGCCAAAGCACCGCGGTTGGCGCATTGCGCTCGTCACCGTGGTCGTTCTCTTCGTGGCAGCACTACTGGAGCCCGTCGCGAACATCCTCATCAAGCTGTTCGAGCTGTTCCTTCGCGTCCTCGAGCCGATGCTGCAGACACCGATCGGCCGCATTCTCGTGCTGCTGTTGGTGTTCGCTGGCGCCATCCTCGTGGGCTCGCGGCTCCTCCGAACCCGCTTGCAGACCATGCATCACGGAGTGTTGCTGAGCCGCCATCTCGACGCGATCGCCGCTCTGCTGCGTGCAGATCCTCGACGTTCGCGCGACCTGTTCTTGCGGGTACAGAAGCGCAGGCGGGCGCTGCCAAGCGAGTACCCCGCGCTGGTTCAAGATGCGAACCTCAAGCTCGCCCGCCTTGCCCTCGAGGCCGGACGCCATGGGGAAGCCCTGGCTTGGACCTCCCGCGTCGTCGAACCTGGACTCCCGCGCGAACTCGACCGCTCTCTGCGCCAACTACGCCTGCAGGCCCTCCGCTTGCACGGCTCCGCCCTGCCGGAGACGTTGATGAGCGAAGCACAAGCAGCAGTCGCGGCGCACCCGACGGACTACCGACTCAGGCGCGAGTTGCGCTCCCTGCAGCTGGAACGCAGCGATTGGAACGCCGTGGCCGAGACCCAGCATCGCGTTCTCGAGTTGGCGCCACCCGCCGCGATTGGACTCGAACGCGAACAACTGGGTCGGGATGTCACGGCCGCTGCCGAAGCGGCCCTCGGGCGCGGCGAGTTCGACGTTGCCAAGAAGCTGCAGCGATCCATCGCGAAGCTCCCCGGCCCGGCGGGGGGGCTGTTGCTAGGGTCCATCCAGCAACGCAAGGGCGACTTGCGTGCGGCGATCAAGGCCTTTGGACAAACGCGTTGTCCCGAGGGCCTCGACCGCATCGCCGCGCTCTTGGGTTCCAACCCAGGCGCGATGGACGCGCGCGAGCTGCTCGAGTGCTGCCCGATGCAGGGCACGCTGCTGTTGGTCGCGCGCGAATTGGCCCGCTCCGGTCAACTCGACGCGGCTCGACGCGCGGCGCAGCAAGCCGCAAATAGCCTGGGCCCGACGCCGACCGTCTGTGGGGTCTTGGCCGAAGTCCTGCAGCTTCTGGGCCAAGAGGACCAAGCCAAGCTACTCGCCGAGCAGGCAGTGCAGCGACTCCTGGCCCCAGAAACCGGGACCGGCACACAGGCGAGTTCAGGCTCTGCTTGAGTCTCTGGGCTGGGCCGGCATACTGCGCGCCCCCCTCGCCGGAGTGGCGGAATCGGCAGACGCACAGGTTTCAAAAACCTGCGCCCGTAAGGGCGTGCGGGTTCAAGTCCCGCCTCCGGCACCATTCTTTGTTGGTTGCACCGACGGCTTTGTTGGTTGCACCGACGGCTTGGTCGGTTGCACCGACGGCAGAGTCGCGCCCTGGACTCCGGCGGGTGCGACGGCCGCCGACTTCGCTTCGAGTTCGACGAGCTTTTGTCGCCGGTCCTTGAGGAAGGCGCTGTAACCCCGCTCGCCGGCAAAGCGCTCCTCGAGCGCCGCCAGTGCGGCGCGGCACAGTTCGAGATCGGGCCTCTCGGCAACTTCTTGGTTCAGCAAGACGGCCCCATAGAAATCACGCATGGCGTTGCGGGCTTGGGGCCGCTTGCCCAGACGGTACATCAGTGCGAAGACTCGCCCGGTCTCCTGTTGCGCCGTGGGATTGGTTCGATCGACCGTCGCAAGTGTGGCCGCGATCTCCAAGTCGGTGATCAAGCTGGCGATGTCGATAGCTTCTGCTGGAGACCACGTGCCACTGTCCGCCATCAGATCCCGCGCCTCAACGAGGGTCAGGGAGCCCGCGGCGAGACCGACTTGCAGACGCTGCCGCCGCAGTGATTGCTCGCTACGTTCGGTGGTTGCTTCGATGGCGAGGAAGTCCCGAGCCGCTGCGACCAACTCCTCGAATGCCGCCACAGACTTCTGGCGATGGCTTTCGTGCGTGCCGAGCACACGGCCGGTGGCATCGAGCACGACATGGTGAGGAAACCCGCTTCCGCGCCATGCCGGCAGCCTGCGATCCTCCTCTTCGTCAAGGTGCGCGGTCACGTGCACCAGCAGCACGATGCTCCGGGCGAAGGCAACGAACTCAGGGCTTGCGAGCACCTCACGTTCGCAGCGGATCGAAGTTCCGCACGGGGTGTAGGACCGGGTGCAGTGCACCAGGATGAGCTTGCCCTCGCGAGCTGCTGCGCGCTGCGCACTCTGTAGGTCAAGGTGCCACTCGGCGTGACGCAAGAAGGGCTGCGCCAGCTTGTCGGCCCTCTGCACTTGCAACTCGGCTGATGAGGGCGTCGCTGGCGTCGATTGCCCCGCGAGCGCATGGGAGAACGGCAGAGCGACGAGCAGGGCAGACAGGCACGAACGCAGCATGGAGGACCTCGCAGCAGGGAGACGAAGGGCGGGCCCGACGCATTGCTGCACGCCAAACTCCGGGCCTTGTGGCGCGGCGTTGAGGCGTTAGCGGGCCTTGGCCAAGTGCACGAGTCCCTTCTCGCCGACCAGCAAGCCCAGTTCGCGCGCCGCATCGACTACGATCCTGGCGTCGTCGAGGGACACCGCAAGAGTACGCGCAAGGGCCAACACCAAGCTGCTTTCGGTCACGGTTGCCCGAACGCCTCCCAACTCCGCAAACACCCGTGGCAGGAGGTCCTTGTCGACGATCGTGCCATCGGAGCCGCGCTCGGCAACCTCGCTGGCCGCACTCGCGCCCGAACAACAGGGCTCGACGTTGGTGCCGCAGAGGCCACACTGCCCGTGGCCATGCACATGAACGACGTGAAGCGCCGTGCCACAATAGGCGCAGCGTTGGCGGTTCTCATCGTGCGGAGCGCTGCTCATCCCATCGTCACGACTAGTTCATCATCGATTTCGGTCTGTAGCAGATTCTGGATCGCCATCATCGTTCCCGAGGTCGAACTCGGGCAGCTGCCACAGGCACCCTGGTATCGAATCACCAGCGACTTGCCGTCGAGACCCAGCACCTGCAAACCACCGCCATCGCCGGCCAATGCCGGTCGAACACGATCGTCGAGCAACGCGTTGATGCGCGACAGCATTTCGGGATCACCGCCCTGCGGCAGCGACGCTAGCGGGTTTTCCGAAGCCTCGAGCGCCGGCGGAGTCGAGCACCCGTGCGCCGAGTGTTCCTCCTGCTCGTCGATGTGTGACTCGAGCAGGCGCGTGCATTGCTCCGCAACTCCCCGCCAATCGGCCTTGGCGGTCATGCTGACGGTCACGAAGTTCTCGCAGAAGAACAGGGTCTCGACACCCGGTACGGCGAACAGACCCTGGGCCAGGATGTCGGTGCGTGCGTCCTCGGGTTTGCTGTAGCTGCGAGTCTGACCGCCGCGGGCGAGGGGGCGATCGACCAGAAACTTGAAGGCGTTGGGATTGGGCGTCGGGAGAATGCTCTGGACCTTCATGGTTCGATGCGGGCTCTAGGAGGCCATCAGGATAGCGCAGTAGGGGCCCCTTGTCGGCCACCGTCTCTTGGACACAAGGGGGGCGCGGCTTTCTCAGCGCAGCATCTGCCGCACGAAACCCGTCGGACCTGTCGTCACATAGGCGGGCTGCCACAGGCCACCAGCACCTGCGTGGTCGACGACGCGCAACGCCAGGGTGTGCCGTCCCGAAGCAAGTCGCTCACCAAGATCGAGGACCTGGCACTCGAGCCAAACACTTGTGCCGCTCGCGAGATCTCCACATCGGCCGATCGAGACCCCGTCGAGAAAACACTCGCAACTGTCGTCCACGCCTTCGAGCACCAGAGCCGCCGACGTGTTCGGCCAGTCCGTCGGCACGTCGAGGTCGATGCGGTACCAGGCGATGCCCGTATAGGTCCGCAGGTCCTCGGCTTGGTTTTCCCAATGCGAGCCGGCGCGCAAATCGCGCCACGGTTCCGAGTCGACAGGGACGGTCGCATCGAACCACCTTGCACTGAGCCCTTCGTCCTTCTGGTCGGTCCGAAAGCGCCAGACCTCGAGTGCCAGAATTCGCTCGCTCACGAGCCGGTGCAGGGCCGCGATCGTCGTCTCGGACAGGGCGCGCTGACTGGCTGGACCGTTGGCGAGATGTTCGAGCAGCTGGCGTTCCACGTAGCGACCCGCCGCCGTCGTGGCATCGAAGCTACTGGCGAGGAGGCGACCCTGTCCGATACGCGTGTCGAACGCAAAGAGGTGCGCCCGAACCTCCGTCAAGTCGTGCGTCTCCCAGAACGCGAGGATGGGGTCCACCTGATCCAGCCACGGTAGCCACGGAATCACGCGACCACCGTCGAGATCGAATGGCTGCAGCTCGATCAACATCGACGCTGGGAGCGCCTCATGGACCGGATGCGCCGGCGCAAAGGGCGCACCTCGGAGATACCAGAGTTCTTGTGCATGCAGCGTTCGCTTCTGCGAACCCACTCGCAGCAGCACGCGTCCGCCACGCTCCACTTCGTCGAGAACTTGCTCGTCGAGATGATCGACGACGCGCACATTTCTCGGTCTCGCGTCGTCAAAGGTCGGCAACAGCCAGATGTCCCACTGCGCACGTACGTCAAGGCACTCGGCAGTGACTGCATGACGCGTCGGATGGGCAACCGACGGCAGCGGGGGAGTTTGGGTGGGTGGCGCCGCGAAACCGATCGGCGTGACTTCGAGGCACAGGTGCGCATCCTCCTTGACCACGAAACCGCGGGCGTCGGTGGCAAGGTGCAACATGCGCTCGCGATGCCACGACCAATCCGAAGCGCTCCACTTGAGACGTCCGAAGTCGTCGCATAGGCCCATGCGAGCCTTGGGAATGTCGCGCGCGACGGAGACCACGTAGCCGGCGTCGGGCAAGGTCGCGCGAAGTCGTTCGATCTGGTAGCGGCGTGTCGCCATGCCGTAGTCCCGTGCAATCTGCGGCAAACTCGTGAGCGTCGCGGCTCCGAACTCGCGCACGAGCCATGACTCAAACTGCTCTTGTGCGCGAAGACAATCGGGACGCCACCACGGCAGCGGATCGCCTAGCGCTGCCCACTCCGCCCGATCGACCCATGTGTCGGCGGCAATGCACTCCCCGAGGAGCAACGGCTTCTTACCACTCTTCTCGATGTGCTTCTCGAACTCCAGCAACCGACCCGGCCACCAGCGGTTGTTGCCGTAGGGATGCTCGTCCCAGAAGTCGGTGACGCGCTGCCAACCGATCCATGAGCTGTCGTCGACGACCAGGGTCTCCGGTACCGCCGCATGGCAGGCATCGTAGAGCGCCTTCATGACCGCGAGGTCGGCGTCGTGACCCGTCTCGCAGGTGATGCTGCGGAAGGCAACCGCCGCATGACTGCCGTCAGCGCGGAAGAACTCGCCGTATTCGCGCAGTAGCTCCGCCTCGTGCGCTTGGTCGATCTTTGGGTGCCACGTCGGATACTCCTGCCAGCACAGCATGCCGAGTTCGTCGCACAGTTCGTAGACGCATGGGGGCGGCACGAACAGACAGCACTTGAGGGTGTTGAAGCCCAGACTCTTCCAATCCTCCAGTTGCCGGCGCCAGTACGAGGCATCGCTCGGTGGGGCAAGTAGCGGCGGCGAGAAGCCCCAATGCAGGATGCCGCGCACGTGGAGCGGCACGCCATTCCAAAGCACCGTTGTGCCAGAGGCTCGAAGACTGCGAAACCCGATCGACATCTCGTGTCGATCGAGCTCGGTGTCGCCCTGCAGCAGCCTAAACTCGAGCCCGTAGCAGTTGGGTGTCGCGCACGACCAGGGTCGCACCGAAGGCACCATCGCCTCAAACTCGAGTCCGTCCCGTGCTTCCACCGGCTGGTCAAACCAACCGACGGTCGCAGCGCCATCGCCGACGCGAACCTGAAGTCGCAGCGGCGTAGGCCTAGTGATGCCCTGCTTGGAGATCCGGAGCGCAACTCGGCCGTGACAGCGACCAGCGCCGTCGTCTTGGAGGAAGCCGAATGCGCTCAATTGGGTTCGATCCAGCGAGGCCCCGCGATCCACAGCCATCGTCACGCTCTGCCAGATGCCGCCGAAGTGGGGTTGCACAGCAGGGAGGAAGCCCTGCGTGTTGTGGCCTACGAGTTCATCGACGCGCACCTCGATCGTGTCCTGGCCCCGCCACTGCAAGGCCGAGGTCACCTCAACCGCGAATGGCGTCCATCCGCCCAGATGCTCGCCGAGTTCGATACCGTTGCAGAAGACCCGTGCGTGGGTTGCAACTGCAGCGAACTCGATCCAGATCGACCGGCCTTGGTCCGCTGCGGACAGCGGCAAGGTGCGTCGGTACCAAGCGACCCCATCAAACGTGTGCCCAAGAACCGTCTCGAAGGTGCTGGGCACTTCGATCGCCAAATCATAGACCCGCTCTGGTGCGGCTGGGACATCGCGCCCAAGTTGCCAAAGGCCGTCGAGCGGCACCCGCTGCTGCGCAGCCAACGGCAAGACCAGGAGACACGACACCACGATTGCTCTAGCGATGCGCATTCTGGTTCAGCCGCAGCCGTAGACGGCGCGCAGCTTGGCTTCGAGGTAGGACAGGAACGGCTCCGGCGACAACGGCGCCCCGGTCGCGCGACGACAGAGCTCCTCGGGTTGAAAGCGCCTGCCGTGGACATGGACGTTGGCACGAAGCCACTCGCGCAGAGCCGAGAATGCACCCCGGGCCATCTGTGAGTCGAGGTCGGGAAGGGAACGGCGCGCGGCCGCAGCAAACTGCGCGGCGTAGAGGTTGCCGAGGGTGTAGGTCGGGAAGTAGCCGAACAACCCACAGGACCAGTGCACATCCTGAAGGCAACCGCGCCGATCATCGGGCACGACAACGCCAAGATACTCCAGGTAGCGTTGGTTCCAGGCCGTCGGCAAGTCGCGCACTGCAAGGTCGCCCTCGAGTAGCAACTGCTCGAGCTCGAAACGAACCATCACGTGCAAATCGTACGTGAGTTCGTCGGCTTCGACACGGATCAGACTCGGCTGCACAACGTTGCTGGCCAAGAACAATGAGTCGGAGTCAAAGGGATCGACAGAAACCCCAAGGTGCTGGCGGAGCACGGGGCGCGCCCATTGCCAGAACGCGCGGCTGCGGCCAACGTGGTTCTCCCACAGCCGGGACTGGCTTTCGTGGATCCCCAGCGACACAGCCTCCCCGAGCGGCGTTCCCATGTGCGCGGCATCAAGACCTTGCTCGTAGAGGCCGTGACCACCTTCGTGCATCGTTGAGCCGAGCGCATCGAGCACGTTGTCGCGGGCAAATCGGGTCGTGAGTCGAACGTCGCCAAAGGAACCGGTACAGAACGGATGGGCGCTGCGATCGAGTCGTCCGCGCTCGAAGTCAAATCCCATCGCTGCGACCACTGCGCGCACGCATTGTTCCTGGGAGCCTTCGTCAAACTCGAGCTTGACGAAAGAGTCATCGGGCCGGCGACCCTCGAGGTCAAGATTGTGCCGCAGAGTCACAAGCCGCGGGCGCAACGTCGCGAACATCGATCGCAGTTCCGCGGCGTTCATGCCAGGTTCCGAAAGCTCTGCCAGAGCATCCCACCGCGATATCGATGCCGACCGCAGACAGTCCGCCCTGGCCTGCTGCAACTCGACCATGCGCTCCAGCACAGGACGAAACCGCGTGAAGTCTGACGCCGCCCGCGCGTCGGCCCACACTTGCTGCGCGCGGCTTTCATGCTGTGCGAGTTCGGCCACGAGAGCAGCAGGCAGCTTGGTCGCTCGATCGTAGTCGCGCCGAAATCCGTGCAGGCTGGCGCTGTGCTCCTGGCTGGCGACCAACTCCGAATCGGCTTCACAACTCGCGATCCAGTCAGCAATCCGCGGGTCCGTGGTTCGTTCATGGACCAGCGTCGCCAGCAGCGACAGTTGCTGGCTGCGATGTTCGCCGCCGCCACGAGGCATGCCGGTCTCCTGGTCCCAACTCAGCACCGCTGCGGCCGATGACAACAGATGGGTCTGCCGCGCGTGTGCGATCAGAGCGTGATATGCGGCGAGACGGGGAAAGGCTGGCATCGTGGAGAGTGGAAGGCGCGAGCCTACGCCAGGGGTCGTCCGGCGCCACTTTGGTTGTCTTGTGCTGCTGCAACTGTGCCAACAAGCACACACGAGCTAGACTGCCGGCCTTATGGCCGCACGTGCTCGCGCCTCGATCGGACTCGCCGCTGGAGCTGTGTGCGCTTGCGTCTGTCTTGGCGTTGGTTTCTGGGTCGGACGCGCTGGCTTCCAGCGGTCATTCACAACCGAGCCGCGTGGCGGATCGTCGCGAATCTGGGGGGCGGAGCACGAGGACAAGGACAGCGGCAACGTGGACCGGCGGTCGGTACTGCCATCGTTTGCGCCAGCGGTCGAACGCACCAGCCCAGGCGTCGTCGCGGTAAGGGCCATTGTCACCGCGACGAAGAGCCGGACCGACAACGCTTCCTCGCTGCTGAGTTCGCCACCCGAAAGTGGGCCCGAGGTGGAGCCCAAATTGGCCGTCCGCGACGGCTCCGGCTTCGTCGTCAACGCAGCCGGCCTGGTGGTGACCGCGCGCCATCTGACCGTTCGTGCCTTGCGGCTTGTGGTCGACGTTCCGGGGCTCGGCCCCTTCGATGCCCGGTTGGTTGGCGAGGATGATGTCACCGATCTCGCCGTCCTACGCATTTCGGAGCCGCCACAAAACCTGGTGGTGCTGGAACTCGGAAGGAGCGAATTGTTGCGCGCCGGCGACTGGATCATTGCCGTTGGCAACCCCTACGGGTTTCGCCAGAGCGTGACCGCGGGCATCGTCAGTTTCGTCGGGCGCCACCTTTCGAGCGAGGACCTGCGGCCGTCCAGTGAGTTCTTGCAGTTCAGCGCCGCCGTCAATCCCGGCAGTTCCGGGTGTCCGGTGGTGGACCTCGATGGGCGCGTGGTAGGCGTCACCACGCAGGCCGCCGAGTCCGCGGAAGGGCTGTCCTTTGCGATCCCTGTTCGCACGTTGAAGTGGGTCCTGGACGCGATGGACCGGAGCCCCGACGGCCGTGTCCACCGCG
>CAMBXM010000056.1 GCA_945871815.1 Singulisphaera sp. GP187
CGTCGACACCACGCCCCCGGTCAAAGCGCAGTTCGCGGCAGAGTCCGGTATCCACTACTGCAGTCACGCCTGGGATCGTCAAGGAGCTCTCGGCGACGTTCGTCGAGAGAACGATCTTGCGTTGATTCTGCGATCGAATCGCGCGGTCCTGGTCTTGCGACGAGAGCCGGCCGTGAAGCGGCAGTACGAGCACCGACAGTCGCCGTGCGAGATTCAGGAGAGCATGTTCGCAGCGGTCGATCTCGCCAGCACCAGGCAAGAACACGAGCACATCGCCCGCGGTCTCCGCCAGTGCCCGTTCGACCGCAGTTCGTACGCGCTGTTCGAGAGCCGAGTCATCGCGCCGCAGCTCATGTTCGACATGGACCGGATACAGGCGCCCGTCGCTCTCGATCTCGGCAGCCCCAGGCAAGAACGCGCGCAAGGGCCCCGGATCGAGCGTCGCCGACATCACACACAACCGGAGATCGGGGCGCACGGTCTCGCGCACTTCGCGCAGCATCGCGAGCGCGAGGTCTCCTTCGAGGTGACGCTCGTGGAACTCATCGAGCACGACGGCGGCCGTGCCCTCGAGGAACGGATCCTGAACCAAGCGGCGCACCAGCACGCCCTCGGTCAGGAAGCACAATCTGGTGTCGCGCCCCACCCGCCGCTCACCGCGAACCTGATAGCCGACGAAACCGCCGATCTCGCTGCCGAGTTCTTGCGCCACGCGCGTCGCGGCCGCGCGGGCAGCGAGCCGTCGAGGTTCGAGCACAAGGACCTCGCCGCCGAGACTTGCCTGCGCCAGCGCCGACGGCACGCGTGTCGTCTTGCCAGAGCCAGGCGGGGCCGCCAGCAGCAGCAGACCGCGATCTCGCATCGCCGCCACCACTGCAGGCAACAGTGGATCGATCGGCAGCGGGTCGATCATCGAGCAATCACGCCGGTGGCACGAGCGGCCGACGGCCGTCGAGCGCATCCGCGAGGATCGAACGGCTCAACTGCGAAATCGAAGCGCCTGCCGGCATGCCGCGCGCGAGTCGCGTCACGTTGCCACATACGGGGCGCAGTTGTTCGGCGATCAAGTGTGCGGTGCCTTCGCCCTCGAGATCGGGGTTATTGGCGAGACACACCTCCCGCGGCGATTCCCGCTGCACCCGCAGCACCAACGCAGCTGTCGTGAGATCGTCCGGCCCGATCCCTTCGACTTGACTCACACGTCCCTGCAGCACGTGGTAGAGACCTCGATAGCCCGCGTCTTCAAACCGTGCGACCTCGCGCGGATCTTCGAGCACGAGGATGGTGCCTCGGTCGCGCGTAGGATCACTGCAGATGGAGCAGGGGTCCTGAGCGTCGAGTTGGAAACATGACGAGCAGACTCGGACCGCGTCTCGCACAGTCGTGATCGCCGCCGCCAACTGCATCGCCTCATCGCGCGGAATGCGCAGCAGGTGGTAGGCAAAGCGCTCCGCGGTCTTCGGGCCGACGCCGGGCAACCGGCCGAGCAGTTCCATCAACCGCTCGATCGTTGGGTGGCGCTGGACCATGATCGCTCGACTTCGAGCTGGGCTAGAAGCCCATTCCCGGCAGGTTCATCCCGCCGGTGACCTTGCCCATCTCGCGATCGCGCAGTTCCTTGGCGGCAGCAAAGGCTTGCCGAACGGCGGCCGTCACGAGGTCCTCGAGGCCATCAACATCCTCGGAGTCGACAGCGCCCTTCTGGATCTTGACGGCCTGGATCTCCATGTTGCCGTTGACGTAGACCTTCACCGCGCCGCCCCCCGAGGTGCCTTCGACGATGCGCTCGCTGAGGGACTTCGTTGCGTCCTGCATGCGTCGCTGCATTTCTTGGGCCTGCTTGAGCAGGCTCTGCATGTCACCGAATCCGGAACTCATGGGCCCGATCATGCCGCGCGCAGCAACGATGCGCCACCAGTGGGGCAAACGGCTGACGCGAGTTCAGGCGTCCGGATCGACGTCCGGCGGCGCGGGCGGCGGCGGTAGTGCTGGAGGACGATCGCGGGGATCGATCTCCACGACGAGACCACTGAACTTGTCCATCACGCGACGCGCGGCGGGACCTGGGGGCGGGGCCGAAATCGGACTCGGATGACTTGGAGCCTTGTCGACGATCTCCACCGCGAGGGTGACAGTGCGTCCGAGTCCACGCGACAGCCAAGCGACGATCTTCTGCTGCACCTGCGGCGATTGCACCCGATCGCGATGCAGCTTGCGCTCACTGTCGAGCGCCAGCACGACCTTGCCGGCGGCATCGGGCCCGCGAAAGGCGCAGAGTTCTAGCGTGCTCTGCAACATCGGCTCCTCGCGCGCAGCAGCCAGCACGATCGTGCGCAGATCGCCGGCCGCCGCGGCGGCAGCAATCGTCGGCGGCGGCGGCACGGCTCGTGAGCTCCCAGCCGCGACACCGACGGTGCGCGGTGTCGCGGCGGAATTGCCGCTTCCTTGGCCGGCGAGACCGCCGTCGCGCACCGCGGCAATCAACTCACCCAGACTCGGCAACGTCCCCGCCTCGGCCATCCGGACGATCGTCAGTTCAAGAATCGCCGCACGGTCTTCGAGCCGGCGCAACCGGTCGCGACCGAGCACCGCGGCCTGAATCATGGCTTCGACCTGTTGCCGACCCGAGGACCTTGCCAGCTGCTGCAGACGGTCACGAACGACACCGATGTAGCTGACCAAGCCAGTGTCATCGCCGTCGACCTGCATCAGCAGCACGCCACGCAGCGAATCGACGAGTTCGCCCAGGGCCTCCCGCTCGTCACCGCCAGACTGCTGCAACTCCGCGCAAAACCGCAGACCGGCTGCGGCATCGCCCGACAGCAGCGCAGCGCAAACCTCGATCACACGGTCGGTGCCGAGGCGCTGCGTCAGTTCGCGATAGGCCGCGAGGTCGAACGGTCCCTTGTGGTCGCGGGCCAGTTGCAGCACACGCTCGAGCGCCGTCTCGGCGTCCCGCATGCCGCCCTTGCTCGTGGCCGCGATCTCGACGAGCACATCGTCGCCCACGGCGACGCCTTCGGTGTTCGCAATCATTCGCAGCCGCGACTGGATGTCGGCGTCGCCGATGCGCCGAAAATGGAGGACCTGACAGCGCGAACGAATCGTGTCCGGCACCTTGTGCAGCTCGGTCGTCGCGAGCACGAACACGACCCGGGGCGGCGGTTCCTCCAGCGTCTTCAGCAGGGCGTTCCATGCCCCCGTCGACAGCATGTGCGCCTCGTCCAGGATGTAGACCTTGTACCGGGAGCGCATGGCGGCGAACGCGACGCGGTCGCGCAGTGCGCGAACGCTTTCGACGCCATTGTTCGACGCCGCATCGACCTCGATCACATCCGGATTGCTACCATCGAGGATCGACTTGCATAGCGAGCACTCGCCACACGGCTCGGGGGTAGGCCCCTGCTCGCAGTTCAGGCAGCGGGCAAGGATGCGCGCAGTCGTGGTCTTGCCGACCCCGCGGCTGCCGGCGAATAGGAACGCGTGCGGCACGCGACCGCCGGTCAGTGCGGCTTTCAGAGTGGACTGGATCGCCTCCTGGCCCACGACCTCCGTGAAGGCCTTCGGACGGAAACGGCGGGCGACTACTTGGTAGGGTGCTTGCGGAGCCCGACCTGGGGCCTCGTTGCCATGCTCGACCATGCCGACAGCATGGGTCGGCGGGCCGTCCGACGGAAGTCCGCGGCAGCGGTCTCGACGACAAAGCTGTCAGCGCCGTTGCAGCCAGGCCATGGTGTCCTGTATGACCTCCCGCCCATCCCCGCCCAGGCGCAACAGCGAGCAAGCGGAAGGCATGGAGAGGTGACCGAGTGGCTTAAGGAGCTCGCTTGGAAAGCGAGTGCGGGCCAAAAGCTCGCCGGGGGTTCGAATCCCCCCCTCTCCGCCATGTTGTAGAAAGGCCACGGCGACGTGGCACGTAGCAAGGCCACGCTGACGTGGCACGTAGCAAGGCCACGCTGACGTGGCGCCTGTTCGCCTTCGGCGCGTGCAGGTGGTGTCTGCCGGGTCCCGAGCAAGGGAGCGGCGTGAACCTGGTCAGGCCCGGAAGGGAGCAGCCATAAGCGTGCGGCTTCTTGTGCCCGGGGTGCCTGTCGGACTCCACCTGTGCGCGCCGAGGGCGCGCGGCCCATCGCCACGCGCGGGCTCAGCCGCCGTCGCGGGCACCGCCAGCGCCACCGCCAGCGGGATCTGCACCGCCGCCACCGCCCGGTGCACCACCCGCACCGCGATTGCCGCGGGCTCGCTGCGCCCCACCGCGACCGCCGAGTCGCACCGCCGCCGCGGGGCGGGGCTGCAACTTCGCGGCCTCGAGCAGCTCGCGCTCCTCGGCGAACTGCTTCTTTTCTGCCGCCGCGAGGGCTTTGCGTTCGCGCGCGATTTCGGCTCGCTTCTCCTTGTCGCTGGCCTCGACTTTGTCCTCGTCGGCGTCGAGCGCAGCGGTCTGCTGTTCGAGCTTCTCGAGTTCGTGGACGACTTCGCCGTACTGCTTCACGAACTGCGGAAGACCAGGTTTCTGGTCCTTACCCACGGCCTTCGCGAGCATCTGCTCCAGGCTTCGCGCATTCGCCTTGTAGCCCGTGAGCGAGAGTTCTCCGACCTGCTTCTTGGTGGCGTCGAAGGCCACGAACAACGGCGCGTCCTTGCCGTAGCGCTCCTTCAAGCCTTTGCTGCTGGCAGCCGAGAGGTCGATGCGTGCGCACACAAAGAAGCGCGTCGCGATTCCGACCTCATCCTGGAACAGCGTCCGTTCAAAAAGCTCGTGCTTGTCCGCGTCGGCCTGCGGGTCGTAGAGGTAAACCAGCGCGCGATTGCCGTCGGCCTTGGCTTGGTCGACAAACGGCAACGTCGACAGCATGTCCGGCTCCTTGGCCTCTGGGTCGGCGGGCTTCAGTTCCCCGTCGATCCGCACATCGACGAACCAAGCACCGACGCGGTCATAGGTCGCCTCCGATCGGCGAGCGCCTGGTCGGCCCGAGGTGCTGGCACCGGCCGCGGCACCTCGACCACCACCGCCGCCAGCACCACCACCTCCTTGGGCTAGCAGCGAAGCTGTCGTGGTCGCAACGAGCACAAGGGCAAGAGCGAAGGCGGGAGGACGGATCACGAATCACCTCGTGGGCAGAAGGGTGCTGGAGACCGACTATGGGCTCGGCCCGGTGAGCCAAGCTGGCAGGAACCAGTGTCTACGGCCGGCGGCAAGGCGCGCCCACCTTTCCGTACCAGCTTCGTGACCAGCTTCGTGCCGCGACCCACGCGCCGCAGTGCAGCGGCCCCGGCGGCAGCACGGTCGTGCGCGGCGGGGAAAGTGGCGGAGAGGGGGGGATTCGAACCCCCGGTGGGTGTGACCCCACACTGGTTTTCGAAACCAGCACATTCAGCCACTCTGCCACCTCTCCGCGAGGTCGTTTCGGGCTCGCTGGGAACCCGCCGGCCGATAGGGAGGGCGGATCGTGCCGAGCGGCCGTCGACATTGCAACGGAGAACACGCCCTGATCCGTCGCCTTCTCTCGGCGTGCGCACCACCCCACACCGTTGCTTCAGCGCCGCTTGCGGAAGAACGCGCGCAGCAACTCGGCACTGCGTTCGGCTTCACGGCCTTCGTCGACGGTGCACCGGTGATTCAACCGCTCGTCCTCCAGAATCTGCGCCAGCGAACGCACCGCGCCGAACTTCGGGTCGCGCGCACAGTAGACCACGCGACGGACGCGCGCGTGCAGGATCGCGCCAGCGCAGAGGAAACACGGCTCCAGCGAGCAGTACAGCGTCGTCAACGGCAGGCGCTTGTCCCCCGCCGCGACCAAGGCGCGCTGAATCGCCTCCATCTCGGCGTGAGCGAGTGGCGAGCGCAGCTCCTCGACGCGATTGCGTCCCTCACCCAACAGCCGATCTCCAAGCACCACGACCGCGCCCACAGGAACTTCGCCAGCGGCGCCAGCTTCGGTGGCAAGTTCGAGGCAGCGCTCGATCCAGTGCGCGTCCCAGTCGATCGGATTGGTCATCGTCGGTTCCCGCGTGGCAAGCGCGCAGTCGGGTCATCATCGCGAGGCGCGCGCGGCGAGGCCACAGCCGCGTAGACTCGTGCAGGCCTGGAGCTACCATCCCGCTTTTCCACCAGTGCTGGGACACGTGACCAAACGCGACTTCCTCTCGTCGATCGACATCAGCCGCCATCAACTCGAGGACATGCTCGAGCTGGCCGCGCGAGCCAAAGGCAAGCGTCCGGGCCAAGTTCTCGCCGGCAAGACTCTGGGCCTGTTGTTCTTCGATCCGAGCCTGCGCACGCGCGTCAGTTTCGACGTCGCAATGGTCCAGTTGGGTGGCAGCTGCATCAACCTGTCCCGCGACGACCTCTATGAGCTCGAGCCCAAGGAGCAGGCGGTCATGGATGGCATCGCGGAAGAACACGTCATGGACGCCGCGCGCACGTTGTCGCGCTACGTCGATGCGCTGGGTGTCCGCTCGGTCACGCGAACGGGGTCCTGGGCTCGGGATCGCCAGGAGGTACTGCTGCGCAGCTACGCGCGCCACGCGACCGTGCCAGTCATCAACCTCGAGACCTGCTTCGAACACCCGTGCCAGGCGGTCGCCGACATCTTCACGATGCGCGAGCAGTTGCTGCAGCTGAAAGGTCGTCGACTCACGCTCGCGTGGAGCATGCACCCCGACCCCAAACCGCTCGGCCCGACCCACTCGGTGCTCACGCTCGCTGCGATGATGGGCATGAACATCACGCTGGCCCACCCACTCGGTTTCGAGGTCGACGACGAAGTGCTGCAGCGCAGCCGGGGACTGGCGCAGGAGTCCGGCGGCTCGGTGCAGGTCGTCAACGACCTGCGCGCCGGCGCGCGCGACTCCGAGGTCCTGTATGTCCGCTCGTGGGGTTCGACCAAGTACTGGGAGGATTCCGAGCGGGAGGCCATGGTCAAGCGCTCGCTTTCGGACTGGCGGGTCGATCGCGACCTGATGGCAACGACCCAGAACGCGCTGCTGATGCACCCTCTGCCTGTGCGTCGCAACGTAGTTGCAACCGACGAGGTGCTTGATGGCCCGCGCTCGGTCATCTACGACCAGGCTGCCAACCGAACCCACGTGCAAAAGGCACTGCTGATGCAGTTGCTGAAGTGAGACCGGCGGCTCGCTCCGCGTTCAGTTCGGTTTGGCGGCAGCGTTCAGTTCGGTTTGGAGGCAGACGGTGGAGGACGGCAATAGCCCTCGGCGAGCGCAACTTGGCGCAAGCCCTCCATCAGACCGGTTTGGGGTCGGAAGCCAACGAGGCGTAGCGCCGCCGCGCCATCCGCAACCCATCCGGCGGCGCCCAACTCGCGAACTTTGTCGGCGTTGAAATAGCTAGCGCGACGAGTCACAGCAGCGATCAGGTCGCAAACCGAAGCGGCCGCTGCAGCGATCGGGAGCGGCACCGGCAGGAGCCGAGCCCTTCGATCGCACGCCGCCGCGATTGCTCGCAAGAAGGCGTGTGTGTCGGTGCGCTCCTTGCCATCGAGCGGCAACACTGCGCCTTCTGGTTGCGAACGTGCCACGGCAAGCAGCGCCAGCACGACGTCGCGCACATGGACCACCGAAAGCGGCTGCGCCCGCGGTGGTACTGGGCACAGCATTCCCAGTGCTTGCCGAAAGACCAGCCGGGTCGCCGCATCAGCCGGACCGAACACCACGGGTGGTCGCACGATCGCGACACGAGCGCAACGCTGCAGCATTGCGATCTCGCCCAATCGCTTGCTGTCGCCGTACCAGGAGACGGTTCGGCACTGAGAGGGAGGTAGATCGGTGCCGCGGCCGTCGATCGACGGGCCAGCGGCTGCCAGCGAGGACACGTGCACCACGAACGCCGAGGGTGCGTGCGCCGCAATTGCATCGGCAAGTATGGCCGTGCCATCGCGATTGACGGCTAGGTAGTCGGCAGCTCGGACCGCCTTCAGGGTGCCGGCGAGATGGAACACGAGACTGACGCCAGCAACCGCGTCGCGCACAGCCAGAGCATCGCGCAGATCACCCCGGCAGACGGATACCGCGGGAATTCCGCGCGCCGTCATCGCGGCAGGATCGCGTACGAGGCAACGCAATCGCGAGGGCGGCAGACCCAGGCGCAACAGGCTGCGGACCAGCTCGGCGCCCAAGAAACCGGTCGCCCCAGTGACTAGGCACGAGGTCTCTTCGAGGAGCTGCACGGACAAAGAGTTTGTCAGGAGCCTTGCGAGAATCTAGCATTCCCCGCGCTTTACACGGCCGCGCCGAGCGGTGGCCCAGACCTGCGTAACCTCACAGCCAGCGAAGTGGATCTCTTTTCGAAGTGCGACGGGTTCACGCGGGCCCGCGATCTCCAGTCCATGGGGATGTACCCCTACTTCTTGCCGCTCTCAGGCAGCGAGGGAACCGAAGTCGAGATCAACGGCCGCCGGTTGATCATGATCGGCAGCAACAACTATCTGGGCCTGACCCATCACCACAAGGTGTTGGAAGCGGCCCAGCAAGCACTGCTGAAGTTCGGGACATCGTGCTCGGGCTCCCGATTCTTGAACGGCACCCTCGAGTTGCACGAAGAGTTGGAGCGCCGACTTGCGCGCTTCATGGGCAAGGAAGCGGCCCTGTGCTTCTCCACCGGGTTCCAGACGAACCTAGGTGCGATCTCGTCGATCTGCGGCAAGGATGACGTCATCCTCTGCGATCGCGAGAACCACGCCTCGATCATCGACGGCTGCCGCCTGAGCTTTGGCGACACGCGCAAGTGGCGGCACAACGACATGGCCGACCTCGAGGCCCAGCTTGCACGCGCCAAAGCGCAGGGCAAGGGCATGCTCATCGTGGTCGACGGACTCTATTCGATGATGGGCGACCTCGCAGATCTGCCGAGTATCGTCAAGCTGGCTCGTCACTACGGCGCGCGATTGATGGTCGACGAAGCTCACTCGGTGGGCGTCCTCGGCAAGACGGGGCGCGGCGCGGCCGAGCACTTCGGGCTCGACGACGATGCCGACCTCGTGATGGGAACCTTCAGCAAGAGCTTCGCGAGCCTCGGAGGGTTCATCGCGGGCCCTGCGAACGTGATCCACTTCATGCGCCATCACGCGCGATCGCTGATCTTCTCCGCCGCCATCACGCCCGCATCGGCCGCCGCGGCGCTGGCGGCGCTCGATGTGATCGAGGCCGAACCGCAGCTGCGCACCCGTGTGCTCGACGTCGCCAATCGCGTCCGAACCGGCCTGCGCAAGCTCGGTTTCACCGTCGGCGGCGCCCAGAACAGCCCGATTGTGCCCGTCATCGTCGGCGAACAAATTCGCATGCTGCGCATGTGGAAGATCCTGCTCGACTGCGGGCTGTTCACGAACCCGGTCACACAACCGGCCGTGCCGCCCGGTATGGATCTGATCCGCACGAGCTACATCGCGACGCACACCGACCGGCACATCGAGCAGATCCTGGAACGATTCGCCGAAGCCGGAGAGCGCGTCGGCGTACTCGGAGCGCTCGGTCAGCACAAAGGGCCGATCGAAGCGGCAGGCTAACCATCGCCACGCACCGCGAGCAGCGGGATGCATTCGGCGCGGCCTACCTAGGCTCCGTGGCGCAGCAGATCCGGGCATGTCGGTTGTTCACGCAGAACAACCTGAACCGCGACTTCGTGGGCACTCGGGGGTTCTCGGTGGTGTTTCGCCGCGAACAGCGCGACCAAGTAACGACGACCTTCCCGTTCTTCACGCGCTACCTCGACCGCGTGCTGCACGACGAGTGCAACGCGTTTTATCTCAACCCCCTTCAACTCGGTGCCGGCTCACGCGTCGACCCCCACATTGACCGCAGCCTGCGTAGCTACTGCAAGGATGTTGCCACGCCCCTCTGGGTGAGCGTTCTCTACATCGAAGTTCCAACCGCGATGAAGGGCGGTGGATTGGTGCTTGCGCGCGGCAAACGCATTCTTGCGCGAATCGAGCCGCGTGCCGACCTGCTGATTGAGTTTGATGGCGACCTCACGCATTCCGTCGAACGAGTCGACACCGACGGCCTGCGGCTCAGCCTCGTCTGCGAGCAGTATGCGCTGCTGCCGGAGGAACTCGAAATGGTGCCCGATTACGGCGTCGAGTCGCGCGCGCGCTACTGAGCAGCCACCAAGAACGCGGCCTTTCGCCACTCCTGCTGCCGCGTAGATTGTGACCAATGTCCGAGGCGCCCGATTTCGTCCACTTGCGCACGCGTTCGCACTACAGCCTGCTGAGTGCGCCCGTGAAGGTAGCCGACCTCGTCCAGGCGGCTGCGGCCGACGGGCAGAAGGCGCTGGCGCTGACTGACAATGGCAACCTCTTCGGCGCGATCGAGTTCTACAAGAGCTGCAAAGAGCTAGGGCTCCGCTCGGTCATCGGCCAGACCACGTTTGTTGCTGCCAAGACTCGACGAACCACGGCCGGTGGTGACAACCCCACCTACGATCTCACCCTGCTAGCTGAGAACAACGAAGGCCTCGACAACCTGCGCACGCTCTCCTCTCTCGCCTACCTTGAGGGCTTCAGCTACAAGCCGCGCGTCGACTTCGAACTGTTGGCCCAGTACGGGAAGGGCCTCATCTGCCTCAGCGGCTCGACACACGGTTGGATCGGCCAGGCGCTGCAGCAGAACGATGGCGCCGCGGCAGTCGCCGCCGCATCCCAACTGCGCGACCTGTTCGGCGTCGATCGGTTCTTCCTCGAGGTCGGGGAAAACGGCAGCGAGGTCATGCGCAAGGTCACAGCCGGCAAGCGCGAGGTGGGCAAGCGACTCGACATCCGGTGTGTCGCGACCAACGACGTTCACTACCTCAAGCAGGACGACTGGCTCGCACATGACATCATGCTGTGCGTCCGCGGCGGCAAGACAGTCGCAGATCAAGATCGCTTCCGCATGGCATCGCGCGAGTTGTGGCTGAAGACCCGCGCCGAAATGGCCGCAGCGTTTCGTGACTGGCCGGATCCGCTCCAGCAGACCGTCACGATTGCGGAGCGCTGCAGCGTCGACATCAAGTTTGGTGTCTACCACCTGCCCGCCTTCACGCCCGAGAGCGGCGAACCAACCGACGCCTACTTCGAGCGGCGCTGCCGCGAGGGCGCGCGGCAGCGCTACGGCACCATCTCCGAAGAGGTCCAGGCCCGACTCGACTATGAGATCGAGGTCGTCAAGAAACTCGGCTTCGTCAGCTACTTCCTGATCGTTCAGGACTTCATCCTCAAGGCGAAGGAGCTGGGCATCCCGGTCGGACCGGGACGAGGCTCGGCAGCCGGTTCGATCGTCGCCTACGTGCTGCAGATCACTGCCGTCGATCCTCTGCGCTACGCATTGCTCTTCGAGCGATTCCTAAACCCCGGCCGCATCTCCATGCCGGATATCGATATCGACTTCTGTGGAGAGCGGCGCGACGAGGTCATTCAATACGTCCGCCAGAAGTACGGCCACGACTGCGTGTGCCAGATCATCACGTTCGGCACGATGGCGAGCCGCGGGGTGCTGCGCGACGTCGGCCGAGTCCTCGACTTCGAGGTCTCCGAGATCGACAAGCTCTGCAAGAAAGTGCCGCAGGGACCCGGTGCATCGCTCGCAGCTGCTCTTGAGTCCGATGCGGAGCTCAAGCAGATCCGCGATAGTTCGGCCCCGCACAAGCGCCTGTTCGACCTATCGCTCAAGCTCGAAGGGCTTGCACGCCATTCGTCAGTCCACGCCGCAGGTGTCGTGATTGCCGACCGTCCGCTGCGCGACTACGCACCGCTCTGCAAGAACGGAGAAGACATCATCACGCAGTGGCAGATGACTGAACTCGAGGAGGTCGGCCTGCTGAAAATGGACTTCCTTGGTCTCAAGACGCTAACGATCTTGACCGAGGCAACGCGGCTCGTCGAACTGGTCCAAGGAAAGACGATCGATCTGGCGAAGCTGCCCCTCGACGACCCCGCCACCTACGCACTGATGACAAGGGGTGAGACGCAGGGCGTGTTCCAGTTGGAATCCTCGGGTATGCGCGAGTTGCTGTCGCGCCTCAAGCCCGACACCTTCGAGGATGTGATCGCCGTACTCGCGCTGTATCGACCCGGCCCACTCGGCTCAGGCATGGTCGACATGTTCTGTCGACGTAAGCACGGCGAAGAGGAAACCAAGTACCCCAACGATGACCTACGTCCCGTGCTCGAACCCACCTACGGGGTCATCGTCTACCAGGAACAGGTGATGCAGATTGCCAACGTGATCGGCTCGTTCTCGATGAGCGATGCCGACAACCTTCGCAAAGCAATGGGCAAGAAGAAGCCGGAGGTCATGGCGAAGTTCAAAGACCAGTTCATCGCCGGCGCGGTATCGCGCGGCTATGGCGACAAGTTCGCCAAGGAACTGTTTGAGACAATGGAGTACTTCGCCGGCTACGGGTTCAACAAGTCGCACTCGACGGCCTATGCCCTGGTCACCTATCAGACGGCGTGGCTCAAGGCGCACTATCCGATCGAGTTCATGGCCGCGAATCTGACCGTCGAGTCCGGCAACTCGGACAAGATCAAGGAGTTCGTCGACGAGGCACGGCGCGGAGGAATCCGCATCCTGCAGCCGAGCATCAACCACAGCATGCGCCGCTTCCACGTCGAAGACGGGGCGATTCGCTATGGCATCGGCGCGATCAAGGGCCTCGGTGCACGCGCTGCGGACATGATGGTCGATACCAGACAGAAGACTGGGGCCTTCGGCTCGCTCGAAGAACTCTGCGAGCGGCTCGACGCCAATGTGGTGAACAAGACGGCCCTTGAGGCAATGGTCCAGGCTGGTGCCTTCGACGGCCTGGGCCGTAGTCGCCAAACGACGTTTGGCGCCATCGAGTCCGCGCTGCGTTCCTCCGCCCTCGCCCGCGAGGACAGGCGCCGCGGCCAAAAGATGCTGTTCGGCGCCCCTCCTCCCGAAGCCCATACGCCTGCCACCAGCGGTGGTCTGCAACGAACAGACGAGTGGCCGGAAGCGGATCGCCTGGCGCGCGAGAAGGAATCGCTGGGCTTCTACCTCTCCGGACATCCGTTTGAGAAGCGCGGTGCATTCCTTCGCCGTGTCGCAGGCCATACGACGGCGACTGCTGGTTCTATCTCTGGCGGCGAGACCGTACGAATTGCCGGCATGGTGAGCTCGGTTCGGGTTCTCCAGATCAAGCAGGGAAAGAACGCGGGCCAGAAGATGGCACGATTTCAACTGGAGGACCTCGACGGCCAGATCGCAGTCACCTGCTTCGCACGTGCGTATGCCCGACTCAAGGAACGCATCGTCGATGACGCCATCGTGTTCTTGTCCGGACGCATCGACGAAAAGAGCGAGGAGAAGGCGCTGCTCCTCGACGAAATCGAGCCAGCCGCGGAAGTCGTCCGTCGTGAGGTGGCGGGGCTAGTCCTCTCGCTACGAGGTCACCTAGTGAGTGACGGGACCCTCTCACGCATCGCCTCCGTCTGCGAACAGTACCGCGGCAACCAGTCGCTGCACCTGGACGTAGAAGAGGATGGCCACGTCCACCGGGTGCGTTGTGAGGCGACGATCAACGTCAGCGACGGCCTGCTCGACGAGTTCGCTCTGATCCTCGGCCCAGACAACATGTCGTTTGCCCGGCGATGATGCGGTTCGCACGCTAACCGAGCGACCTGCAGATGTGCCTCACCCCAGCCCAATGTCGCCAAGGGCCAGGACGCCCGCTCAGCTCCGGGTTGAACGAGCGATGCGGACAGCATCGTCAAGGGCCGTCGCCTGTCGCGAGTCCTCGCAACCCTCTCGACTAGAAGTCTGAGTCACGGGATGCCCCTCGAACCCCGAGAGATTCGTGGGCAAGAAGACCCTCTCGCGACTCACGCTGCGTAGGGAGCGCATGGGTCCGTTTCGCAAGAGAGAGGACTCGAACCAAGGCTAGCTCTTCCTGCCGTCGCCGAGGGACTGGTTGCCCGACGGGCAGTTGGTGGGGTTCATCCGCGATCAGCTCGACATCGCGCGCTGCTCGATCGCTACCGGACTTCGGGCAAGGGCGAGGTGGCGTATCCGCCGCGCGTGAAGCTGAGCCTGCCGATCGACGCCTACTGCACGGGCACCTTCTCCTTGCGCTGCACGGGCACCTTCTCCTCGCGGACGATCGCTGCACAGCTCGACGAGAACGTGGCCTTCCGCGTGCTGGCCGGATGGCACAGGTCGGCCGGCGAGTGGGATCTCGGATGCCTCGCGCTGAATCTGCGGAGGATGGCGGCGATCGGAGGTCGAACGTGACCCGGTGGACGCGCCAAGGCTCTCCTGGGAACTGTGAGACCCCCGCCGGGCAGCCCGAAGCGGTCGCGCAGGACGAGTCAGCACTCGGGGCGGACCGCGCCGAGTAGCCTTGGCGAAGTCCGATCTCACAATTTTCGCCCCGCTGGACTGTCGTGACTCAGACTCCTGGTCGAGGCAAAGCCTGGTGAGGTAGTCCGCCCGCGCGAGCACCGAGCCCTAGACGGAGAGGTCTTGGAAAGCGCGGCGACATGCTTGGCTGGGGAGGCGAGCAGGAAGCGTGCGAGGACGCAGTAGATGGCCAGTGCGAGGATCTCATGTCGCACGCCGAGAGGCGACTGGGCGTGGAACTGGCGCTGGTCGAACTAGACAGACTGGCCGAGCTTGCCCAGTTCTTCGGCCTGCCAACGCAGTCGGTAGAGCTCGGCGATTTGCGCGTGCGTGATGTGTGAGCGGCGCAACGTCGTGAAGTAACAGGATTCCTCGCCCTTCGGAGTCGTCCGCTGGATCGCACGAAGCTCGAGGGGCTCGGCACCTGGCCGCGCGTCCTTGGCGGGCGGCATCATGACGCGATAGTCGCCACCGCCGCTGGCGCGGAAGTCATCGTTCGCCACGAGCGAAGGCGACGCCGGCAGTCGGCTGAGGAGGTCGAGCGGGCTGCGCAGGATCTGGTGCGATCGGTATCCGCGATCCAGCACCAACACGTCGCCTGCCTGCAGCACATCGAGAGCCGCGAGCAACATCTGGCGCTCACAGGTGCCGAAGCTGTCGATCACGACATCGCACGGAACCTGGGTCAGGACGTTGACGAGCACGCTCACAGCCGGCGGTGGGACGTGACCGCCATCGGGGCGGCCGAAGCTGGCATCGAGTTCGAGGCCCCGTCGCCAGTTGACCTTGCAGCCGTCGACGACGAACAGCCGGCGATCGTTCCAGCGCGAAGCACCTCGAAACGCGGTGTCCACTTTGCTCCCCGCCCCGCGCAGAACGCGCCGAAGCAGCTGGCTCCGCAACCTCGCTGCGCGCCTGGCAGAAGTCCGACGCCGAGACGGGCTCGTCCACCGGCAAGGCACGCCGTGCGAGGCGCACTCGTCCCAGAACGAATCCAGCAGGTGCCGGTAGCCTCGTCGGCGGGCGTCGCCCACCATCAACAACAGCAGCACCACGAGCAAGTCCGGGGTCGGCTTGCTACTGCGACTGAAGTCGCGTCGGCTGCAAAAGCGGGATCACACGCGTCTGCGAGGATCGGCAAGATCCGATCGAAGATCTTACGGGACTCGACGCGGTGGGCCCCGATCTTCAGCGTTCGAAGCACCAGAGCGCATGCAACCACCTAGCGACAGGTAGCCCTATCGTTAGGTGGTCCTGTAACCCGGAGCGCTACGCTGCGCGACCCGGACGGATCAGTTGCCAGCGGACGCTGACTTCTTGCCTTTGCTCGACTTCGCCTTGGATGGCTTACCATCGGCCGGCTTCTCAGTCGGGGCGTCTACAGCAGCTTCGGCCGACGCACTGAGCTTGCGCTCCAGCACGTTGTTATCGACGAACTCGATGATCGCCTTGGACCCGCCGTCGCCGATCCGGAAATCACCTAGGCGCATGATTCGAGTGTAGCCACCAGCGCGATTCGAATAGCGCGGCCCGAGCACATCGAACAGCTTCTTGACCGCATCCTTGTCCTGCAGAAGACCCGCGGCTCGCCGAATGTTGGCCAGCGTCCTGGTCTTGCCGATCGTGATCATTTTCTCCACGTGCGAGCGCAGAGCTTTGGCCTTCGGCAGCGTCGTGACGACGCGCTCGTGCTGGATCAACGACACCGTGAAATTCATGCGCAGAGCACGGCGGTGGGCCGTGTTTCTGCCGAGCCGCTTGCCCGCAATGTTATGCATCATGGCTGTATTCTCCGTTTGACGCGCGATCAGCTCTGGCCGATGCGCGTCGGATGCTTACTTGTATTCCTCGACGTTGATACCCAACGTGAGGCCGAGTGCGGCAAGCTTGTTCTTGACTTCCTTGAGGGATGTCTTCCCAAAGTTCCTGACCTTGAGCAGCTCGGGCTCCGCCATCTGCACAAGGTCGCGCAGAGTCAGAACATTCTCGCTGTCTAGGCAGTTCTTAGAGCGCACTGAGAGCTCCAGCATGTCGATGCTTCGACCGAGCAGGTCCACCATCTCGCGACGCTTCGCACCTTCATCACCCTCTGGCGCAAGAACACCGCCGTCGACGGCCAAGTCTTCCTTGAGCTCAAAATACTGAACGAAGGGGTTCAGGTGTTTGCGGTAAATCTTGCTCGCTTCGACCAGTGCCATCTCCGGCGTCACCGTGCCATCAGTCCAAACTTCAAGAACCAAGCGGTCGTAGTCTGTGGACTTTCCGACACGCGTACTCTCGATGCTGTACTTGCATCGGTGCACCGGACTAAAGATCGAGTCGACGGGAATCGTACCGATCTCCATCTCCTCGTTTACGTTCTCCTCAGCCGTCACGTAGCCGCGGCCCTTCTTCACCTGCATTTCGCAGGAGAAACGGACATCGTCGGTCAACGTGCAGATCTTCAGGTCGGGATTGGCGATCTCGATGTTGTGATCACCCTCGATCGCTTCCGCCTTAACCTCACCGCGCTGGTTGACATCGATGCGCAGAGTCGTCGGCGCATCCGTGTGCATCTTCACACGCAGCTTCTTGATGTTCAGGATGATCTGAGTGACGTCCTCGAGCACGCCCGAAATCGTCGAGAACTCGTGAACGACTCCCTCGATGCGTACCCACGTTACCGCGGTGCCCTCAATCGAGGACAGCAAGACGCGGCGCAGGCCGTTGCCGATCGTTGCGCCAAAGCCCTTCTCGAAGGGCTCGACGGTGAACTTGGCATACTGATTGGTTCCCGTGTCCTGGTCCATCTTGACCTGGGACGGCAACTCGAAGTTGCGCCAGCGAATACGCATAGTCGGTCTCCCTTAGCTACTTGGAGCAGAGCTCGATGATCAACTGCTCGTTGATGGGATGCGGCACGTCTTCTCGCTTCGGCAGCTGAATGACCTTGCCCTTGAGTTCGGACGGCGTGGCCTCGAGCCAAGTCGGCAGTGACTGCCCCTTGTTCATCTCGACCGCGTCGGTGGCCTTCTTGGTGATCTTCTCGTCACCCACGATCTGCACCTCGTCGCCTGGGCGAACGAGATAACTCGGGATGTCGAGACGCTTCTTGTTCACACGAACATGGCCGTGTGCAACCATCTGCCGCGCATCGAAGCGAGACAACGCGAGGCCGAGGTTCAGCACCACATTGTCGAGACGTCGCTCCATGAGGACCAACAGGTTCTCACCTGTGTTGCCCTTCTGGCGCTGCGCGACGGTGAAGTAGTGCTGGAACTGACGCTCGAGCAGGCCATAGATACGCTTCGCCTTCTGCTTTTCACGCAGCTGGGCACCGTAGTCAGTGGACTTCTTGGGGCGGACATGCTGGCCCGGCGGATAGTCGCGCCGGTTAATGCCGCACTTTTCCGAAAAGCATCGCTGTCCCTTGAGGAACAGCTTCATGCCTTCGCGGCGGCAGAGCTTGCAGACGTTTTGGCTATTGCGGGCCATCTGGATTCCGAAGTGCTGGGTCGAATGCGATTACGAATGACTAGACGCGGCGGCGCTTCCGCGGACGACAACCGTTGTGCGGCAGCGGCGTGACATCCTCGATGGTCTTCACCTCGATACCCGAACTCGAAAGAGCACGGATCGCGGACTCACGGCCAGAGCCGGGACCATTGACGAAGACCTCCAACTCGTGCACACCCATCTTGCGGATCTTCTCCGCAACTTTCTCTGCAGCGCGTTGCGCGGCAAACGGGGTGCTCTTGCGGCTACCCTTGTAGCCGATAGTACCAGCCGAGTCCCAGGCCAAGACTTGGCCCGTGCTGTCGGTAACGGTGATGATGGTGTTGTTGAAGGATGCCTTGACGTGGGCAATGGCCTTGCCGACGTTCTTGCGAACTTTGGCCTTCTTCTTCGAGGTTTCTGGGACGGTCGTCATCGCGGATTCTGGGACGGTTGTTCGGGGGCTCTGAGGTCGGGGAGGATGATCCGCGGATCACTTCCTCAAGATCTTCTTGTTAGCGACCGTCTTACGCGGTCCCTTCCGTGAACGAGAGTTGCTTCGCGTACGCTGGCCACGCACCGGCAGACTGCGACGATGCCGCAAGCCCCGGTAGCAGAAGATCTCCTTGAGCCGGTTGATGTTCTGCATCACCTGGCGGCGCAGGACACCTTCCACCGGCATGGACTTTTCGATGTGGTTGGCCAGAGCCGCGACCTCATCGTCCTTGAGATCCTTGGCTCGGGTCTCAGGGCGCAACGACAGTTCGGCTAGCACCCGTTTTGCAGTGCGCGGGCCGATGCCATAAATGTACGTAAGCGCCACATCGATGCGCTTTTCGTTTGGGATGTCGACGCCGAGGAGACGTGGCATGTGCGGTACCTGTGGTTACTTGCCCTGCCGCTGCTTGTGGCGGGGATTCGTACAAATGATGCGAACGATACCGCGGCGGCGTACCACCTTGCAGTGCTCGCAGATGCGACGGACGCTGGTTCGGACCTTCACGGCGGCTTCTCGCGGTTGAGTCTATTGACGGGTTTCAGAAGTAAGGGGCTGGTTCGACGGCAGTGCGCTCACGATCTGTGAGACGAAAGGCGCGCAACAATGCGCGCCTTGGTCCGGTCCAGCGGGGCGATCTCGATTCGGACTACATCGCCTGGCAGCAAGCGAGTCAGTCCCTTTCGAAGGTCCCCAGCCACATGGGCCGTCCGTTCTGTGCCGTCTGGCAAGCGCAGGCGGAACAAATCGTTCTGGAGCACTGCCGCAACTGTTGCCGTCGAAGGCATGTCGCGCTCAGGAGAGCCCTCGAACGTCTTGTCCGTGACTGCGGTCATTGCATCAGTTGAACCAACTCCTGGTAGATGACGTCTGGGGTTCGACTTGCGTCGATGATCCGCAGCAGATTCTTGTTTTGGTAGTAGGCTCGCAGGGGCTCCGTCAACTTGTGGAACTCCTGCAACCTTTTGTCGATCGCTTCAGGTCGATCATCCGCACGCTGCAGCAGAGCACCGCCGCAGGCATCGCAGGTATCGACTCGCTTGGTTGGCTTGGTGGCCACGTGCCAGATGGCGCCGCACTGGTTGCAGTTGCGACGGCCTTCGAGCCTAGCTTTCAGCTCTGCATCCGAGATTTGGAAGTACACCACACGGGACAACTTGCGTTCCGCGGAGGCACCCAGCAGCCGGTCAAGAGCTTCAGCTTGAGGAAGTGTACGCGGAAACCCGTCCAGGATCCAGGCGGCAGTTGCATCTGGCTGAGCGATCCGCTCTTTCACCATAGCGACGATCATGTCGTCCGGGACAAGCTTGCCACCGTCCATCAGACTCTTGGCCTGCTTACCTAGGTCGCTGCCCTGGTTGACGTGCGCCCGAAGCATGTCGCCAGTCGAGATGTGCGCGACGTGACCTGCTGCTGCCAGGCGCTTCGCCTGCGTGCCCTTGCCCGCCCCGGGTCCACCGAGGAAAACTGCGCGCGCTCGCAAGGAGATTGAGGTCCCGGCACTCATCAGTCCGACCGACGCCCCCAACCGCCCGTGCTTGAGCCTTCGGCTCCGTCCTTCCCCATTGCGCTTTCATAGTTGCGCATGGTCAACATGGCGCCGAGCTTTTCGACCATGTCCAGGGCAACACCCACGACAATCAGAATCGAAGTGCCGGACATGAAGTAGATCAGGACCTGATCCAAACCGCCCGAGCCGCGTGCGCCGACGACGGACGGCAGGACAGCGATGATGGAAAGGAAGGTCGCACCAGCAAGGGTGATGCGAACCATTGTGTGCTCAAGGAACTCAGCGGTTGGCTTCCCTGGACGGATACCAGGAATCAGCGTGCCGTTTTCCTTGAGGTTGTTGGCGATGTCGTTCGGCTGGAACATCATCGATGTCCAGAAGAACGAGAAGAAGTAGATCAGCGCCGTGTAGCTGACTACGAACCAGAATCCACGCTGGCTCGCGAAACTCTCCTCAAGTCCCGTCCAACCCACCACCTGCGCAAACATCGTCGGAATCAGCATGAGAGCAGATCCGAAGACGATCGGCATCACGCCAGCCTGGTTGATCTTGAACGGAAGATAGTGCTTCTGTCCGCCATAGACCTGCCGACCACGAGTGTGCTTGGCTTGCTGGATCGGGATTCGACGCTGCGCCTTGGTCGTGAAAACTACCGCGATCACCGCGACGAGCCACATGCCGAGGAACGTCAGAAGATTCTGCCATTCCAGCCGACCAAAGTTGTCACCACCCAGGTAGGCACCAAGCGACGGGTAGAGGTTGGATACAATCCCCGACATGATGATCAGGGACATCCCGTTGCCGATGCCACGCTCTGTGATCTGCTCACCGATCCACATCACGAACATCGTGCCCGCGGTTAGGGCGAACATGATGACCAAGATGTAGAGGCCCCAGACCTGGTTGACCCCGTCCTGAAGCAGGTTGCTAGACCCACTCTTCAGCGTGCCGAAGATAACGAACCAAGCTTGAAAGATGCAGATGCCGACAGTCGCCAAGCGCGTGTACTGGTTGATCTTCTTCTGCCCAGAGGCTCCTTCCTTCGCCAGCTTTTCCAGCGATGGAACGACCTTTGTCAACAGGCTGAAGATGATGCTCGCAGAGATGTAGGGCATCACGCCGAGACTGAAAAGCGTGGCCGTTTGCAGGCTGCCACCAGTCAGGACGTTCATCATCAAGAACAGCCTGTTCAGGCCATCCTGGCTCTGCAAGCTCTCCAAGAACTTGACAAGGTTCACACCCGGAAGCGGGATGAAGAACCCGACTCGGTACAGCACGAGCAACCCGAGAGTCAGCAGAATGCGACTCCGGATCTCCTTCACCTTGAACAGGGATGTCAGGTTGCTCATGGGTTGGTCGTCGTCGTTTCGAGTCGCAGGAGATCAGCGGGCCGGCTTCTGAGACTTGGGGGTGCTTTTCGTTCCGTCCTTGCGGACAAACTTAGGACGCGCCACTCGACCGGCAATCAGCTCGACGCTGCCACCAGCCTGTTCGATCTTGGCACGAGCTGATGCGGTCACAGCATCAGCCTTCACCGTGAGCTTCCGCGTCAGGGCACCGTCGCCGAGCACCTTGAACAAGGTGCTCTGCTTCTCCTTCGATGTGATTCCCTTCTGAAGGATTGCCGCGAGATCGACGACCGAGTTGTTGTCGAAACCCTCGAGGTCCGACACGTTCACGACGGTGTAGACCTTCTTGAAGATCTTGTTGTTGAAACCGACCTTCGGCAACCGACGGAACAGCGGCATCTGGCCACCTTCCCAGCCAAGCCTGCGAGACCAACCAGAGCGCGACTTGGCACCCTTGTGCCCGCGGCCCGATGTCTTGCCTAGGCCAGAACCGATACCACGTCCAATGCGCTTGCGATCCGGATACTTGAGGCCAAGGGCCTTTGCTTCGGCGAGGTTCATTCGATGCTTACTCCGCGAAGAGCCGCAACAGAGTCTTTGCTGCGCAGATTGCTCAGAGCTGCCATGGTTGCCTTCACAACGTTGAGCGCGTTGGTCGAGCCGTAGTTCTTGCTAAGGATGTCCGAGATACCAGCCAACTCGAGCACCTTGCGCACCGCCTTTCCAGCGATGATGCCCGTGCCAGGCGCGGCGGGAATCAACCGCACCCGCGAGGCGCCGAAGACACCCTCGGTCTGGTGCGGAATCGTCTTGCCGCTGCGGATGACTCGCATGATCTGTTTGCGAGCGTCCTTCACGGACTTTTCTACTGCGTTGGGGACTTCACGACCCTTGCCATAGCCGATCCCGACT
>CAMBXM010000057.1 GCA_945871815.1 Singulisphaera sp. GP187
CCACGAGGCGGTCTCGATCGCTGTCTCCAGCGAGCTGGCTCCTCGAGCAGGACTTGAACCTGCGACCCGGTGATTAACAGTCACCTGCTCTACCAACTGAGCTATCGAGGATTACTGCCGCAGCCTTGTCGGCCAACAGCGGCCGAGAACCGTAGCAACCGGCCTGTTCCGGTCAAGCGCGACCTGAAGGGAACTCTTGGGCCAAAGGCAGGATCCGCCGACGGTTGCGGTGCCTTCTCGAACCGGTCGCTCAGGCGAGGGGCCTGGGTTGGCGGCGTGGTCTTGGCGAGCGGCGGAAAGCCGGTGGCCACTCACCTCCTGCCTGCGGGCGCGGTAGCTGGTCCGAATTCTGCGGCGCACGAACTGCGGCGAAGCTGCAGACTCGACTCCGTTCGCGCTCCTTGATCGGAAACCAGATCCCGAGCCTTCGGCGACGGAGCCGTTGTTCAACCGGCTGCTAGGCGCGCCGCAGCGCCTGGGTTGGGAGCATGCGAGCGGCTCGCAAGGCCGGGAAGGCACCTCCGACAAGGCCCAGAAGGGTGGCAAACAGGATGGCCCAGCCAAGTACCGAAGGCGTGGTGCGGAACGCAAACGTGACCTCCGAGAAGGTCTGGTTCATGGTGCCGGTCTCCATGCCTTGGAAGGGTACGACGAGCACGCAGCCAAGGACTCCGCCGAGCATGCCGAGCAGGGTCGCCTCAAACAGAAACGATGCGAACACGGCGAACGGCCGGTAGCCGACTGCCTGCAGGATGCCGATCTCGTGGGTCCGCGAACTGATGGCAGCCAGCATCGCGTTGGTACCGGTGAACACCGCGGCGATGCCCATGATGACGGCGAGAAACAGGCCGAGGATCGTGAACTGCAGCGTCAGGCGCTCTGTCTGGCTCGCCAAGTACTGGCGTTCGGACTGCACCCTGGGCTGGAGGCGGAGGTCCTCTGTGTAGCGCGCTTCGACGGCGGCTAGGTCGGCATCGGGGCGGACCTTGGCGATGACGCGACTTCGGACTGGCCGCTGGAGAGCCTGACTGAGGCGCTCTAGGTCACCCCAGATTTCACTCCGGTAGCCACCTTTGCCTGAAAACACGCCGACCACGCGGAATGGCACAGTGTTGATCTGCATGACTTCGCCGAGGCGGCACTCTGGCACGCGACCGACGAGGCCTTCGCCGACGATGATCTCGTCGCTATTCGCCACAAAGTTGCGCCCGTCGACGATGCGAACGTCGTCGCCATGGATTGCAAACGTCATGGGTTCGACACCGCGCAACGCGACATTGGTCTCACCGCCGTCGGCCTTGCGGCGGCGCACGGCGAGATACATCTCCGCGCTCGCGAGTGGTCGACCGTTGCTGTCTTGCACCACCTCGGGCACTTCCTTGGTGAGCAGTTGCGTCTGCTCCTTGGTGATGCCTGATTCGCCTTCGGACGTGGCGCCCTTGCGCAAGAACACGGCGATGTCATTGCGGCCATTCTGTTGAAAGAGCGTCACGAAGCCTTGCTGCAGCGACAGCATGAACGCGAGGACTGCGACGGTGGCGCCGATTGCGCACATCGTCAAACCGGTCGAGGAGCGGCGCACCCACAAGCTACGCAGGTTGTAGCGGAATGGAACGAGAGCCATCACCCGACCTCCCTGAGAGCTGCGACGGTCGTTAGTCGCGCCGCGCGCAAGCCTGGCACGATGCCGGACACGAGTCCGATCCCGAGTGCCAAGCCGGCGCCGAGCAGAAGCGTGGACCGATCAAAGGCGAAGCCCGGCATCATGGCTGAGACCGAGGCCTGAAACGCGGGCTCGAGTGCGACGCCGAGGCCGATGCCGACGACGGCGCCGAGTGCACACAGCAGGAGCGATTCGCCGATCAGGAGGCCTGCAGTCACCGCATCGGAGAAACCCAGTGCCTTCAGGATGCCGATGTCCTTCGTCCGCTCGCGGCCAGCCATGATCATGGTGTTGAGCACGGCGAAGAAGATCGCGAACAGCACCGCGCTGCCGACCATTTGCATCAGTGTGGGGACGTCCCCGAGCATCGTCACGAACTGGCGATTGAACTCGGCTTCCGTTGTGGTTTGCACGCGCTGCGGCCCATTCTCGAAGAGCGCATCCGCCGCGCTCTGCACAGCGACCGGGTCGGCTCCCGGCGCGACGCGCAGCATGTATAGGCCGACGCCCTCGGGGCCTTGCGCGCCGCCCTGCTCGAGCGACTCGCGCAGGTAGTCGAAGCGAAAGTACATCGTCTGCTGGTCGATCGTCGGGGTGTCGCTGACGTAGATACCAGCAATGGTGAACTGCCAGGGTTGGCCGTCCGTGCGCTGAAAGATGGTGCCCAGGATGGGGACTGTCTGCCCGACCTTCCAGCCGTACTTCGTCGCGGTGTCCCGGCCGACGATGCAGGCGGTGCGGTTCTTGGCGAATTCCTCGTAGCTGCCCTCTGCAATCGTGATTTCTGGGTAACTCGTGCGGAACGGTTCGGCATCGATCCCGAACTGTGCAAAGAAACCACCTTTGTCTTGCTCATAGCGACCGCCGAACCACTGCCACTTGCAAATCGCCTCGACGCCGGGGACGGCTGCGAGCTTCTGCTGGTAGGCCATTGGCAGGTCCACATAGAGGCTCACTGCGGACTGCACCAGCAAGCGGTTCGAAGCGGCCGCGCTGACGGTGCGGGTGAGGCCCGAAACCACTGCGTTCAGCACGCAGATCAAGAACACCGCGACGGCGACGGACAGAATCGTCAGTAGCGATCGCAGCCAGTGGCCGGTGACATTGCGGAACAGGAGGTGGAACGGCATCAGGCCTTCCCCGCGAGCTTGCGGTTGTCCTCGATGCGGCCGAGCTTGCCCTTGTCGAGGTGGATCACCTTGTCGGCGTAGCCCGCGGCCTCGGGATCGTGTGTGACCATCAAGATGGTCTTCTTCAACTCGCGGTTGAGCCGCTGCAGTAGCTGGAGAACCTGGTTGGCGGTCGTGCGATCGAGGTCGCCTGTGGGTTCGTCGGCCAGGATCAAGGTGGGATCGGTCGCAATCGCGCGGGCAATGGCGACGCGTTGTTCTTGGCCACCGGACAGTTCGCGCGGCTTGTGGTCCATGCGGTCGGTGAGGCCGACGAGCTCCAGAGCCCGCTCGGCTTGCGCGCGCCGTTCGCGCTTCTTCAGTGGCGATAGCATCAGTGGCAGTTCGACGTTTTCGCGCGCGCTGAGTACCGGCAGAAGATTGAATCCCTGAAAGACGAAGCCGACGTTCTCGGCGCGCCAACGAGCCAGTTGGCTGCCCGAGTAGTTGCTGAGATTCTCGCCGCCGATGATGACGTCACCGGTGTCGGCGACGTCGAGGCCGCCGATCAAATTGAGCAAAGTTGTCTTGCCCGAGCCCGACGGACCCATCAGCGCATAGAAGGTACCCGCATCCATGTGCAGGTCGAGCTCATCGAGTACGCGCAGCGTTTCGCCGCCGCGCTGGTAGGCCTTGGTGAGGCGGCGGATTTCGATCGTGGAGTCAGTCATGGCGGGTCAGGGGCAAGCGTCGTGGGGTCGCGCTGTGGTGGGGGCGAAGGTCACTTGCTGTCGATGCGGATGCGGTCGCCGGAGTTGAGGGTCGGCGGCGGGGCAATGACGACAGTCTGACCTGGCGTGAGACCGCTTTCGACCGCGATGCTGCCCGACTTGGGTTCGCCGAGTTGCAGGGCGACGAAGGTCACGGTGTCGCGTTCGACGACAAAGGCGCCGCGCCTTTGGTCGAGCGTGACGATCGCACTCTCCGGCAGGATCGCGAGCGCGGGACTTGCCGTCGTGGCCTCGGCGTCGCCTTCGACGACTCCCTGGACGGTCCGGAACACGATGCGAACACCCATCTCGGGTCGGAGTGCCTCGACGCGTTCGAGCAGCTTGACGCGCACCTCGACGGTCGCCTTCTGGCGGTCAGCAGTTGGCCAGATGCGATCGACGACGCCGCGCATTCCCTGCCCAGGGAAGGCGTCGAGAAAGACCATCGCGGGCGCGCCTTGGCGCACGGCCGACAGAGCTGTCTCCGGTACGTTGGCTTGCACCTCGAGCGAGTCGAAGTCGACCATCGTGCAGACGGCGCCGCGCGCGTTGCTGCCGCCCTGGCTGTTGGGCGACACCACCTCGCCGACTTCGGCATCCTTGAGCACAACGACGCCGTCGAACGGCGCGCGCACGTTGGTCTTGTCGAGCGTCGCCTGCGCCTGCTGCTGGGAGGCTAGGGCCGCTTGCCGCTGCGCTGCTGCTACCTGCTGATCGGCGATTGCGACTTCCACGCGCATGGCGGCGCTGGTCGCTGCCGATCGAGCGCGGCGCAACACGGCCTCCAACGAGTGGACCCGCGCCAGCGCGGCGTTGGTCTCGCTGCGCGCCCGCTCGACGTCGCGCGGCGAACCGATGGTCTGCTGCAACAGGTCCTCGGCGCGTCGCAGGTCGGCAGAGGCGAACTCCTGCTGCGCCTTTGCCTCTAGGAGTTGCTGCTCCTGACTGGTCACGGTGTCGAGGCTCTGGTTGGCTTCGGCCAGGGCGGCCTCGTAGGCGGCCTTGCTGCGTACGACGTTGCTCGCCGCCACCGCGGCATCGGCCTTGCTGCGGTCGAGGGCGGCCACGAGCTCGTCGCTGTAGAGCTTGGCAACGATCTCGCCCTGCTTCACCACGGAGCCCTCGGTCACCAGCATCTCGACGATGCGACCGGGCACGTCGGACGACAACGCGGCTCGCCGTGCAGCGATGACGTAGCCATTCGCTGACGTTCCGGAGATCGCTGCGGCCGCCGCCGCCGCGGGCGCGCGCACGACCAGCACTTTGACCTCGGGGAGCTGCATGCGGTCGCGGAACTGCAGCACCGCCGGCAAGAACAGCCAGGCGGCAGCAACCAGCGCGAGCAACGCGAGGCCCCGGAGGATCCAGGGCTTGCCCATTCGGTGACTGGGTGTGGTGCTGGTCTTACGATCGATTTTGAGCTGCTGCAGATCCACCGCCGCAGGATAGCGGCCTGTTGGTGCGCAGTCGCGATTGTGTCCTCAATGCCGCGCCGATGTCAGCGCCGGGCGAAGGACACAAGGTTCGCATCCGCCTGCGCCGATCGTAGTCTTGCGCCCATGTCGACTCCGGTTGTGCGAAGGATCCTGGCTCCCGTCGAGCTGGCCGACTCGAGCGAGCCGGACCTCGGCTACGCGATTCGGCTGGCCGCGCAGTTGCGGGCGGAGTTGGTACTCCTAGCCGTGATCGACACGCCGACCACCGTTGGTTTGATCGGGCGTCACCGGGCGATGGCAGGAGGCGGTCGCGACTTCGAGCAGAACCTCATGCACGAAGTGAAGGGTATCCTGCAAACCAATGTCGATCTGGCCGCGCGTTCTGGGGTTCGGGCGCTCGGACATGCGACCCGCAGCGAAGAGGTCGAAGAGCAGATCCTGAAGGAGGCCGTGTTGCAGCGCGTCGATCTGATTCTGGTGCGATCGCATGGCAAGACAGGCTTCATGAAGGCACTGCTCGGAAGCACGGCTGGCGAGATCCTCAAGGCAGCGCCGTGTCCGGTGCTGGTGGCGCGCGTCTGATGGGCAAACACGATAAAAACAGCAAGGGGAAGCGATCGGCTTCGAGCGGATCGACGACGCCCCGGGGTCCAGAGAGTGCGCGGCCACCGCGCGCCAACGCGCGGACAGGTCGTGGCAAGGACGCGAGAACGGGCTCGACGCCGATGGCCAAAGCGCGCGTCGCACCGATCGCGGCAGCGCGCCAAGCGATCGCGGTCCGCAAGGCGAACCGTTCGGCCGCCACTCCAGCGAATTCGGCCGGCGTCCACCGCGCGCGTGCTGCCACGGCGCTGCCGGTTGCGAGCCTGCGATGGACCTGCCCGCCGCTGCAGCCGTCGGGCCAGCCGCCGACGGCGGCGTTTCTGCTCGGCCAGGATCGGCCGATGCAGGCGCTGCGGACCGGCCTGTCGATTCACGCGCATGGCTACAACCTGTTCGTCTCGGGCCTGATCGGCTCGGGTCGTTCGACGGTCGTCGAGTTCCTGCTTCGCGACATCCAGCCGGTGTGTCGGCGCGGACCGGACCACGTGCTCGTGCACAACTTTCGCGGCTCCAACAGCCCGCTGTTGGTACCGCTGCCGCCGGGCCGTGCCGCCGCGTTTCGCGAAGAGCTGTCCGACCTGGGACGCGAGTTGCGCTCGGCGTTGATTTCTGCGCTGCACAGTCGGCCGCACCGCATCTCGCGACGCGTCGTGCTGCGCACCAGTGATGCGCGCGAGCGGCGCATCATGGACGCGCTGCAGCGGCAGGCGCAGAAGCTCGGTTGCCAGCTCGTGAGCTTTCAATCCCAGAGCGGCGCGAGCACTGCGGACATCTACCCCGTGATCGACGGTGAGGCGATTACCCTCGACGCCCTGAGCGCGCTGGTGCTCGAAGGCAAAGTCCAGGAGTCAACGCGCGCCGAGATGGTGCGCAGCCGTGAGCAACTGGTCGAACGACTCGACGAGGTCACCGACCGGGTGCGCAGCGAACGTCGGCGCATGGCGAGCGAGTTGCGCGAAATGGACCAGCGCCTCTCCTGGCACGTCCTGGCCTCGCACCTCAAGGACTTCCGCCAGCGATGGCCGCAGATGCAGGTGGCCGACTGGCTCGACGCCGCCGGCGAGTGGATTGAACGACATTTGCGGAGCTGGCTCGACAGCATCGTGGACGACAGTGAGGACCAGCCGGAGGAACAGCCGCAACCGCGCGGACCCGAAGTGCGTGTGCCCGAGTTTCAGGCACAGGTGGTCAAGACCTCGCTCAACGACGCGTGCCCGGTTGTCTTCGAGAGCAACCCGACCTTCGCGCGGCTGTTCGGCACGATCTCGGCTGCCCGCGAGGGCCATCTGCCGTCGCCGTTGCAGTGTCATCCGGGAGCCTTGCTGCGGGCCGACGGCGGCTACTTGATTCTGCGCTGTGTCGACATCCTGCAAGAGCAGGGCCTGTGGCCGGCGCTGAAGCGCGCGCTGCAGACGGGTCGCGCCGAGATCCGTGAACTCGATCCGATGACCGGCCAACCGGGCGGATCGCTGCAGCCTGAGTCGATTCCGTTCGACCTCAAGGTCGTGCTCATTGGCGAGCCCGGCATCTACGAACAACTCGCTGGTGAGGACCCGCAGTTTCCGCAGATCTTCAAGATCCACGCCGAGTTCGACAGCACGATCCCGCTCGACGACGACAACCTGCGTCGCTACGCAGACTACCTGCAATGGCTCGTCGGTCGCGAAGGGCTCCTGCCGTTCGAGCCGAGCGGCTACGCCGCTGTCGCTGAGTACGGCGCCCGTGCGGCGGGACGTCGCGACCGGTTGAGCACGCGCTACGGCGAGCTTGGCGACGTGGCCCGTGAGTCGGCCCACATGGCCGAGCAAGAAGGGGATCGCGCGATCTGCCGCGAACATGTCGAGGAGGCCGTGCGCCGCCAGCGCTATCGGCACGACCTGCCGCAAGAGCTCGTCGAGCGCGACTACGCCAGCGGCTACATGCAGCTGTCGACGTCAGGGCGATCCGTGGGACAGGTGAACGCTTTGACCGTGCTCAACACCGGCACGCTGGAGTTTGGCCGTCCCTGTCGCATCACTTGCAACTCCGGCGTCGCGGTGCCGACGCGTTCGGGCCTGATCAACATTGAAGGTGCGGTCAACTTGTCGGGTCCGATCCACGACAAGGGCGTCATGATTCTCGAGGGCTACCTGTTGCAGCAGTTCGGTGGCGATGGGCCACCGTGCGTGCAGGCGACCATCTGCTTCGAGCAGCTCTACAACGGCGTCGAAGGGGACTCTGCCTCGCTGGCGCAGTTGCTGGCGCTGCTGAGTTCGCTGGCCGAGGTGTCGCTCGAGCAGGGCTTTGGGGTCACCGGTTCGATCAACCAGAAAGGTGAGGTGCAAGCAGTCGGTGCGGTCAATGAAAAGACCGAGGGCTTCTATCGACTCTGTCGTGCTCGGCGCCTCACGGGTCAACAGGGCGTCGTGATCCCCGCCGCGAACCAGAGCGATCTGATGCTGGATCCCGAAGTGACGGCGGCGGTCGCTCGTGGCGAGTTTCAGGTCCATGTCGTCAGTCACTTCGAGCAGGCGCTCGAGTTGTTGACCGGCGAGCCCGCGCAGTCGGTCTTGGATCGCGTGCGCAAGCGCCTCGATCTCTTCCGCCGCGTTGGCGGTGTTCGCGGCTCGTAGCGGGCGTTCGGAACGCGGGACCAAGAAACGACCCGGCCCCGGCGATGACGGTCATCGCCGGGGCCGGGGATGGTCGCGCAACGTTGCGCGCGCTGCACGGACTCGTCAGAGGCCGACGGTCCACTGGCGGGCGTTCGAAGAGACCAAGCCGAGCGCGTTCACCGGCGCGAGGATCGCGATCTGCGAGTTCAGCGTGACTCCGGTCATGTAGATGTCGTACGGCACCGGCACCGTGATGCCGCCGGACGTCGCACCGGCCGTGAAGGCGAGCGGGAAATCGCTCAGGAGGTTGGTGTAGACACTGCAGCCCGGGGCCTGGCCCGCGCCGAAGATCGAGTCGAGTGTGACCGAGAGGGCCTGGTCGCCGAGGATCACGATGCCGAACCCGATGTTGCTCACCGGGGCGTTGGTGAACGTCAGCGACAGCGGCAAGCCGATCTGCGCAGCTGTCGAGCCGTGCGCGAGCGGGATGATGCTCGTGGCGGTGCGCGGCCCGACGACGTTGGCGATGCCGGCTGTGGCCAGGTCGCTGCTGCCAAGGTTGGCGGAGCTGACGCCGGCGATGCCGACGAGTGGCGGGTTCGACGTGACGGTGCCCGTGAGGCCGAGGTAGCCGAGCGTGATGTCGCCCGTGGCATGATCCATCGAGATCTGGATCGTCTGCGTGCCAGCACCGGTGAAGAGCGGGACGTTGTGCCAGGTGGCCTGGAACTTCGTCGCCGTGTTCTCTACGTAGATGGGCGCCGTGGTGGTGTTCGGCGAGAGGTCCTTCCAGTAGCCAGCGATGCGCGGCAGCGCTCCCGTGTGGAAGGCCGCGGCCGTTGCATTGAAGGCCTGCGTCGTCGACGTGCCGAGCCAGAGGAACCCGTTCGTGCTCATCGTGACGGTCGTGACCGGCGTCGCGCCGAAGGCGAAGGTGCTGGCCAGCGCGTGCACGTGCAGCGAGTCATCCGTAACACCGGTCTGGATCGTGCCCGTCGCTGCGTAGTTCGCATCGAACGTGCCCACGCCCGTCGTGTAGGTGTCGCCGGTGCGCGTGAAGCGGATCGCCGTGTTGGCGAGATCGATCGGGTTCACGCCCGTTCCGATCGTGAAGAGTTCGTAGAGCGAGCCGCTCGCAAGAGCCGAAGGGCAGCCGGCGCCCGTGGACGTCGGAGTCGTGGCAATCGCTGGCAGGAACGCGTAGGGGACGCAGGTCGGGTTCGCCGTGTTGTTGGGCGTGTAGGCGATCGGCGGCACCCCGTTCGGCGGCGTGTTCGGCACCAAGTTCAGGGTCGAGTTCGCGAGGTCGAACGGCTGGAGGCCGGTGTTGGCCGTGAACGACTCATAGGCCGTGGAGTCCAAGACGCTGCCAGGCAGCGTTGGGCTCCAGTTGACGAGGCTCGCCACGGCGCCCGGGCCGCGGCTGGTGCCGGTGATGCACGTGCTGGTTGACACGCCCATCGTCGAGTCGAAGTAGAGATGGATGCCGCCGCTGGCGGTCAGCACGCACTCCATGTTGGCGAAGACCGTCGTGCTACCGAAGCGCGGGATGCCCTTCCAGACGACCGAGCACTGCGTCGCGTCGGCCGAGAAGAACACGCCACCGCCAGGAGGGATCACCGCGAAGTTGTCGGAGTCCTAGTCGTCCCAGCACACCGCGACGCGCGCGGGTTGCGACAGCATCTCGGCTGTCGTGTCGGAGAGATCGTTGGCGCCGGTGATCGGGCCCGTGCCGAACCAGACGAAGCCGTTCGAGCAGACCGTGATGCGGTCGTAGTTCACGCCGTGGAACGGGAACAGGAAGGGCAGGCCGAAGGTGCGAACCGCATCGTCGGCGATCGCGAACTGGCTACCGGGAGGCGTGTTCGCGAACTGGAAGCACTGGGCGGTCGCCGACGTGGCGAGCGTGGCCGCGATTGCTGCGGTCGTGAGGAGACGGGAGAGGCGGATCGGGTACTCCGAGACAGGCGTCGTCGGCCGGGGTGCAGAGCCGCGCCCACGGGGAAGCAGACGACCGGCCGGGGACCGTATCCCTCCTGGTGCGCATGCGGAAGCCATCTCCACGGCGCGCCGTCGGCTTGCTCGCTCTGTCGAATCCGGAGTCAGCCGTTGCGCCGGGGCCGTTTGAGGTGTGACCAAAAATGGCGCTGCCCCGCACTGCGGCGTTCGCAGTGCGGGGCAGCGGGTGCAAGCGCTACGGCTCAGAGGCCGGCGACGTGGCGCAGGCCGTTGCTGGTGATCACGCCGAACGGCGTCAGCGTCGACCATGCTGCAGCCTGCGTGAACAGTTCCATGCTGATGGAGGGCTCGTAGGGGACCGGGATCGAGTGGATCATGTCCGAGCCCGGGGTGAAGAACGTTGGGAAGTAGGACAGCTCGTCTGTGGCGTACTGCGTGCAGCCGATCATGCCGTAGACATCGAGCGGCACGCCTGGGTTGGACACGCCGATGACGAACAGACCGAAGAACGAGGTCGGGTCCGGCAGCTGCGCTTCCATCGTGAACGTCGTGCCCATGGCGATCACGTTCGACGTGTGCGTCATTGGGTTCGAAGCCGGGCAACCGACGCCGATCGACGTTGGACCTTCGGAGATCTCGGGCAGGATCTTCAGCGGCAGTGGGCAGTTCGGGAGGATCGTCTTGCCGATCGAGTAGTCGCCTGGGCCCGTCGGCAGGATCGCGTAGCTCCAGCCAGCAAGCTCGAAGCCCTTCGTGCCGGAGTTGAACACGTGGAAGCTCGTGGAGTCGCTGATCGACACGCTGACGTTCGGCGTGAACTGGTTCGCCGGGGCGCCGCTGCCGCGGCTGATCGCAGCGATCGAGTCGCCGCTCGCCTGAAGAGTGCAGGCCGCCGAGTAGTGGTAGTGGATGCTGCCATCTGGCATCAGGACGATTTCACCGTCGAGCAAACCAGCGCCGGCGCCGAACTGCGGCACGCCCTTCCAAGCAACCGAAGCGCGCGTCGCGTCCGCTTCGTAGAAGATGCCGTTGCCAGGCGCGGCGGCCGTGGAGTCCCAGTCGTCCCACAGCAGTGCAAGCGTCGGATGCGGGTCATTGAGCAGCTCCGAGCTGGTCGGCGAGAAGTCCGAAGGATTGGACAGCGTCGAATCGCCAAGGCGGACGGTGCCGTTCGAGTCGATCGTGATACGGCTGTAGTTTGCGCCGTTGAACGGGAAAACGAATGGCAGCGACACGACGCGGACGTTGTCATCGCCGAGCAGAAGGTCCGTGCCCGGAGGGTCGTTGTTGATGATGAGGCACTGGCTGATTGCCGGAGCAGCCAGCAGTGCAAGCACGGGAAGGAAACGCGACAGACGCATGATCAACCTTGGAAAGGAAAGTCAAAGAACGGCCAGGGGTGAGCACCTGGAAATGCCAAAGGAGAGTACTTCATGGCGATGCCGGCGGCCGATGGCATCGGCGAGCGGTTTGGTGCCGGTGCGCTGCCATCGAGAGTTGCGCTGCGGCCGCTTTTCGCAGGGCGCATTGCCAACCGTGGATGGCCAGTTGCAGGGGCTTCGGCGATCGCCTTTGGCCGGCGCCCGCGCCGCTCAGCGAACGGGAGCGATCGGCATCTGCTCGGCGCGGCTCACGTGCCACTCGATGGCGCCGGTGCGCACGTCGACGGTAGCCGGAACGGTGCGCAGCGGTGCTCGCGTAGCTTGCTGGCCGGTCGTTGCGACCGGGCCGCGGATCGCGGCATCGAGTTGCTCACACTGCAGCAGCGCCTGCGCGTGAGCGAGTCGGAGGTCGCGCCGCCGAGCGAGTTCGCGGGCCTTGGCGCTGCGGTGCTCGGCGCGCGGCACGGTCGCGGTGTCGGGCTTCTGACTCGAGTTCTCGCCGAGGCTCGGGCAGCCCGTGTGCGTGAGCACGATGCACAGCGATACGCGATGTTCCTGCGCAGCGTAGAGAGCCAGATCGGCCGCCTCGGCATCGGCACAGGCTCCGGCGTTGCTGATCCACAGCAGGTCCTGCGGACGGAGCCCGAGCAACGCTGGCACATCGACCGCGGCGTCCGCGCAGCCGATCACCGCGACGACGAAGCGCCCAGCGCCAGCCGGGCGCGCCATCGGTTCTGCGGGTGACGCGCCACGCTTCCGAGCCTCGACGTAGCGTTGGTTGCCCTCACGTACGTGTTCCAGGGCGGCTTCCGGTGGCAACGATGGCTGCGCGTGGTGGACAAGGGCTACCACCGTCTTGGCGGCCTGCTTTGGTTGCGTGCCAGCACTCTCGGAGGTGGTCGCCGCGGCCGGGGACCGTGCTGGCGCGCCTGTGCCGCCGTGGTCCTGGCCTTGGATCCACGACGTGAGCAGCAGGAGGAGCACGGCCGTTCTCGGCATGCGGCCCTCGTCGGCGCGGGGGAGCGTGGGACTTGACCATCGGCCCGAGGCTGACCTTGCGTTGGTGGAAAGGGCCCTTGCTAATGGCGGTGCGGCGGCTACGGAATGCAGCTATGGACCAGGGCAGCCCTTCCAGTGCAGTTCGCAAAGGCATCGAGGATCGCGACCAAGTCGTCATTCGATTCGCCGGTGACTCCGGCGACGGCATGCAACTGACCGGCGACCAGTTCACTCGCACCACGGCGCTGATGGGTAACGACATCGCGACGTTCCCCGATTTTCCCGCCGAGATCCGGGCGCCTGCCGGAACCTTGCCTGGCGTGTCGGCCTTTCAGTTGCGCTTCTCCAGCTTCGACATCCACACGCCCGGCGATGCTCCCGACGTGTTGGTGGCGATGAATCCAGCGGCGCTGAAGGTGCACCTGAAGGAACTGAAGAAGGACGGGATACTGATCCTCAACACCGCCTCGTTCAGCGCCCTCGACCTGAAGAAGGCGAAGTACGAGGTGGACCCGCGCACGGACGGCACGCTGGCGGGGTGGCGGCTGATCGAGGTCGACCTCGAGGCCCGCACGCGCGAGGCACTCGCAGAAACCGAACTCGATGCTCGCAGCAAAGATCGCTGCAAGAACATGTATGCGCTCGGCATCCTCTATTGGATGTTCCATCGCGACATGGCTCCGACCGAGCGGGCCATGGCGGAGAAGTTCAAGAAGAAGCCTGATGTCGTCGCCGCCAACCTGATGGCGATGAAAGCGGGCTACGACTACGCCGAAACGACAGAGGTTTTCCAGACGTCGTACCGAGTCCCGCCGGCGCACCTGCCGAAGGGCACGTATCGGAACATCATGGGCAACCAGGCCCTCTGCCTCGGCCTCGTGGCCGGCGCGCAGCGAGCGGGTCTTGAACTCTTCCTCGGCAGCTATCCGATCACGCCCGCCAGCGACATCCTGCATCAGCTCAGCACCTACAAGCACCTCGGTGTCGTGACGTTCCAGGCCGAAGATGAGATCGCTGCTGTTGGCGCAGCCATTGGCGCGAGCTACGCCGGCAGCCTTGGCCTTACCTCGACTTCGGGTCCTGGCCTTGCACTGAAGAGCGAGGCGATCGGCCTCGCCGTGATGGCCGAATTGCCGCTCGTTGTGATCGACGTGCAGCGAGCGGGGCCGAGCACTGGCATGCCGACGAAGACGCAGCAAGCCGACTTGTTGCAAGCGATGTACGGTCGCAACGGTGAGAGCCCGGTCGCGGTAATCGCGGCTTCGACGCCGGCCGATGCGTTCATGGTCGGGTTCGAGGCGGTTCGTATTGCGGTGCAGTTCATGACGCCGGTGATCGTGCTCAGCGACGGCTACATCGCGAACGGCAGTGAGCCTTGGTTGCTGCCGGACACCCAAGCACTGCCGACGTTCGCAGTCGAGTTCGCCGCGCCGCAGTCCGCCGGTACCAAGTTCGAACCGTACAAGCGCAATCCAAAGACCTTGGCGCGGCCCTGGGCCAAGCCCGGAACGCCGGGTCTGATGCACCGCATCGGGGGTCTCGAGAAGCAAGACGTGACCGGCAACATCAGCTACGACGCGGAGAACCATCAGCACATGGTCGACACGCGCGCGCAGAAGGTCGCCAACATCGCCTTCGCCGTCGAGCCCGCGGTGACGCTGGGTGAAGACCATGGCGACTTGCTGGTGTTGGGCTGGGGCAGCACCCGCGGGGCCATTACGAGTGCGGTGCTGCAGTTGCAGAAAGACGGGCACAAGGTCAGCGCGTGCTTCCTGCGTTGGCTCAACCCGCTGCCGCAGAACCTCGGCGATTTGTTGAAGCGGTTCCGGCACGTTCTGTTGCCGGAACTCAACAAGGGCCAACTCTGCATGATGCTGCGCAGTCGCTACCTCGTAGATGTCGAGAGCTACAGCAAGGTGGACGGGTTGCCGTTCAAGAGCCACGAGATCACCGCGCGCCTGACGGAGTGTCTGGCGTCGCTGAAGAACAAGGGAGGCCGCTGATGACCACTGCCGCACGACCCGTCATGCAAAAGAAGGACTACAAGTCGGACCAAGAGATCCGCTGGTGTCCTGGTTGTGGCGACTACGCGATCCTGAACGCGGTGCAGAGCGCGTTTGCGAAGCTCGGCAAACAGTTGCACGAAACCGTCATCATCAGCGGGATCGGCTGCAGTTCACGGTTTCCGTACTACATGGAGACCTATGGCTTCCACACGATCCACGGCCGCGCGCCGACGATCGCCACGGGAGTCAAGATCGCCAACCCTGCACTCGATGTGTGGGTCGTCACCGGCGACGGCGACGCAATGTCGATCGGTGGCAATCACTTCATCCATGCCCTGCGGCGCAATGTCGGCCTCAAGGTGCTGATGTTCAACAACCGCATCTATGGCCTCACCAAGGGTCAGTTCTCGCCGACCAGCGAGCAGGGCAAGGTCACCAAGAGTTCCCCGCTTGGTTCGGTCGACTATCCGTTCCACCCGATCGCGCTCGCGCTCGGGGCCGGGGCGACGTTCATCGCACGTGGCATCGACGTGTTCTTGCCGCACCTCGAAGAAGTGATCACGAAGGTCTCGTCGCACACGGGCACGGCGTTCTGTGAAATCTATCAGAACTGCAACATCTTCAACGACGGCGCCTACAAGGGCATCACGGAGAAGGAACTACGCGACGACCGCGTGCTCTACCTCGAGCATGGCAAGCCGCTCTTGTTTGGCAAGGACAAGGACAAGGGCATTGCCTTCGACGCCAACTTCCAGCCTCACATCGTGACGGGTGCCGAGTTGTCGCGTGCTTTTGTGTGGGACGAGACCGCCGCGAGCCCCGCACCGGCCATGGCCCTCGCCAATATGAGCGAGACCGACTTCCCAGTCCCCGTTGGTGTTTTCCGCCGCCGCGAAATGCCGGCGTTCGAGACCGGGATTCGTGACCAGATCACGGCCGCCAAGCAGAAGAAATCGCAGTCACTGCATGAGTTGCTACGGCAGGGCGAGATCTGGGATGTCGGCTGAATCCAGTCGCTATCAGCCGCCGGCGCCCATGCTTTGGCCGGCCCACAGGCCGGCAAAGTAGGCGGGTAACTGCCGAAGGTCGCGGCCGCGCAGCGCGCACAGCAGCGGATGCACCAGCCAGGCATGGGCCAAGAAGAGGCGGCGCTGCACGCCGGTCATGGTTCGCCTCGATAGCCGCACTTGGTCGCAGGCGTGCCCACCAATGAGGTGGTTACGGAGTATCCGATCGTCGTCGTACTCAACCGTGGCCGCTTGCGTCACCCAGATCGCACGACCGATGGCGCGGACCCGCAGACAGAGGTCCGCATCGGCGCCGCTGCGTTGATAGCTCGCGTCGCGACGGATCCCCATGCGGAGCAAGGCGGCATCCACGAGCATGCACGCTCCTGAGGCGAAGTCCGCCTCGCACTCGGTGGCGCCGCTGGACGCAGTCGACTCGGACGGCACCGCTGCGAGTGTGGCGAGCGATCGTCTTGGCTGGACCTGATCGCAGCGCGGTGCCACGACGCGACAGCCAACGATGCCGACGTCCGGCCGCCGATCGGAACAACTACGCATCGCCTGCAGCGTCCCCGGGCGGAGTCGGGCTGCGGCTGACAGGAGCAGGACCGAGGCCGCGCTCGGATGGAACTGCATCGCTGCGTCGATGCCGCGATTGGCCGCCTCGATCTCGGTGTCGTGCGCTCTCGCCTCGACGGCGCGCACAAACCTCGAGTTGGCGATGCGAGCGCGGATCTCCGTGACTTCGGCGCACTCTCGCGCACCGACGACCAGCACCACGGTCGTGCTGGGGGCGTGCTCTTCGATGCTGGCGAGGCAGGCGGAGGTCGAGTTGGCACTGCGACCATGAACAACCACGGCCACTGCTCCGGCTCCCTGCGTTCCGTGTCGGGTGTCGGCGGGGGCCGCAGGCAGGCGCGCGGTCGCCGAAGTCGAGGTCGTCACGGTGGGCCCGATCGGCTCGCCCGTGACCCTGCTACAGCCAGAGGGCCTAGGAACGTCCCAGGACGGGGCCGCAGGGGTGAAAGCGAGCCGCGGTCGGGTGGGGGTTGCGGCGGTCGGTGGCATCCGCCTAGCCCGGGTCGAGGAGCGGTTTGGCGAAAGGGCGGAACGTTTGAAACATCAGCGCGTCGTGATACATTGATTCACTCGATGGCGACTGCCCTTGCGAACCTGACTTCGGCCCTCAAGCTGCTCTCGGATCCGGTCCGGTTGCGGCTTTGCGGGCTGCTCGCTCGCAACGAGCTGGCGGTTCAGGAGATGGTCGCCGTAACGGGCATGCAGCAAAGCCGCATCAGCAACCACCTGGCGCTGTTGAAGCGGTCCGGGCTGGTGCGAGACCGCCGCGAGGGCACCTGGAGTTTTCACTCGCTGGTCGAGCCGCAAGCAACTGGGCCGCTGTCGCCCGAGCTGTTCACTGCCGCGATCGAGCCGTGGTTGGCGAGTCCCGAAGGGCTGCGGGATCTGCATGCACTTTCGGCGATTCTCGAGCAACGACGCGAGAAGAGCCGCAGCGCGCATGACCGGCTGGCGGAGCGGTGGGAGGCGCGGCAGGACTTTGCCCAGGGATCGCTGCGCGCCGAAGTGATGGCGCTAGCGTGGCCACAGGGTTTCATCGTCGCCGATCTTGGTTGCGGTACCGGCTTCCTGACGGCGCAGCTCGCGGGTTCGGCGCACCGCGTGATCGCCGTCGATCACAGTCCCCGAATGCTGGCGGCAGCGGCCAAGAAGCAGCTGCCGTCCAACTGCGAGTTCCGTCGCGGCGAACTCGACGCTTTGCCGATCGATGACGCCTGCATCGATGCCGCGTTCGCCAACCTCGTATGGCATCACCTGCCGGACCTTGCCGCTGCCGCGCGCGAAGTGTTCCGGATCCTCAAGCCGGGTGGCGCGGTCGTCATTTCCGACTTGTTCCCACACGAGAGCGAGTGGATGCGAGAGTCGCTGGGCGATCTTCGCCTTGGCCTCAAGCCCGAACAGGTGATTGCTGCGCTCGCCCAAGCTGGCTTCCATGCGCTGCGTCACGAGCGCGCCGTGGACCGCTATCGCGGCCAGCCGCCTCTTGGCGGTGAAATCGAATTGCCCATGTTCCTCGTGCGCGGCCAAAAGCCGTCGCGCACGAACGATGTCCTTGCCTCCTGATCCAAACCTTCGTCAAGATACATAGACCATGACCACCCTGCAGAAGCCCAAGACCAACCCCACCAAGGCCGCTACCAAGCAAGGCGGCGTGCTCAGCGCCGACGACTTCAAGGTGAAGGACTTGGCGCTCGCCGAGTTCGGCCGCAAGGAGATCGAGCTCGCTGAAATCGAGATGCCAGGCCTGATGGCGCTGCGCGCCGAGAACCGAAAGAAGCGCCCGCTTACCGGGGCGCGTATCACGGGCTCGCTGCACATGACGATCCAGACGGCTGTGCTGATCGAGACGCTGGTCGAACTCGGCGCCGAAGTGCGTTGGGCTTCGTGCAACATCTTCAGCACGCAAGATCACGCGGCGGCAGCGATCGCTGTCGGCCCCAAGGGCACGGTCGACAAGCCGAAAGGCGTGCCGGTCTTCGCCTGGAAGGGTGAAACGCTGGCCGAGTACTGGTGGTGCACCGAGCGCGCACTCGAGTGGGGCACCGAGGGCCCGAACATGATCCTCGATGACGGCGGCGACGCGACCATGATGGTCATGAAGGGTGCCGAGTGGGAGAAGGCTGGCAAGGTCCCGGGCACCAAGGCGGGCGACGCTGAGGACTGGGTCGAGTTGCTGAAGTGCCTCAAGGCCTCGGTCGCGAAGTTCCCCGGCAAGTACACCAAGATGCTCGCGGGCATCCGCGGCGTCACCGAGGAAACGACGACTGGCGTTCATCGCCTCTACATGCTGCAGAAGGAAGGCAAGCTGCCGTTCCCGGCGATGAATGTGAACGACAGTGTCACGAAGTCGAAGTTCGACAACGTCTACGGCTGCCGGCACTCGTTGGTTGATGGCCTGATGCGCGCCACGGACGTCATGCTCTCGGGCAAGGTCGCGGTCGTCTGCGGCTACGGTGACGTAGGCAAGGGCTGCGCGCAGTCGCTGAAGGGCCAGGGCGCTCGCGTCATCGTGACCGAGATCGATCCGATCTGCGCGCTGCAGGCGGCGATGGAGGGCTATCAGGTCCTCACGCTCGAAGACTGCGTTTCCTACGCCGATGTGTTCGTCACGGCGACCGGTAATTTCCAGGTCATCACCGTCGACCACATGAAGGCGATGAAGAACAACGCGATCGTCGCGAACATCGGCCACTTCGACAACGAGATCGACATGCAGGGTCTCGCCAAGGTCGAGGGCGTTCGTCGCGACATCATCAAGCCGCAGACCGATCGTTGGATCTTTGCCGACGGTCATGGCGTCATCGTCCTCGCGGAAGGTCGCCTGATGAACCTCGGTTGCGCCACGGGCCACCCGAGCTTCGTGATGAGCAATAGCTTCAGCAACCAGGTGATCGCGCAGATCGAGATCTTCAACAACCACAAGAGCTACGACAAGGCGGTCTATGTGCTGCCCAAGCACCTCGACGAGAAGGTTGCGCGCCTGCACCTCGAGAAGCTCGGTGTGAAGCTGACGAAGCTCAGCAAGAAGCAGGCAGAGTACTTGAGCGTGTCGGTCGACGGTCCGTTCAAGGCCGGCCACTACCGCTACTGATCGATGCGCCCGCACGACGGGGTCGACCTGGCGCGCGTCGGTGACGCATTCGTCGACGACGCGCGCGACCGCACGGTCAAGCGCGGGTATCTGAGGCACCTGGTCGGTGCCTCGCGCGTGCTCGATGTCGGCTGTGGCGCGGGCCGCTTTCTAGACATCTTGAAGGCGGCGGGCATCGACTGCCTTGGTATCGACCAGAGCCAGGCTGCGTGCGCGCAGTGTGCCCGGCTCGAGCATCGGGTGCTGCACGGTGACGCCTTGGTGCTCCTGCGCCGTCTGCACGAGGAGCGTGAACGGTTCGAGGGCGCACTGTTGGCGCACGTGGTCGAGCACTTGCCGGCGGCGTCCGTGTTGGAGTTGTTCGCCGCCATCGGGCGTGTGCTGACGCCGGGTGGCAAGCTGGTGGTCGTCACACCGAACGTGCGCAACCTCATCGTGCTGCAGGAGGTCTTCTGGCTCGATCCAACGCACGTTCGCCCGTACCCGCGGGCACTGCTCGCGCAGATCGGCATGGCCGCCGGCCTGCACGCAGTAGCGAGTTACGACGACCCGGCGACGGTGCCGGTACGCTCGCCGCTGCGGCGGGCGATCGCATCGCTGCGCAGTGTGTTGTCGGGTGCCGATCGCAGTGCACCGATGGATGCAGTCGTCGTGTTCACCGCGCCGGCGTGATCGCCTTCAGCTTCGGCGCAACAAGTAGCGATCGGTCATGCCTGCCAGGTAGTCGCAGACCACGCGCTCGACTCCGGCGCCACGAATCCGGCCGCGGTGTGACTCCGGCAGTTGCGAAGGGTCAGCAAGCAGTCCGAGAAAGCGTGCACGAATTGCGGCTGCACCAGCGTTCATCACCGTCAGCACTCGTTCGTTGCGGTAGAAGCGCTCGCGCAAGAACTCGAGCAGCTCATTGGCGGCTACCGTGCGCGCGTCCGAATGCGTGATCCGCGGCGGGCCGCTGGACAGCAGCCGGTAGCGGAGCGCCGAGTCCGTGGTCTCGACGAGGTCTGTAGTCAGGAGCCCAGTGATGCGACTGACGACGCGGTGGCGCAGTGGTGTGCCGGCCAGCTCTTCGGCCTCGCGCCAAAGGCGCAGTTCGCGGGCAGCGTCGATGACGAAGAGCCCGGCGCGCAGGCCGTCGTCGAGGTCATGCGCGAGATAGGCGATTTTGTCGCAGAGATCGACGACATGGGCCTCGAGCGGTGGCGGCTGCTTGGGCAGCAGGTCTAGCGCCAGGGGGAAGCCATCTGGAACTCGCCCTTTCAGCAGGCTGCGACGCAGCATTTGGGTGAGGTTGAGCCCGTAGCCATAGCCGTAGCGGTCTTCGAGGGTGTCGACGACGCGCGCGCCCTGCGCATTGTGGCGGAAGCCGCCGTGTCCCTGCATCAGCTCGTCGAGCGCGTGTTCGCCGACATGGCCGAAGGGCGGGTGGCCGAGGTCGTGGGCAAGGGCGATGGCTTCGCACAGGTCGCCGTTCAGTTGCAGCGCGTTGGCGACGCTGCGGGCGATCTGCGACACCTCGAGCGAATGGGTCAGGCGCGATCGGTAGTGATCGCCTTCGAATGCGGCGACGACCTGCGTCTTGCCCTGCAGTCGACGGAAGGCGGTGCTGTGGATGATCCGATCGCGGTCGCGCTGGAAGGTCGTGCGCAGCGAGTCCTCCTCTTCGGGCAGGCGGCGCCCTCCTGAGTCACGACTGCGCGTAGCCCATGGGGACAGGCTGTGTACCTCGCGGTCTTCCTGATCTTCGCGGCGTAGCCAGGACATCGCGGTTTCCGCGGCGGCAAAGGCAACGCCCGGCAGGACGAGCCTGCCGGGCGATTGGTACCCCCTAGGGGATTTGAACCCCTGTCACATGGCTGAGAACCACGGATCCTAGGCCGCTAGACGAAGGGGGCTTAGGGCCGAACTTTCTAGGCAGCGGTCTGGCGCGGGTCAAGAGTCTTGTTCCGCTCGCGGAATACGCGGCGGTAACGCCCGTTCTGCTGCGCCTTGCGTCAACCTGACGACGCTACCGTGTCGATCACGTTCCAGGTCCTCGCAAGCGTGCCAACGCCACCATGAACCCAATCTCCTCCGGTCTGCTCTCCGCGCTATTGCTGCTAACTGCCGTTGTCCAAGGCTGGCTCGGCGTCTACCTCGATGAGGACAGCGAGGTGCCACGCGTGGTCGAGTGCGTGCCCGGCTCGCCGGCCGAAGCGGCGGGCCTGAGGCCGGGCGATGTGATCCTTGCGATCGATGGCGAGGCACTGGCGACCCGCGCAGCCTTGACGGCCGCCATCCGCAGCAAGCCGGCAGGCCAGGAGATTGTGCTGCGCATCGACCGCAACGGCTCCGAGAAGACTCTGAACGTGACTCTCGCCGAAGTCCCGCCTGCAGGTGGTGTCCCACCCGAGCCCGCCGCGCCGACGCCGTCGTTGCGGCCCGGTAGAGTCCCACCTGGTCCGGCTGCCGCACCCGCGGCCGAGCCAAGCTCTGGCCGCCCCTTCCTCGGTATCGCGGTTGTCCAGCAGGCGGCTGGTCTGACCGTCGCCCGCGTCTTGGACAACTCACCAGCCAGGCGGGCAGGCTTCGAACGGGGCGATGTCTTGCTGCGGGTCGGCGAGCGAACGCTGCGCGCGTCGTCAGGACTCGACGAGGTCCTCGCCACCGCGCGCGCTGGCTCGAAGTGCACGTTCGTGGTGCAGCGCGGCGACGCGGAGCGCTCGCTGGAGGTGCAGTTTGGCGGCAGTGGCAGCGGTGAGGCGAACTCGCCCGAATCCGTGCCTGATTCGTCGGCTTCCCGCCGCGCTGCTGCCGAGGGCCG
>CAMBXM010000058.1 GCA_945871815.1 Singulisphaera sp. GP187
GGGGGCTTCGCGGTCGGCCTCGGCGCTCAGCACCACGATGGCCTGCGCTGCCGGCAGCGGTCCGGTGGCCAACAGCGGCGGCGCGGTCTGCAACGTGCGCAACAGCGCGCCGGCGGCAATCGGCGTCGAGGCGAACCACAGGGTCGAGAAGCCGCCCGCGAACAAGATCCAAGCGGTTCGCGGCCGCCGACGCACGAGCAGCACGAATGCCAGCAGCAAGAGGATGCACAACCCCGGCGGGGTCGCGGCCGCTTCAAGTGCACGCTTCCACATGGTCGGAGTGCTGGCTGGCAGATGTGCCGAACGCGGTGTTGCGGCGTGGCGCGGCGGCGTGCCGGCGCACCACGCCGAGTTGCGGATCAGTTCTTCTCGCCGTGCGCCTTCTCGGCGCCCTTCGTGTCGCCGTGGCCCTTGGCCTCACCCTTGGGCGCAGCCTTGGCGTCACCCTTGCCGTGCATGTGGAAGGCGACCGCCGCCGACAGCTCATGCTTGCCCCATTGGATCGAGAGCTTGCCCTTGCTGGTGTCATCCTTGTCGGCCGTGATGGCGATCGTCATCTTTGCTTGGGACTCGGCGAGTGCGTCCTTGTGCAGTTCGAGCTTGGCGACGGTGTCCGTCTTCCAGTCGGCCGTCACGAACGGCAGCCAACCGTGCTGCATCGCCGACTTGGCATCGATGAGGAGCAGGCTCGGAGCGCCGTCCTTGCCGATTTGCAGGCCGAGGAAGTAGCTGCCGGCTTCGACCTTCGTGCCGCCGATCTCCAGGGCGATCGTCGTGTCGAGGCTGGTCCACCAGTTCTTGCCCAGTCGCTGCGTGGTGCCGTTGAACTTGCCCGAAGCGAGGACCTTGTCGTAGTCCGCCTTCCACTCCGGCTGGCTGTAGTTGATGGCGACGGCGCCGTGCGGCGTGAAGCCGTTGGTCATCTCGGCGAAGATCAACATGCTCGCCTTGCGGTCGGCGTCGGGGCCACCCAGGGTCTGGATCTGGGCGATGGCGGGAGCGAGGAAGAACGAGGCGGCGAGGGCCGCGCGGATCAGGCTGGAAAAGTTCATGACAGTCTCCGGAGTCAAAAGGGTCGCAACATTGCGGCCGCGGTTTCGAGGGCGAGCAGGTTAGGCCCCTCGGGTCCCCGCGCAAGCGACCAACTGGGCAAGGGCTTCGAGCAGCCGGTCTACTTCGCCGGCAGTGGCGTAGTGCAGCAGGCCCACTCGCAGGACACCGTGCGGTAGCAGGCCGAGCGATTCGCAGAGAGCGAGGGCGTAACTGTGACCGGCCCAGGCAAAGATGCCGCGTTCGGCCAGTGCCCGTTGCAGGCGAAGCGGTTCTATGCCGCGCGGCACGAGCGCCACCGTGGCGCAGCGGCGCGCGACCTGGGTCGGGTCGGCGAGGCCGATAACTTCGCCGGCACCGAGCGAACGCAACCCGAGCAGTAGCCGCGTCGTCAGCAACTGCTCGTGCTGCGCGATGGCGGCAAACGCGGCGTCGAGTCTGGTGCGCCGGTTGCCGTGGCTGCCGACCGCGCTGCCGAGGTCGGCGAGATAGTCAACCGCGGCAAGGGCGCCGGCGATGGTCTCGAAGGCGGCGGTGCCCGTCTGCCACTTCTCCGGGCCGTGCGCCGGCGCCGGGCGCACCTTGTAGGCCTCGAGGTTCAGCAGCAGCTCCTGTCGACCCCAGAGCACCCCGAGGTGGGGGCCGAAGAACTTGTAGGCGGAGCAGGCGACGAAATCGCAGTTCCAGGCACCAACGTCGATCCGGCAGTGCGCCGCGAAGTGCACTGCATCCACGAACACCAGCGCGCCGTGCCGGTGGGCCCGATCGGCGATCGTGCGCACGTCGTGGATGGTGCCACTGAGGTTCGAGGCCGCGCCGACGGCGACAAGGCGCGTGCGGTCATCGAGGAGGGCGTCGAGCGCGTCGAGGTCGAGCGTGGTATCGCTTCGCACCGGCACGCGACGAACGCTGGCGCCGACGTCGCGCGCAGCCAGAACCCACGGCGTGACATTCGCGTCGTGGTCGCTGTCCGTGACGACCAGGACATCGCCTGGCTTCCAGGTGCGCGCCAGCGCGCGCGCGAGATGGAACGTGAGCGTCGTCATGTTGGCCCCGAAGACGATCTCGTCCGGCGTGCTCGCCCCGAAGAAGTCGGCGAACGCGGCCCGCGCGGCGTCGACCATCGCGTCGGTTTCCACCGAGGTGGCGAACGGGCCGCCGTGGTTCGCATTGTGGTGGAGCAGGTAATCGCTCACGGCCGCGGCGACGCGCGTTGGCACCTGGCTGCCCGCTGGGCCGTCGAAGAAGACCGCCTCTGCACCCGCGATCTTGCGGGACAAGCCTGGGAAGTGTCGGCGGACGGATTGCGTGTCGAGTGGCCGCAGCATCGCCCCGACGCTACTGTGCCCGCCCTGCCGTCGCCAACGGCAGCCTCGGAGCGCTCCGTCGACTCCGCACCATCCGCCATGGGACTGTTTCGCCGCAAGAAGCCCGATCCGCAGCCGACGCCGCAGCCGACGCCGCAGCCGACGCCACCGCCGACTGCTACGCATGGGGCGGCCAGCCCTTCGGCCAGTGCCGGCGGTCCAACTGGGGCGCAGTCCGCGGGCAACCAACCAAGTGGAAACCACTCGAGTGCGCCGGCCGCGGCTGCAGGCAAGCCGGCGACGGCCGCGACCGCGACGGTAGGGCCGACTCAGGTGACGATGTTCGATGCCTTCGGGCGACCGCAGTCGCTGCCGCGCGAGCAGTGGCGCAAGGAGGTGCTGCCCAAGCTGGTCGAATCCTACGCGCACGCGCCCGACCGGCTCGCGGCGATGGTCCTGCAGTATCTGCGCGACGGCTTCGCCAGCGATCTGCTGCCGGCGGCCCTGCGCCTCGCGGCGCTTGACCCCGACCACGAGCGTGGGCTGTCGATCCTCGCCGCGGTGCAGCGTGAAGTTGGCGAGCTCGAAGCGTGCGCCCGAACGCTCGAAGAACTGCAGCAGAAGGTGCCGCAGTCGGTGTCGCCGCTGGTCGGGCTGGCGATGGTCCGCGAGAAGGAAGGCAATCGATCCGCTGCGACCGCGCTGTTGTGGCAAGCGCTGCAGAAGGACGGCAACCACCCGGATGCGCTGCACGGCTGGCTCCAGTTCGAGCACCAGCGCCGCGGTCAAGACGGGTATGGAGCGGCGCTCGAAGAAGTGTGCGCCCTGCCCAAGACCTGGCGACCGCAGTTGTGGCGGGCTCGGCAGGCCCTGCTGCAGCAGAACATCGCGCCGGCACTCGCGGAGTACCGTGCCGTCGCCGCCGCTGCCGGCACCGAGAGCGACGTGCTGTTCATGATGGTCAACGACCTTGGCCGCGCCGGCCAAATGGAGGCCATCGCCGAGCTCGTGCTGCCGCGCTATCGGCTCGAGCAGCATCATCCCGGCATCGGTGTGGCCCTGCTGTCCTACTACGTGCAAACGAAGCAACCCGTGCTTGGCATGGAGTTGTTGCACCAGCTGCGCGTGCGGTTTCAGCGCGCCCTCGACGCGCAGCTCGGTCCGTTCGATGCCGAGTTCACGCGGATGACGGTCCCGGCGGCCGAACCGATTCAGGGCACGCCCAAGGTCACGCTCTATCGGATGGACCGGCCGTTGTGGTTTCCGGTGCTGGCCAAACCCGAGTTCCTGCTGCCGCCTCCGCAGAGCGACAAGCAGGTGTTGTTCGCGGGTCTGGCGGTGCTGGGCGACGGGCTGAAGACTGCGCAGATCACGCGCGAGGATGAACTCGGCCGCCTGTCGCGGAGCGTGCCGCTGTTCTTGACCGAGCAACTTTGGTTGCTGGCCGGCATTCCATCCGCGGTGGCGCTGCCAGTTGTCGAAGGTGGCGGTTGGGTGGTGTCCGGCGTGCCGTGGGCCGAGGACAAGCTCGCCGAACTGCTGACCGATCGCGAACGTCAGTGCACGCGCATCGTCACGGGTAGCGTGCGGCCGGACGGCAGCCAACGGCGGGTCGATCTGTGGGTCTACGACACCGCCACCAAGCAACGCATCGGCCACGCCACCGCGACCGGCGATGATGGCAAGCTCGGGCCGGTCTTCCTGCAGTTGCTGGCCGAACTATCGCCGCTTGTCGGTGGTCCTCGCGAGCTTGCACCGCAGGTCGGCGACGCGGTGTTCTGGGACCGCTACGCGACCGCCCAGGCGCAACTCGCAGCACTGGTGATTGCCGCGCAAGGAGCCATGCCCAAGAATCGCGTCTATGGGCACCGCGCGATCCTCGAGTGGATCCTCGCGCTAGCGCTCGACGAACGTCGCAGTGTGCAGGCGCGCATGCTGTTGTCGGCAGCGCTCGCCGCCGATGCGACGATTGGTTCCAAGGTCCACCGCGAGCTCGCCGCCCCGTTCGCCGAGTTGTTCCGCGTCGAACCGGCCAATAGTCCCTTTGCGCGCACGGCGCTCCCGGTGCTGCGAGTGCTCGGACTCGAGCCTCTGTGGCAGCAGCGTCGCGACGAGATTCTCGCGGGCGGCGGCGAGGTGTTGCGGGCGTGGGTGACGCGACTCGAGGGGCCGTTGTCCCCGCCAGCATCTGGGCCGGGTGCCTCGGGTTCGGGTTCTTCGGGTTTGGGCCACCCTGGTCTGGGCCACCCTGGTCTGGGCCGCTGAGTTTGCTGGCTGCTGCGAGAACCACGTGACCGATACCGCCATCGACCCTGACTACGCGCCGAGGCTCCTGGCCCTGCAGCAGCGCCTTGCCGCCTTGCCGGGCGCCATCGTCGCCTTCTCGGCTGGCGTCGATAGCACGATGTTGCTGCACGCCTGCATCGCGGCGCTCGGCGATCGTGCCGTCGCGGTGACCGCAGATTCGCCGTCGTTGCCGCGGGCCGAACTCGACGAGGCAAGAGCGATTGCCCGCGAACTCGGCTCGCGCCACGTGGTCCTGGCAACCCACGAGCTCGAGCAGGCCGACTACCGCAAGAACGACGGCGACCGCTGCTACCATTGCAAGAAGGAGCTGTTTGTCACCGTCGCGCGGCGACGCGCCGAGGTTGCGCCCGCCGATTGGCCCGTCGTCTATGGCGCGATCATGGACGACCTTGGGGATCATCGACCAGGACAGAAGGCGGCGCAGGAGCACGGAGTGCTCGCGCCATTGATCGACGCCGGCTTCTACAAGACGGACGTGCGTCGCTACAGCCGGGACGCCTTGCTGCGCACGGCCGACAAGCCGAGCTTTGCCTGCCTTTCGTCCCGCGTGCCGCACGGTACCGCGATCGATCGCGCGCTGCTGCTGCGCATCGAACAGGCCGAGCACGTGCTGCGCGAACTCGGCTTCCGCCAGTTCCGTGTGCGTCACCATGGGGACCTTGCGCGGCTCGAACTCGGTCCGGACGAGTTGGCCCACGCCATCGCTCGGCGCGTCGACCTCGCGCGCGGCATTCGCAGCGTCGGCTATGCGCATGTCACCCTCGATCTGCTCGGCTATCGCCAGGGTTCCTGGCACGAAGCTGACCTACCCGGACCCGCATGAAGCACGATCCCACGATTTGGTCCCGCCTGTTGTCGCCGCTGTTCGTCGCTGCGGCTGCCTTGGCCCAGAGCACTGCGCCGGCTTCGCCGTCGGTGGCGCCACGGCCACTCGAAGTGCAGTCTCCCGACGAAGCCGCCGAGTTGAAGCGCGAGCCGGCGCCGATCACCGAGGCGCGAGTCCGCGAGAGTCTCACGTGGCTTGCGAGCGACGAGCGGAACGGGCGCGATTGCCCGAGCCCCGGCCTCGAGGCGTCGGCCGAATGGCTCGTAGAGCGCTTCAAGAAGGCTGGGCTCGCGCCGGGCACTGGGACCGCATTCCGCCACACCTACACGCTGCCGGGCCAGCGACTCGACTCGACGATGCTGGTGTTGAAGGCCAAGTTGTCGGTCGACGGCGTCGGCAAGGAGATCGAGTGGAAGGGGGACGTCGATGTCCGATTGCTGGCGGGCAGCGCCGAGGCCGACGGCGCTGCCGTCGACGCGACCGTGGTGCTACCGTCCGATCCGCGCCTGCCAAATGTTCTGCAGAGGGGCGGTAGCCGCAAGCCAACGGTCGTCGTGGTTGCCGAGGACCATCCGATGTGGGTCGCATGCGCCGGGTCGCGCGACTTGCTGTCCCGCCGGTTGCGCAACTCGGCCCCCGTCTTCTTGGTGCGCGACAAGGCTCTCCCCGAATCCGTGCTGAAGGCCCAGGAGGGCGCGACGAACGCCCCTCGTGGCACGGATGCGCAACCGCCGTCGTGGTCGATCGAGTGGATCGGCGCGGCCTCGACTCCCGTCGACATCCCGCTCAGCAACGTGGTTGGCGTGCTTCGTGGCGCGGTGAAGCCCGACGAGTACGTCGTTGTTTCGGCGCACTACGACCACATTGGCACGACGATTCCCGTCGATGGCGATGCGATCTGCAACGGCGCCGACGACGACGCTACGGGCACGACCGCCGTAGTGCTGCTGGCCGAAAAGATGGCGCAGGATCCGCGGTCCGAGCGATCGATTGCGTTCGTCTGTTTCTCTGCCGAGGAGAAGGGGCTGCGAGGTTCGGCTGCCTTTGCTGACTCGCCGCCGTTCCCGCTCGAGTCGATCGTCGCCAACATCAACATCGAGATGCTCGGTCGTCCTCAGGAGGGGAAACGGAAGAGTGCGTGGATCACCGGCGCGGACTACTCGGACTTCGCGGCGATCGCGACCGAGGCGCTGCAACAAGGCGGCATCGAGGTGATCGAGTTCCAACAGGCCAAGGCGCTGTTTGCGCAGAGCGACAACCTGTCGTTCGTGCGCAAAGGGATCGTCGCGCATTCGATCAGCGCCGGTTCCCTTCATGCCGACTACCACCGCCCGTCTGACGAGGTCTCGCGCATCGACGTCCCGCACATGACGGCTGTCATCCAGGGCATGGAGCACGTCGTCCGGGCATTCGCCGATCGCGCGGCGCGGCCGCAGTGGACGGCCGAGGGGGATAGGGTCGTTCAGCGCTTGCGCGATCAGTGAAGGTCTGCGGCACTCAGTGGCGCGTTCGCGGTGCCGAAGTCACTCGAGGTCCCACGGTCGATTCAGCTTCTCGTCCTTGTTCTTCTTGGCGTCTTCCTTGGCCCGATCGAGAAGGTCCTCGAGTGCTTTCTTCTGGTTGCCTTGCCCTTGTTTTGCTTGGTCGAACAACTGGCCGAGCCGCTCCGACTCGCGCTGGTGTTTCTGCAGCAGCCCGTCGAGGTCTTGGCCACCTTTCTGTTCGCTCGGCTTTACCGCACGCGTGCGGCCTGAGCGGATGTCGATTTCGATCTGCTTGCTGCAGCAGGGGCACGGAAACTGGTAGAGGTCCTTCGGCATGAAGTTCGCTTCGAGTAGGGGCGTCCGGAGCGGCGCACGATATCCTCTCCGCCTCGCACCGGGTACTCCGCGGCCCGCGCTGCCCGACTTGCCATCGCCTCGGACCTTTTGTGACCGCCGAACGAGAACCTGAGCTGTCTGGAACCGCTCCTAGTGAGTTGCGTTCGTCGCCCCCCTCGCCCGGAGGACGCCCGCCGCTGGTGGTCGCCGCCGCGCCCGAGTTGCGCGAACAGGCCCACACGCTGGCAAGGCTGGCAGGCAAGGGTGACATGGACGCGTTTCGACGGCTGATCGAGACCTTCCAAGACCGAGTGACCCGTGTCGTGATCGCTGTACTGCGTTGTGATCGAAGCGCCGCCGAAGACATCTGCCAGGAGGTCTTCGTGCGCGTATGGAAGGGCCTGCCGTCTTTCGACGGCCAGAATCTGTTTGCCTGGATCCACACCATCGCGACCAACGTGTCGATCACCGAGTACCGCGCGCGGCGAGCCCAGAAGCGAGGCCCGCGACCCTTGTCCATCGATGCGCCGATCGGCGGGACCGACGATCTGTTCCTCGATCCGGCCGGACGCGAACGCGACCCGGGCGAGCTGTCGCACCAGAGGGAGTTCCTCGCTCGCGTCCGAGCCTGCGTGCACGACCTCCCCGAGGAGTTCCGCGCGGCCGTGGTGCTGCGCGACCTCGAAGGTCTGTCGTACGAGGAGATCGGTACCGCACTGGGTATCGCCGCCGGCACGGTGCGGTCGCGCATCCATCGCGGTCGCGTGCTGTTGCAGCAGATGTTGCAGGGGTTCCAGCCGTGACCAAGCCAATGCAAGGAGATGGGGACGAACGCTTCGCCGACTGGATTGACGGCCAGATGACGCCGCGGGAGCGTGAGCGCTTCGAGGCCGAGATGCGTGTCAGCAAGCCGCTTCGCGAGCGCGCCGAAGCCTATCGCCGCACGGCACAGAGTGTTGGCCAAGCGTTTTCGCAGCCGATGGTCAAGATCGATGTCGCCGACGCCGTCCTTGCCCGCATCCAGAACCCCTCGAGTGATCCCTCGCGAGTCTCGCCGATGCCGATCCCGCGGTCGCTGCCGAGTGCTTGGTGGCGCAGTGGTCTCGTGGCCGCGGCGATGCTCCTGCTGATGGTGGCACTCGATCGTTGGCAGCCGAGTGCAACGTTGCAGACCGCCACTCTGGATGACACGTCGTTGGCGACGAAGGACAAGAGACAGGAGTCTGAGTCGAAGAGTGAGGATCGGAATGGCGGGCTGGGGGAGCCAGCGAACGCGGAACCCATGGATGTCAAGCTCAGGGCCTACGGCAGTGCGACGAACACCAAGGCCGGCAGGGCCGATCGAGACGCTGCCGCCGTGGGGCAGGAGCAGAATGCCCCTGAAGCGCTGCGACTGAAGAAGGATGCGGCCATCGCAGATCTCCATGTGCTGGAGGCCGATGGAGGTTCCGCATCGCCCGCGGGCTCGGCTGGTCTCTTTGGCGCGCCTGCCCCTCCAGTCGACGCGCCGAAGACGATGGTGCCTCGCGTCGTGCTGCGCCGCCTGCCCGATAGCGTCGCGAGCAAGAGTGCTGAGGCCAGAGAGAAGACAATGCCGCGCGGTGCGGCTCCTGCTGCGGGCTCGGCTCCACCCGACGGCCCCGTCGCCGGCCTGCTCGCCGGGTTGGCGGAACTCGACAAGACGCTCGGTAGCCTGCAGGTGCAGCGCCTGCCCGCGGTGCCGGGCGACCTCGGTCGCATTGGCGGCGAGTCCCGCGGCGCGAGCCCGACGATTCAGGCGTGGTTGATCGAAGGCCGCAGTGCCGACGTCTATGCCTTTCTCGGTCGACTCTCCGACACAGGCCGCAGCCATGGCTACGAAGTCACCAACGGCGAAATCGCGATGGCCGAGGTGCTGGCATTCAAGCCGGCGTCGAAGCTGGAGCAAGAGCCGGTGGCCGAGGTGGACGGTGCCCGAGCCAAGTCGGTTGGCCGGGTGGCGGCAGCGGATCGCGAAGCTGCCGTCGGCGAAACTGCTGTCGGCGAAGCCGCACCCGTTGGTTCCGCTGGTCGTCCTTCCACAGGTCCGACTTCGCCTAGCCCGATCGGGGCAACTCAGGGGGGCGGTGCCGGATCGATGGCCAATCCAATGTCAGCCACGATGCGGCTGGTGATCGTCATCGACTCCGGCTCGAAGTAGGCGGCGCGAGCAGATCTTCGCGCGCGACGGCCATCGACCTGAGCTCGATGGCCTCGCCGTCGATCGCCGCGGCGACAAACGTGCGGCGGTCCTGGTGCACCACCAACTGTCGCCACGAGCAGCCCGGCCGCTGGCTGTGCAGGGTGTAGCGCCCAACAGTCTCTTCGCCGCTGCGGTCGCAGGACAGGTCGCAGGTCCACCCGTCGTGCATGAGTCCGCGGACCACGAGGCGATCGCTGGCACTCGGTACGAATGGCCGCAACCGCACCCATGCTTCGTCGATGCCTGGGCCGGTCGCCATGCGCAGTCCCGTCGTGGCAAACAGGACTGCGTCGATGGCCAGGCCGGCTCGAGTGGGAGACTCACTCGGGTCTGCCAACAAGGCCTCGAGCGCCGTCGCGCGCGCACCATCAAACTGCGCCAGGGCGACGAGTGTGGCCTCGACGTCGCTGGTGCCGCTGCTGCCACCGCCACGCTGGCGCAAGCCAAGTCGCGCGTGACGTTCTGTGCGATCCGCGGTCGTCGTCAGCATGCCGATCGAGCACGCGAACAAACTCACGGGAGTCCCACCGGTCGCTGCGTCCGCAAAGCAACCGTCTGTCGGCGACCAGTAGCTCGCTTCGAGTTGGTCGAGCAGAGCGCGTGCTCTCAGGTCGAAGGTCGTCTGCAGGCGTTCGTCGCCGCTCGCTGCCGCGAGCAGGCCGGCGCATGCCAACCCCTGAAGCCGCAACACGGCGCCGTCGTAGGATGGCCCTTTGGTGCCCTCCGTGCTCCCCCCTGCAACTCGCCCTGCCGCGGCTGCCAGTTGCGGCCAAGCTGTGGCCAGAGCGTCATGGTCGCGGGTCGCGCGCAAGGTCCAGTAGTGTTGGATCAACAGCCAGGCATCGTCGTCACTGGTCGGCACCGCACTTGCCCGAGTGGCGGCGTTGAGTTCGGCGCGTGCAAGGTCGTGCCGACCGAGCCAGAGCCATGCCAGCAGCGGGCCCATGCGCTCTCGCGAGGTCCTGGCCTGATCGCGATGGCGATGCAGCACTGCGGCCTTTCGACGCACAAATGCGGCGAGCGATGTCGGCTCGAGCTCGAGTCGCGACAGCGACAATTCTTGGGAACGGGTGGACGTGGCCATGGCGATGGCAAGGAACGAGGGGAGAGCGAGCCACAGCGGTTGCAAGACGGCGAGCACTGCCAACATCACGGTGCGCATATCCACAGGGGGAGCGACGGCCTGCATTCCGGCACGACCCTCCCGAGAATCCCGCGAGCCCTGCTGCACTGAGCAAGGTAGAAGGGACCGCTCGAACTCCGCGTGGAACCCTGGCGTAAGAACTACCTGGCCGTCTGGACTGCTCTGTTCACGACGTCGATGGGTTTGATGGCGTTCCTGCCCGTGCTGGCGATCTATGTCGGCGAGCGCTACGGCATCACGGACCCGGTCGAGTTGACGTTCTGGGGGAGCCTTGTCTACGGCGCGGCGCCGTTGAGTGCTGCGATCGTGGGGCCCGTCTGGGGTGCACTCGGCGATCGCTGGGGCAAGAAGGTCATGGCGGTGCGCGCCAACTTCGCCATCTGCATCACGACCGCGTTCATGCCGTTCGCGCCGTCGATCGCGGTGTTGCTGGTGCTTCGCATGGTCCAAGGAGCGCTTGCGGGCTATGTCGCTCCGGCGATGTCCCTCGTTGCGCAAGACGCTCCAGCGGGGCGGCAGGGACGAACGATCGGCTCGCTGCAGGCAGCGATGGCGCTGGGAGCCGGGCTCGGGCCGCTCCTCGGCAGCGAGGTCACGCTGCTCTACGGCCGCCACGCGGTCTTGTGGTGCACCTCGGCACTCACGGGCATCGCCGGCTGCGTCCTGCTGCGCTACGCCCGTGAGACGCAGCCGCCGAAGCGAATGGCAGGAGTGTCATTCTTCAGCGAGTTCCGCCAAGCGTGCAGGTCTCTGCTCGGCAATCGCGTGTTCGCGACGTTGCTGCTGCTGATCCTGTTGCTGCGTCTGGGGCAGAACATGCTCGAGCCGTTCGTGGCGCTGTTCGTGCGCGAGCTCGGTCCACCGTCGTTCATGCTCAACGTTTGCGGTTCCGAATCGGTGGCGCTCGAACGCACGATCGGAATGGCCTTCACCATCCTGGCGGTGGCCCAGGTGGTGTTCACGCCGGTCTGGGGCCGTGCGTCCGATCGCCTTGGTCCGCTCCGGTGCTTGTCGTGGCTGGCGCTCGTGCTCGGCGCTACCCAGATCGCGACGGCGACGGTCGAGGGCATCGGCGGCTTCCTGTCCTTGCGCAGCGTATCGGCCTGCTTCATGGCGGGATCGATGACCTTGGCCTACGCCGCGGCCAGCCGGCGCGTGCAGCCCGAACGGCGCACGTTCGCATTCTCGTTGGTGCAGAGTTGCATGCAGTTCGGGTTTGCCCTCGGCCCCTGGTTCGGCAGTCATTTGGCGCGCATCGATGCGACCTCGGAGCACGCCAACCTGCGGCTGCCGTTCGTCGTCGCCGGCTCGCTGTGCGTCGCCAGTGCAGTCGGAATGCTGGCGCTACGGCGGGTATCTACCGGGCGGCCGACGCCTGGCGTGGGGGCGCCACCCGTCGAAGGTCTGTAGAAGCGGTTTCACAAAGCACCAGCGGCTGCGGCCAGCCCCGAAGTTCGATGGCTGCGTCGCGAGTTCTCCGCGGCATCCATAGATGCCGCTACGAACCCGCTCCTTGCCTCGGACTTCGTTGCTCGGCCTCGCTCGCAGGCCATTTGTGAAACCACTTCTAGCGCGCGGCGCGGCGCGGCTATCGTGCTGCGCGATGTGCCTGCTGATCGTCTTGCGCGGGAGGTTTGCGACGCACCCGGTGCTGGTCGCGAGCAATCGCGATGAGCGCACGGACCGCAAGGCCTCACCGCCCGGACTCTGGGTCGGCGATCGCGCTCGTGTGTTGTCGCCGCGCGACCGCGAGAGGGGTGGCACGTGGCTTGGAGTGAATGCCCGCGGGCTGTTTGCCGGCTTGACCAACGTCAAGGATGTGCCCGTGCCTGTAGATGCTGAGACGCGCGGGGTGCTACCGCATGTCGCGCTGGAGCGCGGCGAACTCGAGCCCGCGATCGCCGCAGTGCGCGAGATCTTCGACCAGAGACCCTTCGGTGGCTTCCAACTGGTGCTCGCGGACGCGCATCGCATCGTCGTTCTGCGGCACGGCGCCGAGGGTCTGGCGACGATCGAATGGAGCCAGGAGTTACTCGTGGTGACGAACGAGCACGCGCCCGGCGAACTGGAGCTACCCGGCTTGCGCGCCGCGGTCGCCGCCGTCTCGACGCCAGCGGCCCAGTTGCAGGCGCTGCGACCCTTGCTGCTCGATCGCGGTGGCGACGGGCGGCATCCCGTGCTGAAGCGAATGGATGGCTACGGCACAGTTTCGTCGTCGCTGCTCGCGGTGCCAGCCGCCGACCCGTTGCACTTGCAGTGGTTGTTCACTGCCGGCCCGCCAGATGTCGCGGAGTATCGCGAGTACGGCAATCTCGCGCGCCGCCTGGTCGATTGAGTCGGCCGGCACGCGCCGTCGCGCAAGCAGGCGGCGCCGTCAGGATCGGCGCTGCCACTGATAGCACGATCGCATCCAACCGCCCGGTTGCGCAAATGGAGATATCCTGAGTTGGAACCTGTCCCCTACTCTCCCATGCGCAAAGCTCTTCTCGCCGCCGCGTTCGCGGCCTCGACGTTCTCCGGCATCCTCCAAGCCCAAGGCCCGATCCGGATGATCGGCGGTCTCGCAGCGGTCCCCGGTGGCTACTCCATCGTGGAGATCGAGGGCACGACCGTGTTGCTCGCTGCCGACGTCGAGCTGCTCACGTTCGTCAACAGGACCGTCGATGTCACTGGCTCGTTGCGCGACGACCCGAACAGCCCGACGGCGGTCTTTGATGTGACTTCGATCAAGAACTCCTCGTCCGTCTTCACGACGGGTTCCGCGCGTATCGGCCGGATGATGTCGATGCGCGTCAAGCACGATGGCCCGTCGCAGTTCTTTGTCTTTCTATCGTTGGCTCCCGCCCACACGCCGCTCGAGTCGTATGCGCCGATTGCCAGCGGCACGCTATGGGTCGATCCCATTGGCCTGCAGACCATCGCCGGGGGTCTGATGTTCGATCGGTGGGATGGTGACTTGGCGATCCCCAACGACCCGAGTCTGATCGGTCTCACGTGTTACTTGCAGGCTGCGGCGCACTCGCCGATGGCGCCGCTGCTGTTTCAGAACGGCAAGAAGATCACGATCGGGTCCTAGCAGCCTGTTGCAGCGCGCATCCTGTCTGCGCGCGCGGTAGCTGGTCCCATCTCTGCGTCGCACGAACTGCGTCGAATCTGCTGATTCGACTTCGTTCGCGCTCCTTGATCGGAAACCAGCGCCCGAGTCCTCGGCGACGGCGCCGTTCTTCCATAAGCTGCTCGACCTGCGATGCTCGGCCTCGTGCGCAGGCCAATGGGGAGACCACATCTGGTCAGGCAAAACGGTTGAGCGGATTTAATCGGCCATGCCGTCGGCCGTTCGAATGCGCTGCGCCGCACGCGAGGGAATGTGGGGCTGCCGTTCTGCACGGGAACCAACCTCACGAACACTATGAACAAGATCCTCAGCAGCATCCTCGCCACCACCGCCTTCTTCTTCTCGACCTCGGACGCCTCTGCGCAGTCGGACCGCATGATCGGCACCCTGGTGCGCTCGGGCTCGAACTACACTCTTCGCGAGTTCGACAATCCGACCCTGCTCGTCAGCAGCACTTCATCCTTGGAAGGCCTGGTCGGACGGATTGTCGATGTCACTGGTGGCATCGCCAGCGCCACCTCGTTCGTGGCCAGCACGATCGGCCGGTCGTTCGCTCGTTTCAGCACCTCGGACTGGGTGCGTCGCGGTCGCTCGATGTCGATGTCACTGCGAACTGACACCCCAGGGTTCTTCCTGGTCTTCGCCGGCTTCGACGCCGGTGTCATGTCGCTGTCGCCGTACGCTCCGGATGTCGCGGGTTACCTGTGGGTCGATCCGACGAATCTGGTAACGGTGACTGGTGGCAACATCAACTGCCTGTGGAGCACTTGCCTGCGGATGCCGGCTGCCTGCAAGTTCGTCGGTGTCGACATCTTCTTCCAGGCTGCGATCCAGCCGACGGGCGGGCCGCTGGTCTTCCTGAACCGCGAAGTCACGCGCATCACGAACTGAGCGCAGCTTCGAGCGCGCGCGGCAACCATGCAGCTGCGCGCCGCGGAACGTCTGATTGCCGCGCTGGCTTGGGTGCCATGGCCATGCGCGGCGCCAAGCTCTTCGTCGTGGGGTAGTCTCGACCAGACACTCAAAACCCTCACCTATGAAGACCTCCAAGTTGTTCCTTGCCGCCACTGCGGCCTTCCTGCTCGGTGCTGGTGCTGCGGCCCAGGGCCCAGCGCGCGTGCTCGGCACTGTCGAGCTTCTCCCCAGCGGCTTCGTCTTGCGCGAACTCGAAGATCGCGGCATTGCTACGGACTCTCTGCTGGACTTGACCGACCTCATCCTCGAGCCCGCCGATCTGACGGGGTCGTTCTACACCAGCCCGATCGATGGTTCGCTGCGATTCGAGGTCGCATCGGCAGCAGAGGCCCAGGCGCTGTTCGAAGCTGAGTTCGCCGTCGAGGTCGATGATGAACTGGGTGTGCCGCCAGTCGGCATCCTGGAGCTGGGGGTCGAGGTGCTTGGCGAGGCCAACTTCTTCGTCTTCGCGTCGTTCGACCGCGGCGTGGTGCCGCTCCTTGCCTACGCTCCGGACGTCGAGGGGACCTTCTGGCTCGACCCGAGCTACATCCTTACTTTGGACGGTGGCGCAATGGTCGACGCCTGGGGAGTTGCGCTCGAGGTTCCGATGGACCCGGTGTTCGCAGGTCTCGAACTGCATCTGCAGGCGGCCGTGCACACGGTCGACAATCCGGTGCTGTTCCTCAACGCGCAGTCCGTCGTGCTCTGGCCGTGATCTGCGGATGTCGCCCGGGCCGCTAGGCGACGGCCGTGCGCGTTACTTGTTGGGCTTGTCGAGGCTCTCCAGATCTTTCAGGTTTGCCAAGGCATCGGCCTTCGCGCGCTCGGCCCGCTGCCGCAGGATTGCGCTCGTCGTGGCGTCAGCCAGTTGCTGGTCAGCGAGTTCGATGGCTCTGCCGTACATCTGCCGCGCGCGCGTTCGGTTGGCTTCGCTGGCGAGGTGGTAATGCAGGACGACGGCGGCGTCGTTCCACAGTTGCGGCGAATCCGGCTCGCGTTCGATGGCGTGTTGGTAGCCGACGAACGCGGCATCGAACCGTTTGGTTTCGCGGCAGAGGAACGCGTAGTTGTTCCAGGCGTCGGCCGAGTCCTGCAAGCAGGCGATTACGTGGTTCAGGTCTCGGCTCTGGTCGCGTCGCCCCTGGTCCCATGCGCGATCGCCGAGGTGGCGCACGATGCCTGCGACCTCGGCGCGCGGCTCGGGCTCGAGAGCGCGCAACACGTCGGCGAAGCCGGGCGCCGAGGCGGCGGCGAATGCGGCGGCGAGCGTCTCGGCCCCGTCCTCGTCGCCGAGTCGCCACGCGCACATCGCACCGTAGTAGTCGGCGTTGATGAAGCTGGCGTTGTCTGTTCGCGTTGCGGCGAACTCAGTCTTCGCCTCCAGCCACTGCTGCGCGGCGTAGAGCGCGAGTCCTGAGTAGAACCGCAGCGCGGCGGCGCGCGCGGGCGCAGCGTTCGCCACGGCCTCGTAGTGCGCGAGCGCGCTGTGGTAGAACTCGCGCCGTTGCGCTGGCGTGGTGTGCTCTTGAATCCAGCCGTGGTCGACGCGCGCAGTCGGGTCGATGCCGAGCGCCGCATTCCAGTGCTTCAGCGCGCTCGCCACGTCGCGATCGCGGGCGCAGATGTCGCCCAGCATGACCAGAGGGTAGGTGCGGACGGAGTCGATCTCTGCCGCGCGAGTGAAGGCTGTCTGCGCCCGCTTGCGCGCCGCGTCGATGGCGGTGACCAGCTCGCCGTGGCGGGGCTCCACCGGCTTTTCGGCGTCGAACTGATCCTTCAACAGGCGGTAGTCGTCGAAGGCGATGCGGCCGACGAGCACGTGACCACCTGGATGCTGCGGGTGGCGGCGAATCGCTTCCTCGGCGGCGGCCAATGCGCCCTTGGCGTCAAACAACGAGTAGCGGGCCTGTGCCAGGATCATTCGTGCGTCGAGGTGGTCGGGGTTGGCCACCAACACTTCCTCGGCGAGTCGCGCAGCCTCTTGGAAGTCGAGTTCTGGCTGCAACGTGTTTCGATCGCGCTCGACGCGCAACAGATACGTGCGGGCGAGGAGCGCGGGCAGGTCTGTCAACGGAACAAACGCGGCGCGTTTCTTCTCCAGCAGATCGATGGCATCGCGAAAGCGACCGCTGCTGCCAAGGCAGCGCCCCGCGGCGAGAACAAAGTCGGCGCGCGAAGGGTCGGCGGCGACGAGTTGCAGCCACAGGTCGGCCGCCTGAGCGAACTCGCCGCGGTTTTCGGCTCCGGCCGCCTGCTCGCGCAGGGTCGTGACATCGAGCTTGCCTGGCGGATTCTGCGGGGCGTCCTTGACGGCATCTTGGGCTGGCAGCGCCAAGGCCAGCGTGATCGCTGCGAACCAAGCGGCGGTGCTGCGCGCCCGCGCGAAGGGAGCGTTCACTTTGACTCCTTGAGCGTCTTCTCGGCTTCGAGCAGATGTCGCTTGGCGCCGGGGCGGCTTTTGCCTGGATGGTGCAGCAGGCTGTTCTCCGCCGCATGCTTCGCCGCAGCTGCGTCACCGCTGTGCTTGAGGTGCCACAGAGCGAGGTTCTCGTAGCAGTCGCCGAGGGCCTCGTCGAGCGTTTGACGCCCCTGCGGATTGTCCGTAGGGAAGGCCGTCAGTTGCTGCTCGCCAGCCGCGATCGCGCGGTCGAGGATGACCTTGTTCTCGTCCCAGTCGCGCTCCAGGTAGTGGATCGCGATGAGGGCGCGGTCGTTCTGCAGGCGCACGTTCTGGGCATCGAGTTCGGCGGCGCGGGTGTAGGCCTTGTAGCTCTGCTCGTAGAGCTCCATCGCCTTCTTCTGCTTGCCATCGCGCGCCAGCGCGTTGCCATGATCGCGGGCAAACAGGCCCTCGTTGTTGAGTAGGTCGAGATCGCTGTCGGCCAGAGAAACGGCGGCGCGATAGATCGCCTCGGTCTTGCCGAGGTCGCCCGCGCGCGCGTAGTGATCGGCGAGCGTCATCACTCCGATCTTCGTGGTCTCTTGCAGCCCGAGGTCGTCGTTGATGCGGTCGGGGCGCTGGCGTACGGCCTCGAGCAGCAGTTTCTCGGCTGTCGCCCAGTCCTTCTTGGCGAGCGCGGCGTTGCCCTGCTTGCCAGTACAGATCGCGATCCACTGTTGGCAACTGTCGGCAAAGCTCGGGTTCGCCTTCATGGACTGTTCGAATGCGGTCTTGGCCAGATCGAGTTCGGCCATCGCTTCGTCGAACTTGCCGGTTGTGCGCAGCATCGAACCAGCGAGAAACCGTGCGCGGCCCAGGTACCAGAGACCCGAGGCGTCGGTGCGCGCCTTGAGTGCATCGACCGCGAGTGCCGGTTCGCCGACCGACTGGGCGGTGTCCACAACCGCGGTCAGTAGCGTCTGGTCCAGGGGCGTCTGCGCGAGTGCTCGGACGTAGACTCCGACGGCCTCGGGAGCTGCCTCGGCCCAGGTCTCCATCGTTGCCCACGTGCGGCGGGTCTCGGCATCGACGGCCTGCTTCTGCTCGAGATAGCGAAAGGAGATGCGCGCTTCGTCCAGTACGGCCTTGGCGTTCGCAGCAGCCTTCGCGCCCATGTAGACGCGGGAAGCTGCATTGCTGCGCACACGGTGAGCGGCGATCACGGCGGCTTCCTCACCGCTACCCTGGGATTGCATGTGCAGCAACATCGCCGAAATGGTCGCGACGGCTTCGGGCAGCTGCCCGGCCTCGTACTGCGCCTCGGCCAGCATCTGGCGAGGCGCAATCGGCTCGCTGTCGAGTTGCACGGCGCGCTGCAGCACCGTCACCGCGTCGGCAAAGAGCAGATCCGCGCCCTTGCGGTTCTCAGCGAGTGCTTGCCGGGCGTAACGCAATGAGAAGTCGCCGCGTAGCGCTTGGTACGGGGCGTATTCCTTCAGCTCCTTCTTCACCTTGTCGAGCTCGGCCAGAGCGGTGTCGAGATCGCTGTCCTTGGCGGCTTCGTCTGCCTTGGCCTTGGCCTTCGCGAGCACTTCGGCTTCATTGCCTTGGCTGAGCGATGCCACGACAGCGTTGGTGCCGCTGGAGCCTTGCAGGCTACGTGGGTTGAGGCGCGCGGCGTTCGAGGTCTTGCCGCCGTTCTGCAGCATGTGCGCGGCCTCGCGTTGTTGGTAGGGGTAGAACTTCACGGCCTGTTCGAGGAACGGCTTTGCTTCCGCGAAGGGACGCTGCAAGTGACCAGTCATGAGAACGCCGATGTTCTGCCACGCATCGCCGATCGCTTCTTCGAGCAGCCTGCGGTCCTCCTGCGGCGTTTCCTGCGGCAGCGCGTCCAGTTGCGGTTGGCCCACGGTGATTGCGCGATCAAACAGCTCGCGAGCGCGGTCGAAGTCGCGGTTGAGATGGTAGATGAGCATCAGCCCGCAGTCATTGACGATGCGCGCGTCCTCGGGCGAGAGCTTCACGGCGTCTTCGTAGTAGCGATAGCTCTTCTCCCACAGCTGCATGGCCTTGGTCATCGCCACTTCGCGCTGCTCAGTCGCGAGCTTCTCGACATCGCGCACGAGCAAGACGCCGAGGTCGCGACACGGCAGCGCCGCGTTGTTGTAGACGAAGCCCCAGCGGCCGGGGTACTTCTCGATGACCTCGTCATAGAACGCAACCGTCTGCTCCAACGCCTGCTGGTCGACATTGGCGCTGAGCACGCGGCCGATGGCAAAGACCACGCCCGCGAAGTGACTGCCGAAGCTGTCGCGCAGCTTTGGTTCCATGCCGTCGTAGTCGACCGCCAACGGTGAGGCCTCAGCGCTTTGGAACAGGTGTTCGCGGGCGGAAGCGACATCGCCCATCTCGGTGGCCGATCGCGCGATCGATAGCTCGCAGATGGCGATCCACTGGTTCGCAGCGTCGCGGTGACTTGGCACCTTTTGCGCGTAGTCCCGGTAGCTGGAGGCAGCCTTGCGGTAGGCCTCGATGGCAGCCTGGAAGTTCTGTCGCGTTCGCAGATCGTCGGCGACGATCACTTCGGCGCGGCCCTTGAACCACAACAGGATCGCCTGCCCCTGCTGTTCGCGAACCAGCCGCGCGTAGGCGCCTGCCAGTGCGCGCTGCTGGCCCATCTGCATGTGCAGGTCTTGGTAGGCGATGTGCACATCGGCAACTTCGGGAGCCGCTGCGATGCCGCGCTCCAGCTCACGCATGGCCTCGTCCTTCTGGTCGATCCACTGGTAGACCGTCGCCGCACCACGGTAGGCATCTCCAGGCAGCGCCTGCTGGCACAGCGTGAAGTAGGCGAGAGCCTGCTGTGCCTTTTGGTAGGTCTCCTGCTCAACCGGGATCTCGCCGCGGTCGTCTGGCTTGCCGGAGTTCAGTTCCTCCTGCCGCAGCGCCACGAGTTGCTGCTGGCAGCAGCGCGCCGCAATGAGAGCGCTGGGGGCCGCTGCACCCGGCGCGGACTTCGGGCGATCGAAGCGATCGATCGCTGCGGCTGCGGCGAGGCGCGCATTCTCAAAGTCGCCGAGTTGGTAGCGAGTCTGGGCGAGGCCGTGCCACGCTGCTGCACTCAGCGGCTCGAGTTCAGTGGCGCGCAGATAGCTGGTCTCGGCATCGCCGAGAACTGCTTGCGCGTTCAGGCCGCGACGATCGAGGCCGACGAGTTGCAGATTGCCGTCGCCAGCAACCAGCCACATTTCGGCCCACTGCGGCCAGTCTTTGCGCAGCTTGTCGGTGATGGCGAGTGCCGAATCCGGGTCCTTCTCCGCAAGGTGGCGGCGGGCGACCGCCAGTTGGGTCGAGGCCTCGGGGGTCAGCGACGGAGCTCCGGCGCAGGTCGCGAACAACAGCTGGAGCAAGCCCAGGAAGAAGGTGGCTTTCATGTTGGCAGAAGGAGCCTTGGCCGGTGGACCGGAGCCGAGACAACAGGGGTCTGTGCGCCTTGAAGGGCAGCACCTCGTCATTCCAGCCGCGAACGGTGCGACGAGCAAGGGCAGGGGGCCTCCAGAACGCCCATGGCAAGGGTCAAGTCGCGCGCTCTGGTGTCCGATACAGCGACACCGACCGCCGTGAACCTCCCTCCCAAAGGACCTGCGCTGTGACCGCGACGATCGCCTCGCCGGCGACGATTGCCCTCGGCAAGTGCCTGGATCGCACTACTGCGGCCGCTTTGCTGGCGGATCTCGATCGCGAGATCCGGAGCAAGCCGACGCGTCTGGTGCTCGACCTGGGGGAGGTCGGAACGTTCGACTCGGCGGGCCTGTCGACGGTCGTCGAGGGCATGCGCCGGGCGCGCGAACACGGCGTCGAAGTGCGATTGCGTGGGCTGAGCCAGCCGATGCTCGACTTCTTCTCCCTGGTCTCGATCGATCGGTTGGCCGGCAAGCCACCGCCTGCGGCGGAGAAGCCGAACCCGGTAGAGCGTCTCGGCGCCCTGGTCGAGCCCAAGATCGATGGCTTGCTCGGCGTGCTGCGTACCGCGGGCGAAGTGATCGAAGCTGTGACCGTAGGGCCGTTCCGCGGCCAGAGACTGCGGCTCGATCGCACTGCGATGGAGATTGATCAATGCGCCGGCGGAGCGCTGCCGATCATCCTGCTCATTGCCTTCTTGCTCGGGCTGATCCTCGCGATGCAAGCGTGGGTGCAGCTGCGCATCTTCGGCTGCGAGATCTACGTCGCCGACATGGTCGGCGTCTCGGTGATGTCCGAGATCGGTCCGCTGATGACCGCGATCGCGCTGGCGGCGCGCTCAGGCTCCAGCAACGCCGCGCAACTCGGCTCCATGGTCGTGGGCGAGGAAATCGACGCGCTGAAGCAGATGGGCATCCGGCCGACTGGCTTCCTCGTGGTGCCCAAGGTCCTCGCCTGCGCGGTGTCGGCAATCATGCTGACCGTGATCTTCGACGTCGTCGGCATCTGTGGCGGCGCGTTGTTCGCTTGGGGCGTCGCCGACATCGAGTTCCTCGCGTTCAGCGCCCAGCTCAAGCAGGCGCTGCATCTCTCGGACTTCGCGTTCGCGACCTTCAAGAGCCTGAGCTTTGGCTTCATCATCGGGGTCGTCGGCTGTTCGCTCGGCCTCCGGGTTCAAGGCGGGAGCGAAGGCGTCGGCCGTGCGACGACCAACGCCGTCGTAGTGGGCATTTTCCTGATCATCGTTGTCGACGCGGTGTTCGTCACCGTGCAGAGGCTGGTGCTCGCATGACCACTGCGGAACCGTTCGCGTTCACCCTCCCGCAGCCGCCCGCACCGAAGGCGTTCGGCTTGCCT
>CAMBXM010000059.1 GCA_945871815.1 Singulisphaera sp. GP187
CGCGAGCCCTGCGGGAAGGCCCCGAGTGTGCGAACAAACAGCCGGAGCCACCGCGGGTCGAAGTCGCGCTGATGGCGGCGCATGACGGCATAGGCCTCGATCGGCGTCAGCGCGCGTTTGTACGGACGCACGGACGTCAGCGCTTCGAACACGTCGCAGACGCGAACCAGCCGGCTGACGCCGGATGGTTGCACCGGCAACAGCGTGCTGGGGTAGCCGCCGCCGTGCCCATCCATGTGGTGGCAGAAGGCGGCGCCGATGGCGCTCGCGTGCACGTCTGGTTGTTCGAGCAGGATGTCAGCCCCGAGGCGGGGGTGTTGGGCCATCCACACCCACTCCCCTTCGTCGAGTTTGCCGCGCTTCCACAGGATCTCCTGCGGCACCTTCGACTTGCCGATGTCGTGCAGCAACGCGGCGATGCCCACTTCGACGAGTTTCTCGCGATCCGCGCCCGCAGCGCGCGCGACCTGGAGCGCGAGCAACGCAACTCGCACCGAATGGCCGACCGTGAAACGGTCGACGTTGTCTTGGGCCGCGAGCGAAAGGAGTCCGCTGGGCTCCTGCTCCAATCGAATCAGCGTGCGTTCGATCGTGCCCGCCGCACGATCGACGCCGACGGCGCGGTCGTGCACCGCCGCCGCTGAACTCTGCTGTAGCGCGTCGATCAGTTCCTGATACTGGTGCAGGTCTGGTCGCGTGGCATCGAGCATCGCGGCCGTCCGGTTGCCTGGGTCCGCGGGGGTCGAAGAAGTGATCCGCACATGGCGCACGCCGAACGCGCGCAGCGAATGTTCGCGATGCTGCCGCAACAAGGCGTCCTGGTTCTGGTCCTGCAGCAGCAGGTCGAAGAGCCGATTGCACTCCTCGACACCGAGCTCGGGTTGGAACGTGAGCGTCGCGACTTCGCGCCGCGTCAGCGCTCGCAACAGTGTGCGCGCCTGAAGGCTCGGGGCGAGCAGCAGTGCGCCGTCGTGGTAGATCGCGTCGTCGCCGAACTGCAGCGACAGCGGCATCTCGACGCCGCAGGTCTGCGCCTGGCGCAAGGCGAGCACGAAGGACAGCAACGCCTGCGTCACGTGGATGCTGTCGCGACCATGCACTTCGCGGCACTGCGCGGCGGTTACCAGCGAGTGCGCGCATTCGAGCACGGCGGTGCTGCGCAGTTCGAGCTGGGTGAAGGGCATCATGCCGGGTCCCCGTCGAGATCATCGAGGGTGGCCGCGGGCAGGCTGCGGATCACCGTGTTGGCGACTCGGCCGCAGAGATCCCTCAGTCGCGCTTCTGCCTCAGCATCGCCGCCGGTAGCGGGGTCGAGGACGTTGAGCTGTTCGATCAGCGAAGTGGCAAGGCTGTCGAGGTCGCGCGCCGCGGCATTGCCCATCTGCGCCAGCAGTGAGACCGCTCGCTGCTTGGCCTGATCGCGCGAACGTGCTGCCGCCTCGGCGAGGATCGCAACGAACTCGGCATCCTGGTGTTCGCCGAGAGCCGGCACTTCGCTATCGCTGAACTCTCCGCGCACGGCCGCATCGAGCGTGGCGGTGAGCTCCTGCGGCGAGACGCACTCGAGCCGCATTTCGCCGTCAACTGGGATCGGCTGCGGGGTGTCAAACTCCAGCAACTGGCGAAAGATGCTCTCGGTCGCCTCGCACAATCGCGCTTCGAGCATCGGCTCCGTGGCGTCGAACATGGCGGACGGCAGCGAGGTCGTCCGCTTCAGTTGCGTCTGCAGGTCGAGCTGGTGCCGCGCGATCGCGGCCTGAAAGTGCTCGCCTGCTCGGTCGGATGCGTTCTTGTCCAAGGCAGCGCGCGTCGGGCGCGCGTTGGCTTTCATCGGTCGGCCAGTGGTCACCGCCTGAGTCCGTCCTGGATCGGTGTGCTCGGGTCTTGGCTGGTAGGTGCGACGCAAAGGCTGTCCGGGCCGGCGCCGCAAGCGAGCCTCGGGTCGCAACGCGCCCGCCGCCCCCGTATGGTGCGCGCCCGATTCTCCAGAACGCCCCATCGCATGGAACGCATCGCCATCGTCGCCGCCGTCCGCACGCCCATCGGCAAGTTCCAGGGCTCGCTGTCTTCCTTGACTGCGGTTGACCTCGGGGCCCACGCAACGAGGGCCGCGCTGCAAATCGCCAAGGTGATTCCGACCGACGTCGACGAGTGCTTTTTTGGCCAGGCGCGACAACTGGGTTCCGGTCCAAATCCAGCGCGCCAGGTCGCGATCGCGGCGGGCTGCGGCGACGGCTGTGTCGCCACGACGGTCAACAAGGCCTGCGGATCCAGTCTCAAGGCGATCGACTTCGCCCGCGCCGCGCTGCTGCTCGAAGGCAAGCGCACGGTGGTGGTGGGTGGCATGGAGAGCATGACCAACATCCCGTTCCTGTTGCCGCAGATCCGGCAGGGCTATCGCCTCGGCCACCAACCGGTGCTCGACGGCAACTTCCAGGACGGATTCACCTGCGGCATCCTGAAGGAGCCGATGGGGATGACGGCGGAGTACCTGGCGCAGGACTACGCGATCTCGCGGCAGGCCCAGGATGACTACGCGCTACAGAGCCACCAGCGTGCCGCGGCGGCGCAGAAGGCCGGGGTCTTTGCTGCCGAGATCGCACCGATCCGCATCGACGGCAAGAAGGGACCGACCGTGGTCGACACCGACGAGCACGTCCGCCACGGCATCGCAATCAGCGACCTGCAGAAGCTGCCGCCGGTGTTCCTCCCAAAAACCGGCACAGTGCACGCGGGCAACAGTTCTGGCATCACCGATGGCGCCTCGTGCCTTGTGTTGATGACCGAGAGCGAGTGCGCGCGTCGCGGCCTCTCGGCGCTGGCGTGGCTCGGTAGCTCGGCGACCGCGGGCGTCAGTCCGCGCATCATGGGCATCGGTCCGGTGCCCGCGACCAAGAAGCTGCTGGCGCAGACGGGACGGGTGCTCTCGGACTACGGTCTCGTGGAGCTCAACGAAGCGTTCGCAGCGCAGATGCTCGCTTGCCTGCACGATCTGCCGATCGCGCGCGACCGGCTCAACGTCAACGGCGGCGCCATCGCCCTCGGGCATCCGATCGGGGCGACCGGCGCGCGCATCGTGGTGACGCTCGTGCACGAGATGGCCCGCCGCGGCGAGAAACGCGGCCTCGCTGCACTGTGCATGAGTGGTGGCATGGGCATGGCGGTCGAGTTCGAGCGCTGACTGGTGGGGATCGGCGGCGGCGGCACCTCTGGCCCGCCCGCGCCGGTCCGCTCGCCGATTCGTGGTTCTGGCGCCCACGGCTTGGGATTGTCCCTATTGGGTTGCCCTTCTCGGGTGGCCCCTATTGGCGGAAAGGTGCGGCGCAGTCGCCATGACCGGGATCCCGCGTTCGTTCCTACGGCTGCCGGCGGAGCCGGCGAGCGCGGGGCAAACGGGGTCAGGCGGCGCATCGCGTCGTTGCGCCGAGCAGCGGCCGGGAGCTACAACCTCCGCCCTTCGTTCCGCGACCGCCATGATCCGAATCCTCGTAGCCGCGTTCTCGTTCGCCTGCGCCCTGCCGATGGCAGTGGCCCAGGACATCCCCGGTGTCCGCACGACGCTCACAGCTGAGCCCGCCATGGTGCGCGGCAGCGAAGTTGTGCTGCGCCTCTCCATCGAAGTCACCCAGGACGCCGAAGTCCCGGCCGACTTGCTGACTGGTGTGAAGCTCGACGTCAAGGTCGGCGATGCCGCTGGCCCCATGGTCCGCGAAGCCGGCAAGGGCGGTGCAGTAGCGCTGTCAGCAGGTACGTCGCTGTCGCGCCTGATCAAGTTGCCAGTCGATCGATTGGCGCCCAATGCCAAGGACGGCATGGGCGTGGTCACGATCGCAATTTCGTGGCCGGACATGACCGGTGCCAACTGCGTCGTGCAGATCGCTCCAGACCTCAGCAAGATCTCGATCGACCAGCTCGACCTCAAGAAGACCAAGGTCGTGCTCGTCACCAACTACGGTGAGATGACGATCGCCTTCTATGCCGACAAGGCCCCGGAGACGGTCAAGAACTTCCTCAAGCTGGCCAAGGACGGCTTCTACGACGGCACGAAGTTCCATCGCGTGATCCGCAACTTCATGGTTCAAGGCGGCGACCCGCTGACCAAGAACGACGACCAGCAGGCGCGCTGGGGCACTGGCGATCCGGGCTACAAGGTCAAGGCCGAGTTCAACGACACCAAGCACACGCGCGGTACGTTGTCGATGGCGCGCAGCGCCGACCCAGACAGCGCCGGTTCGCAGTTCTTCGTCTGCCACGCGGATGCCGCGCACCTCGACAATCAGTACACCGCGTTTGGTGCACTCGAATCGGGGCTCGACGTGCTCGACAAGATCGCCAACGTGCAGTGCGGCGGCAACGAGCGCAGCACGCCGCTGCAGCCAGTCAAGCTGGAGCAGGCGATCGTCATGCCGGTCATGAAGCAGTGAAAGGAGACCGGACCATGATCGATCTCGACAACACCGACCCGAGCCAGATCGAAGCCGCGATGGTGACCAGCAAGGGCACCATGGTGGTGACGTTCTTCCCGGACAAGGCGCCCCTGCACGTGCAGAGCTTTCTCAAGCTGGCGCAGAAGGGCTTCTACGACGGCCTCGCGTTCCACCGCGTGATCCGCAACTTCATGCTGCAGGGCGGTTGCCCCAACACCAGGAAGGGAGCAACCGGCCAGCCCGGAACTGGCCGCCCTGAGGGGCCGGGTCTGCGCGCCGAGTTCAACGACATCCCGCACACGCGCGGCATCCTGTCGATGGCTCGCAGTCGCGACCCCAACAGCGCCGGTTCGCAATTCTTCGTCGTTCATGCCGAACATGCCACGCACCTGGACGGCCAATACACGGTCTTCGGCAAGGTCGAGGACGGGCTCGAGGTGCTCGACGACATTGCCTCGGTCGAATGCTCGTTCGGCGGTGGCGGCGAGAAGTCGACCCCCAAGGAACGCATCGAGATCGAACGAGTCGAAGTGCGCGCGCGGCAGCAGCGTGGTGAGGCGCCGGCGTGACGGCGGCGATGCAGAACGTGCTGTGCGATCGCGAGGGACACCTCGCGATCGTCACGGTCAACCGCCCGCAGAAGCTCAACGCGCTCGACGCCCAGACGATCGGCGAACTCGACTGCTGCATCGCCGCGCTCGAGCAGGATGCGACGGTCGGTGCGATCGTGATCACCGGTGCCGGCGAGAAGGCCTTCGTCGCTGGCGCTGACATCACGGTGCTCGCCAAGCAGGGCGTGCTCGACGGCAGCGACAACGCGCGCCTCGGTCAGGCTTTGACCAGTCGGATCGAGAACTGCAAGAAGCCCGTGCTCGCAGCAATCAACGGGTTTGCGCTCGGCGGCGGCCTCGAACTCGCTCTGGCGTGCGATTGCCGCTTTGCGGCGGAGAACGCCAAGCTCGGCCTGCCCGAAGTGTCGCTCGGCATTGTCCCCGGCTATGGCGGCACCCAGCGACTGCCGCGCTTGTGCGGCACGGGGATCGCTTTGCAGATGATCCTGACCGGCGATCCGGTGACGGCAACCGAAGCGCTGCGCATCGGCCTCGTGAACGGCGTGTTTCCAGCCGCGGACCTGTTGCCGCAGGTGAAGGCCATCGCCAACAAGATGGTGTCGCGCGGGCCGCAGGCGCTGGCACTCGCCAAGCAAGCTGTGCGTCGCGGCATGCATTTGTCGATGCAGGATGGGCTCGCGCTCGAGGCCGACCTGTTCGGCGCGATCAGCAGCACCGCCGAGATGAAGGAAGGCATGGCGGCGTTCTTGGAGAAGCGAAGAGCTTCGTGGATCCGCGGCTCCTGACGGGGTCGCGCCGCGCATGACGACGCCGGCCAGCGAGCCCCACGCGGTCGAACGGCTGCAGCGCCTTTCGCGCGGGGAACCGGTGGCGCTGCTGCTCGGTTCGGGTTGGTCGCAGAGCCTCTTGTGCACCGAGCCAGTCGACGCGCTGTCGCTCGCAGCCGGGGCCGAGATCGGCGCGTTCGAGCTCCTGGAGGCCTTTCTCGAGCGCCATCGCGATCGCACCTGCGCCGGGTGGCTCGGCTACGACCTCGGCCGCGATGTCGAGGCGTGGCCGCGCGCGATCGCAGACGACTTCGAAGTTCCGGTGCTCCACATGGCGGCCTACAGGCGCGCAGAGCCGTGCGCCCCGGTGCCGTTGCCGCCCGCGCCGCCAACGGCACCAGCTCGCGCCTTCACGGCACACACGAGTCGCGCTGACTATGAATGCCGCGTCGCCGCCGTGGTCGAGCACATTCGCAGTGGCGATATCTTCCAGGCCAACCTGTCGCAGCCATTCTCGGCGCAGTGGGACGGCGATCCTCGAACGCTGTTTTGGCGGCTTTGCGAAGCGAGCCCGGCGCCGTTCTCGGCCTATGTCGAGGATGGCAACGGCACCGCGGTTCTGAGTAGTTCGCCCGAGGAGTTTCTGTTTCGCGACGGCTCGTTCGTGCGCACGCGACCGATCAAGGGAACGCGGCCGCGTGGCAAGGACGCAGCCAGCGACGCGCGGTTGCTGCACGAACTGCTGCACAGCGACAAGGACCTCGCCGAACTGGCGATGATCGTCGATCTCATGCGCAACGATCTCGGCAAGGTTGCACGCACCGGCAGCGTGGTGGTGGGTCGGTTTCCTGAGCACGCGAGCTTTGCGCACGTGCACCATCTGTTTGCCACCGTGACCGCAGAGGTCGATGACTCGGTAACCGCCGGCGAACTGCTGCGCGCGACCTTTCCCGGTGGCTCCGTCACTGGGTGTCCCAAGCTGCGTTGTCTCGAGATCCTGGAGCAGATCGAGATCGCGCGCCGTGGCGTTTACACCGGCGCAATCGGCGCGTTCTTGCCAGGCGGCAGGATGCACTGCAATGTCGCGATCCGCACGCTGGTGCACCGCGATGGCCGCATCCGTGCCAACGCCGGCGGTGGCATCACGACGCTCAGCGATCCCGCTGCCGAGTACGACGAGACGCGGCACAAGTTGGCAGGAATGGAGCGCGCGCTGCAATGCCGCGCCAACGCGCCGGATTCGGAGTCGCGGCGGTGAGTGGTGCGGCGACTTCGCTGATCGAGACGATCGGCGTCTTCCGCGGCGAGCTGCGTCTGTTGGCGCGGCATCAGGCGCGCCTTGGCGCGGCGATGCTGGCGCTCGGCGATCGCGAGCCGATTCCCGTGAACTTGCAGCAGCGCGCCGAGACGCTGCTCCGCCAGCATCCGGGTCATGACATGGTCCGGGTGGAGCGTCGGCTGCCAGCCTGCGGTACCGACGGCGAGTTTGTCCTGAGTTCGCGGTCGCGCGCGCAGTCGCCGTGGGCGCGGTCGCGCACTGGCGAGCCGGTCAGGTTGTTGCCCGTGGTCGGGCGCCGGCCAACAGCGGCGCCAGCCGCCGAGTACAAGGCCGAACCGCGGACCTACTGGGACGCCGTGTTGCACGAGGCGCGAAGCGGCGGCGCCGATGACGGCATCCTCCTGGGCGACGACGGTGCAGTGCTCGAGACCGCGGTCGGCAACCTCTGGCTGCTGCTCGATTCGGTCTGGACGACGCCGCCGCTCGACGGTCGCGTGCTGCCAGGTATCGCTCGTGCTTTGCTGCTCGAACGAGCTGCCCTGGCCGCGATTCCGGTAGCCGAACGACGGCTCGATCTGGGGGATCTCCACCGAGCAGAAGTTCTTGTCGTTTCGAATGCTGCGTTCGGTCCAGTCCTGGCTGGCCTGGTCTCGGCAAGCGTCGCGGACTGCAACACGTCGCTGCAGCGGCTGTGGCGATTTGCAGTGGGCGACTGAAGTCCCAGTTCGGAACTGCCGATGGGATCGGCATGAACAAGCTGGTGAAGCCAACGGTCGAGACCAAGAAGGCACCCGCTGCTCCTGCGCTGCGGCGCGAGCCGAGAGCGTTCTCGTTCCTCAAAGCGCGACGGATCACGACCTCGCCGCCGGAGATCGACATCGGCGGCAAGGCGATACTCGCCGCGCGCGTCCATGAGTGCATCCCCGCCCTCGCTCGTGCCCTGGTCGACCAGTCGATCGCCGCGCACAACGAACGTGGCCGCGAACGTGGCCTTCGTCAGCCGATCCAGCTGTCAGTGCTCAACCGCCGTCGTCGCGCTGCGCGCGCCTGGGTGCAGTCGGTCGTTTCGGCTGCGGTCGATGCGCCCACATTGCACGCCGTCGCGACGCAGTGGCTGCCGATGTTGACTGGCCACGGCCAGGATCGAGAGGTCGTGGTGCGGACCGTTCGCGCCAGCATTGAGTTCTTGCGCGGTGCCATCACCGGCGTTCTCTTCGACGAGCCTGCCGACAACTTGCTCGGTCATGCGCGGGCGCTGCATGTGCTCGAGACAGTGCTCAGCGCCCACCTCGCGGCAGCGGAAGAAGCGCTGCGCTGACCCCGGTCCGGCCGGGGAAAAGGCCTTGCAAGAGCTTCGGGGGACAGCTAACGTCCTCGCCCCTCGCGCGGCCGTAGCTCAATTGGATAGAGCTCCAGACTACGGATCTGGAGGTTAGAGGTTCAAGTCCTCTCGGCCGTACCACTTACGCCCCTCGCGGGCGTCTCGCAGTGCCCCTCGGGCGCGGCGACATCGCGGCGAAACTGCGGCGACCTCGGGTGCCCGCAAGCGCGGCGGCAGGCGTATCCCGGTGCCCCGAACGGGACCTCCCGGTGCCCCGAACGGGACCTCCCGGTGCCCCGAATGGGACCTCCCGGTGCCCCGAATGGGAGGCTCCTTCGCCGGATCAGGGCCACCGGCTTGCCGTCTCTCCCCTTCGCTGCCCGTCGGCCGCTTTCGTGGGGCGGTGACTTCTGCATCGACGGACGCGCGCGAAATGACTGCGGGCGACCCATCGGCCGCCCGCGTCTATGGTCTCGAGACCTTGGGTCTGCTCAGTTGGTCTGCAACTCGAAGCTGATGCAGTTGCTCAGGGAGTTGCCCGTGCCGGCGCAGAACGCGACACACTGCGAGCTCAGCACGAGGCCGGCGAAGATCGGGTTCATCGGCAACCCCAGCCCGAAGTTGGCAACCCCGGTGCAACCGGCACCGGCGGCTGTGAACACCGGGCCCAGAGTCACGATCAGCGGCGACTGCACCAGGATGGGACCACAGAAGGGCGGGACGGTGGGGCTCGCCGTGAGGCACGGACCGACACCGATACCGCAGATCGCGAACGACGACAGTGGCACGCCGTCGAGGCCGAGGGTGAAGGCTGCGTTGCCGAGGTTCGGGCTGTTGCGCAGCGTGTGCAGCATCGGGCACGACGGGCAGCTGCCGTTGGCGCACGCGGTGCCAGTCGACGATTCGCGGCCGGTGCGGACGGCGAGCCCGATCCACTGGTCACCGGGAATCGACGGTGGCAAGAAGCAGCATGTCTGCGGGCCGAAGTTGAGCGGCGCGCCGGTGACGAGGTAGCTCCAGCCGATCGATTGGAAACCGTCCGTCATGTAGAGGATCTGACGGCTCGCATCGACCGCGAGGCCAGTGATACCGCGGAGCGGGACGCTGCCAAAGCAAGGCAGTGGGACCACGACCTGGACCGTGAGGCACGGGTTCGCCATCGGCGCGATGTGGATCGTCGACGCGCCGGTCGTCCAGTTGGAGTAGCTGTAGAAGACGAACCCGTTCTTCTCATCGACGGCGAGGCCGCCGGTCGCGTTCGTGACCGTGAGCGGCAGGCCGGTGTTGCACACCGCGAACGGCACTGGCGGGCAGCCGTAGGTCATGCGCGTGAGCGCGCCAAACGAGTCGAGCATCCAGATCTCGTTGAGCGACTCGACAACCTCGAGGCCCGTGACCAGCGCGTTCGGGGACACCGTCGGCGCCGGGAATGGTGGGCAGATGTAGGCACAGGTGTTCGGGTCGATCTCGGCGATGACTTGGCCGTTGCTGACCACGGCGCCGTTCCGAATCGGATCCCAACCCGTGCCGCCAGCGTAGGGGACACCAACTGCGGCCGGGAAGCCGAAGGGCGTGCAGAACGGCAGCGGTGCGCAGCCGTTGTGGTTGCGCTGGTCGAGGATCGGGGTGTTGCGCGTGATGCCGATCAGGTTGTCGGGCAACTGCGCGAGGACCACGTTGGCCAGCAGGAAGGAGGAGACGACGGCGAGGGATGGGGGGATTCGCATGACAGGGGAAGTCGGTGGGAGCCTTGGGAGCGGCCGCGTCGCAGCGGCGCACCCCGGGAAGGACCGATTGCCGCCGCGCGCACGCCAAAGGCGAAAAAAACCTGCAAGCCCCACCGGTCGGCTGGCCTGCCACGTCCCGACGTCGTCAGCGCGACGGCTCCCAGTGCACGGCGTCCCACTCGCTCATCCGGTCGATGGCCCCGTCAGCGGGCCGCTGCCGCGTGGCCCGAACACGGCGTTGGATCTCGGTCGCGCGCTGCGCCGTGGCGGTGTCCCCTCGCGCGGCGGCCGCGACCCTGGCGATCTCGACCGCCCCAAGCGCCCACTCGTTGAAACCCGTGCCGTACGACCACAGCGCGTAGGCCGGATCGCGTTCTTGCTGGGCTTCGAGCGGGGCCCCGTCCTGCCAGCGCAGCGCGGTGGCGACGATGCACTCCTTGTCGTCGACCAGCCAGCCGTGCCGCACGGCGGTCACGGCGATCGTCTCGGCCAGGGTGCGGGCGTTCTGGTTGCCGGTGATGCGGTGCGCGGCGGCGAAGCCGTTGCACGCCAGAGAGTCTTGCCAGGGCGTCCAATAGCGGCAGGCACCGGCCAGCATTCGAGCGTCGGGGTTCTCGATCGCCATCGTCCGCACCGAGCCTTCGGGCAGTTCGCGGCCAGCCCACTGCGCGAAGTTCACGAGGTCGAGGCGCGCGTTGATTCGAGCCAGCAGGTCGGAGTCGCCGGTCGCGAGGTACATCCAAGCGGCTGCCAAGTGCGTTCGGCCCGCGCCGCGCGGGGCATCCGTTCCGGATGTCGACTTGCCCGGTTCGACCGTCTCGCCGGACAAGAACAATTGCACCTCGTGCAGCAGCTCGCGCCGGGCCCAGTGGGCTCCGGTCAGCTGCGCGAAGGCGCCGAGGTAGTTGCTGCTCCAGTGCTGGCGGTCTTTGCCGCCCCAGCCATGCGTCTCGAAGGGCGGCTCTGGCGCCGGCTTGCCGAGGCGATCCGTCGACACCTCAGGGTGCCAGTGCGTGCGACCCGACCACACCGTCCACTTCGGGTGGTCGAGTGCGCGCAGCATGGCACCGTCCGTCTCGAACATGTGCACAGGCCGACAGGCTTCCTGCAAGACCGACGGTTCGACCTCGAGCAGGAAGCTGCCGATGCCGGTGGTGGCAATGACCGAGAGTTTGGTGACGCCAAAGTCCATCTGGTCGCCCGTCTGCCCGGCGTTCTTCGTGCCCGAGAACTCGTAGGCCACGAATGGGTCCGGTTGCGGCCGCTCGCTACCGGCAAAGGCGCGGTGGCGCTGCTCCAGCATCGCCCGCGCGCCGTCGCCGCGAAGCCAGTCGGGCATGGTCGCTGGTTCGCCAAACGCGCCGAACGCGCCGGTGCCCGTCCACGAGGTGGCCGCGCGCACGGGCCCGAGTACTGCCGCTTGGATGCTGCCGTCGCGCCGCACGTCCTTGCCGGTGAGTGCGGGCAACAGCGAGCCACAGCGGCGGATGCCCTGGCCGTCGCCAAGCACCTGCTGTTGCAGCAACACGACGCGACTCCCTCGTTCGGTCGTCTGCTGCTGCACGCAGAGCCGCCCGGGATGGCGAAACAACAGCGCCATGCCGGTAGCCTCGATCGCGAACTCCTCGACCGCGACTTGCATGGCCGCGGTCGCAGGGTCGCTGAAGAAGACGGCAGCATCGACGTAGGCGTGGGCGTCACCACGGCCGCGGGCCACGATCAACTCGACAACGAGGCCCGTGGTGCCCAGGCGGGCGCTGCGAAGCTCGACCTTGCGCATCGCATTGTCCTCGAGCGTCGCCGTGACTGGCGGTTCCAGGCTCGCTTCGCCGAGATTGGTGCGTGCTTTCACCACCAGCGTACTCGCGAGTTCAGGGAATGCGCCCTCGGGCGACGGGCCGGCGCCCGGCACCAACGGGAGCGAGGCTTGGCCCATAGCCGGCAATTCGGCGGCAAACAGGCACAGACCTTGACGCAGCGAGCCGTCGGGCCAGCGGGCGCCAAAGGATTGCCACGCGGTGGCGCGACCGTCGACGTGCAGATCGGGCAACTCGCTCACCGCGCCGCGCGCAAACGGCACGACGGCGCTGACTACTTCGCGACGCGGGTGCGGCGAGAGGTTCTGCAGCACGATCGTGCGCAGCGCGGTCTTGGCTGCGGTCGGTTCTGGCCCGGGAGGCGGCTCTTGCGCCCGCGCGAGTGGCAGCAGGGTGCTGACGGTGCCAAGGAGGCCAATCAGCCACGGCGACGAGCGGCGGACGCGCACTGCGATCTGCATGCGGATAGCCTAGCGAGCCCCCTCGTTCGCCCCTCGAGCCCCTTGCGATCCGTGGCCTTCCACCAACCGTTGTCGTTTCTTCTCGCCGCGTTGTTCTTCGTGGCTGCTGCCCGCGGCCAGGCCCCACCCGAGCCGCAGCCCGATGCCGCCGAGGTGCCGTGGCTCCAGAGCACGGCCAAGGAGCTCAACGCCTTTGCCACGCTGGCTTACAAGAATGGCTTTCCGCGTCGCGCGCGCGACGTGTGGGTCGAGATCCTCGCCGAGTACGACCGCAACGATGCCGTTGCCCGCGAACAACTCGGCTATGTCGCGGTTGGGAGTGCGTGGCAGCCCAAGCCCGGGTTTGACTACCCGCAGATCGACGAGCCAAACCTCAAGAACGCGAAGATGCTCGACGGCAAGTGGCAGGCGACGGCCAAGCGACTTGGCGACGGCCATCGAGAACTCGCTGCGACCTTGCAAGCGGCCGGCAAGCAGAACCGCGCGCAGTACCATTTCCGCCGGGCCCTGCGCTTCCAACCCAATGACGGCAAGGCGCAGGCGGGCGTCGGTGCGCGCACGGTCGAGGGGGTCACCGGCACCGACCTCGAGCTCGAGTTGCTGCGGCGGTCGCGGACGATGGAACGTCTGGTCACGAGCCTGACCGCGCAGAAGTACGCGGTGAAAGACGTCGCGCAGACCGATCCACGACTCGACAGCGCCGGCGCCAAGTACGCCGCGGTCGCCACCGAGAACTTCGTCATCTTCGGCGACTGGGAACGCGACGTGCTGGTGGACGTGGCGCAGTGGTCCGAGCGTTCGCTCGCGTTCTGCCAGCAGGTGTTCGACGGCGAAGCCTGGAAGACCCCGGCCGAGATGACGACGAAGATCGCCTTCTTCAAGGACCGCGCCGTCTGGGGCCAAGTCGTAAAGGCCAACGCGGCGGCGATCGGCGATGTGGACTTCGTGCTGCAGCACACGTCGGCGTGCGGCATCGACCGCGGCAAGAATGGCCTCCTCGTCTCCGGTCAGGCGGACCCGGCGGTGATGATCGACTACGCCGTGCGCAAGGTGGCCGAGCAGTACTCGATGACCAAGCGCGACGCGATCGTCGAGGGCACGGGCCACGCGGTGGTGGGGCTGTTCTTTGGCCGCAACCTGATCATGACGGTGGCCGAGCAAAAGCAGAGCGGCACCGTGGCCGGCCGTGGTCAGGGTCGCTTCGAAATGCCGGACCTCGAGGTCTGGAAGGAACTCGCGCGCGACCTCGCGTTCGAAAAGGCGAGCGCACCGGCCGCCCACCTGCCGTTGATCCAAGTCGCGAGCTTCTCCAACGAGGAGCGCATCAAGGCGTGGTCGTTTGCCGACTACCTGCTGCGCCGCGAGCCCAAGCTGTTGCTCGCGCTCGATACGTCGGGCACTACCGCCAAGAACGACTTCGAAGTCATGACCGCGTTCTTCGACGCGACGAAGGTGCAGCTGCGCGAGGTCGAAGAGGACTGGCGGGTCTTCTACACCGGGGATTCGGCGGCGCTGCGCGCGATTCGCGACCAGGTCACACCGATGGATGCGATCAGCAAGGACGCGCCATTGTGGATCGAGGAGTTCAACCGCCTGCGCCGCACCTTCAGGGCCAAGAACGCCGGTTGGTCCGCCGACTACTCGGGACCTTGTCGCCAACACGCCGACTACCTCAAGAAGAACAAGGTCGCGCGTGATGGTGAGAACACGCAAGAGGCGGGCAAGCCCCTGGCCACCAACATCGGCCGCCTGTTTGCGCAGGGTGCGCTGATCCAAAGCGGCGAGAAAGACCCGAAGAAGGCGATGGCCGACTGGTGGCTGATTCCTGGCTTCCGCGATGCGCTATTCGACCGCACGCTCGAGCAGGTGGGCGCCTATGCCGACGGGCCCTTGTTGGTGATGGACGTGCAACGCGGTCGGACCATGGGCCCTCGGGTCGAGTCGATGACCTTTCCCTGGGCCAATCAGAAGGGCAGCGAGGTCTACAAGGGCGAGGTTGTCGCGTCCGTCCCGGTGGCGCTGCTCGGCCCCGAGATCGCAGCCTTGCTGGCTGCCAACGGCCGCGGCAAGCAGAAGGACATCGGCTTTCCGATCACCGCCCACTACTTCGCCGCCGACCCCGGCGACGTGAAATGCACCGTGCTCGTCGGCGGCCAGCAAGTCGTTGGCAAACTCGTGCGTGCCAACTTCGGCTCGCGCCGGGTGTCGGCTCCAGGGCTGTGGGTGTTCTATCCGTTTGATCCGCTGCCAAAGGGCGTCGACATCGCGGTGAAGTGGACGACCAAGACCGGCAGTGAGTCCGTGACCTTCCAGGTGCTGTGATGCAACCACTCCTGTCGTCGCCACACCGCGGAGCGTTTGCGTGGATGCTGGCCACTGGCTCGCTGTTGGCGCAGGACATCGGCGCGGCCGACGCACTCGCAGCGCAAGCCGAGACCGCCGCGGTCGCGGCGATGCTGAACCGCGCTGCGGCGCTGGCCAGCAACCAGCAGTTTGGCCGAGCGGTGGCGCTGTGGCGCGAGGTCGTGCAGGAGTGGGATCCCGGCAACGCGCGCGCGCTCGAAGCACTCGGCTTCGTGAAGGTCGGTGAAGTGTGGCGCCGCGACGCCAACAAGGCCGTGGCCGAAATCGACCTGAAGGGCGACGCGAAGCTGCAGAAGAAGATCGATCAGGAATGGAGCAAGACGGAGAAGGAGATCGCCAAGTTGCTCGACGGCACCGCCAGGGCCTTCGCGGTCGCCGGGCGCAGCGATCGCGCGCTGCAGTTCTGGCGCCGTTTGGTCACGCTGCGTCCCGGCGACAAGCAGGCAGTGGCAGCGATCGCCGCGATCAACGCCACTGGTTTCGACGGGCACTCTGGCTCGCCGTCCGAACTCGCGATGCTTCGTCGGGGCCGCGCGTTTGCCCAGGGCGTCGAGTTCTTGCGCGGCTATGAGCCCGCGGTGGCGCCAGCCGAGGGCCAGAACCCCCTGATGCAAAAGGCCGGGATCGCGCACCAAGGTATGCGGACCGATCACTTCGTCGTCTGGGGTGCGCTGCCGCCCGAGCGGCTGAAGCTCGCGGCGCAGGCGGCCGAGCGCGGGCTGTTGCTGAGTCGGTTGATGTTCACCAACGCTGACGGCGAGCGCTTCGTCGAGAAGAAGCATCACGACATCCTCTGGACCGCGGACCGCGCGGTGTATCAGAAGACGCTGGATGCCGCTGCCGAGCAGTTCGACCGTGAGCGGCTGCGGTTCTTGAAGGAAGACGTCGAACTGGCATTCGTGCGCGTCGGCAATGACTACCAACGCCTCTACACGCTGGCGAACGGGACTGGCGATGACTTCTTGGTCGACGTCACGGCGCGCGGCGTCGTGCAGGATGCCTCGGGCATCGAGAACGAAGGCTTGTGGGAGGGCATCGGCCACGCCGCCGTGGCGTTGCTCTTCGACCGCACGTTGTCCTTCTATCTGGAGCAGCCACAGGGCAACACGGTGACCAACTGGAAGCCGAAGCCACTGCAGCCGGACATGGAAACGTGGCGGCAGATCGCACAAGAGAGCGCGTGGGCGAAGAACGACACGCCGAGTGCGCGACTGGTGTTGCTGCAGGGTCACAAGATGACCAATGACGAGCGCGTCAAGGCGTGGTCGATGTGCGACTGGCTCGTGCGCGTCGATCCGACCTTGCTGATGCAGCTCGCCGCCAGCAGGACCGAGACCGTGCGCGACGCCGATGCGGTGACAGCCGAGTTCCAGAAGCGCGCTGGCAGGAGTCTCGCAGACCTCGACGAGTCCTGGCGTGAGTACTGGGGCAAGGGTCAAGCCTTGCGCAAAGCGATGGCGGCAGCGCCGAGCGGCAAGAAGGAGGCGGTGCAGGATGCACGGCTTCTGGCCACAGCCATCTTCCGGGCGCGCGCGGCAGCGGATGCCGGACCCGGCGGGTTTGTCGTCGCGACTTCCGCGGCTGCGCAGAGCGTTCACGACTGGCTGCAGAAGAAGGCCAAGTTCGAGGAGGAGCAGCGGCGCGCGAAGGCCAATCCAAAGAAGCCGGTGCAACAGGGGCCGCCGCCCGAGCCACCGGCGCCACCGGCCGCGTGTGGCACGACCGTGATCCACTGCGAGGGTGCGGACCCCGCCGCCGCGGTCGCGGCTTGGATGACGGTGCCAGCGCTGCGCGATTTCTTGATCGACCCGGCGCGCACGATGTTCGCTTGCAGCAAGGGGCCACATGCATTCGTGCTCGAACTGGCGGGCGAAGTGCCACCGACGGTGCGCGGTGCTCCGACGTGCTATCCGCGGGACGGCCAGCACGATGTGCCAGGGACGCTGGGTGACGGCGGCACTCCGGTATCGCTGCATTGCTTCCGCGAGGTCGATGCGGGGCAGTTGTCGGAGATCACCTGCGTCGTCACGGCCAATGGCGCGCGCATTCCCGGCACGCTCGAGGTGATCCAGGGCAAGTCCGGATTGTCGGCGCGGGGGTGCGTGGCGTTCACGCCGCGCTCGCCGTTGCCGCCCGGCGTCGTCGAGGTCGCGTGGACCGTGCCGTTGCCACTGCGCGGCGGCCGCGACGTGCCAGCGCCGCGGGCGAAGTTCACCGTGCGCTGAGTCGCGTGGGGAATCCGCCACCGCCGCGTGCGACGTGCCGGCAGCGGGCGCACTTGGCTCGCGGTGGTGCCCCGGTTCGCAACGAGCGTGCGGGCGAGGATCAGATCGCTTCGCGCGCCTTGGCCTTCGGTTTCGCCTCGACCTTGCGCACTGGCACCTGCACCTCGAAGTAGCGGCGGTCGTCACCGACGCTCGGGCTGTTGTAGTTCATCATCCGCATGGTTCCTGCGGCTTCGAACTCCGTCGCATTCGCCGCCAGCCAGCGGAGCAGGCGCTCGTTCAATGTGGCGAGACGGTCGGGCCGTTCATAACCACGCGCACCGACGCTCAGCACGGTCACCGCGGGGACATCGACAACCTCTACTTTGCCATTCTTGCCGGCTTCGCCGATCGCGGGATCGCCGTAGAGGAACGCCATGCTCTGTTCCGCGGCCGCCTCGCCGTTGTGGTCGTAATCGATCTGGACCGGCGTGGTCATCGCGATGTCGTTCTTCTTGATGTGGTTGAACAGCATCCAGAACGAGGACATCGAGCCATTGCGCCGCATCGGTGCCCGCACCATGCGATAGGTCGGGTAGTCGCGCAGCTCGATCTCGTCGAGGGCGGCGTAGGTCGGGAAGCCCTTGGGCAGTTCGGCTTCGCGAACGGGCGTGAAACGCAGGTCCGAATCGAGGTCGGCGAGTGCGAGGCGCAGTTTGGTCGCGGCGACCATGGGCCCGTCTTGCGACTCGTGCGCCACCGCCGCGGCGGTGGCCGAAGCAAGCCGCCGCGCGGCTTGGCTGCCGGCGGGCAGCAGTGCTGCCACCTCGGATGCCAGCACGCGGAGATCGGCGAGTCGCTGGGTCGTACCGTTGGCGTCTGCTGCGTTGGCGCGTCGGCTGTCGGCGAGGTCGGCGGCGAGACCGGTCTCGAGGGTCGCGGCCGCCTGCGTTCGCGCCTCGAGGTCTTGGACCTGCAGCAGTCGCTCGGCGGGCTCGCCGTCCGCAGCGGGCATCGCCTCGGTCGGGCTTGCTTGCGCGGCCAGCGACGGCAACTCGGTGGCGACGAGGCAGAGCAGGACGAACACGGCGGGCCGGATGCGCATGGGCGGCCGTTCGCCCGCGCCCGCGCCGCGGATGCAGTGGGCCCCCGGTCGGTGGTTTGCCAGTCTCGCCTTTGCGAGAGGTCCCTCTATGCTGCGCCGCCCCGTATGTCGGACCCCATCCAGAAGGACCTCAACGAACAGCAGGCAGCCGCCGTCATGCACGGTCGCGGGCCGCTGATGGTGCTCGCCGGCGCTGGCTCCGGCAAGACCCGCGTCGTCACCCGCCGCATCGCCCGGTTGCTGCGCGAGGGTGTGCGCGGCAGTGAGATCCTGGCGATGACCTTTACCAACAAGGCCGCCGGCGAGATGGCGCACCGCGTGCAGGACCTCGGTGGTCCGTTCGTGCGCATCGCGACCTTTCACTCGGCGTGTGCCCGCTTCCTGCGCGCGGACGCGGCCCTGCTCGGCTACCCCGAGCACTTCACGATCTACGACACCTACGACCGCGATTCGGCGATCCGATCCCTGCTCGAGGACCTGGGGCTCGACCGACTGAAGGTCAAGCCGAGCGCCGTCGGCTCGACGATCTCGCGGCTCAAGAACACCTGCATGTCGCCGCAAGACCTCGCGACCGGCAGCAGCGACCTCGCCCGCGTGGTCGAACAGGTGTGGCAGCCGTACCGCGACCGCATGAAGCAGCTCGGAGCGATGGACTTCGATGACCTGCTGCTCAACTTCTTGAAGCTCCTGCGCGAACACCCCGATACCGCGGAGCAGTATCGAGCGCGCTTCTCGTGGATCCTGGTCGATGAGTTCCAGGACACCAATCGCGTGCAGTACGACTTGTTGCGCGAGCTGGCGCCGAAGGACGGCAACGTCTGCGTCGTCGGCGATCCAGACCAGTCGATCTATGGCTTCCGCGGCGCCGAGATTCGCAACATCCTCGACTTCGAGGACGACTACCCCGGCACCACGGTCGTTCGCCTCGAGCAGAACTACCGCAGCACGGCGGTGATCCTCCGCGCGGCCGAGACGGTCATCGCGAACAACAAACAGCGCAAGCACAAGCGACTGCGTACCGACAACGAGGAAGGGCAGCCGCTCTACCTGTTTCGCGCCGCCGGGGCAGCCGAAGAGGCGCAGACGATCGCCGACCGCATCCACGGCCTGCTCGGCGAGGACGTCTCCCTCGACGAGATCGCAATCTTCTATCGCACGCACTGGTTGTCGCGGTCGATCGAGCAGGCGCTGAAGGACAAGGGCATCCCGTACGAGATCCTCGGTGGCCTGTCGTTCTTCGAGCGCCGCGAGATCAAGGATCTGCTCGCCTACCTCCGAGTCCTCGTCAACCCGCTCGACGACGTCAGCATGGAGCGCGTGATCAACGTTCCGACCCGCGGCATCGGCAAGTCCTCGGTGGACAAGCTGAAGCGCGCCGGCCACGAGGCTGGCATGTCGCTGCGCGAAGCGGTGGGCGAGCCTTCGCTGCACGCGATCGTGCCACCGAAAGCTCGAAAGGCGCTGCAGCAGCTCGCCGCGGTGCTCGACAAGGCGCAAGCAGCGACGGCGTCTCTGGGCGCGCACGGCGCCCTCGCCGCCATTCTCGAAGGCACCGACTACCTCAATCACGCGACGAGTCTTGGCGACCCTGAGGACATTGCGCGCGAGGAGAACATCCAAGAACTTGTCAGCGACGTCACCGCCTTCGACGAGAAGAACGAGGAAGGGCTCGGCGGTTACCTGCAGCACGTCAGCTTGCTGACGTCGCAGGACCGTGCGCAGGACGACGGCCCGCGTGTGCAGATGATGACCGTGCACGCCGCCAAGGGCCTCGAGTTCGATCACGTCTTCCTCGTCGGTCTCGACGAGGGCGTGTTCCCCAGCATGCGCTCGGTGGACACCGAGGACGGCATCGAAGAAGAGCGGCGGCTCATGTACGTCGCGATCACGCGCGGGCGGCGCACGGTGTTCTGCAGCAGTGCCAAGGAACGAATGATCAATGGGCAGACCGATCGCATGCAGCCCTCGCGCTTCTGGAAGGAGCTGCCGAAGGACTGCGTGCAGGCCTACGAGTCCAAGTGGCACTCGTTCGAGCAAGAGCCAGACTCGGGAGAGGCGTGGAGCGTCGATCCTGATCCGGGCCTCGAGGCCACGGTTGCGATCCAGCGCGGGTTGCGCGTGCGGCACGACCTGTTCGGCAACGGTGTCGTGCGCAGCGTGTCGGGCCGCGGCGGCAGCATGCGTGCGGTGGTGCGATTTCTCGATGGTGTCGAGCGCGAGTTGATCCTCGAGTACGCCGGTCTCAAGGTCGTCGACCACGGAGCGGATTGGTGAGTGATTCCAGCGATATCCTCGCGCGCTTCCGCGAACTGCTGCAGCAAGCCGTGACTCTCGGCGACGTGACGCTGCTCGACGCGATGCAGGACGCCGTCGCCGCCGCGCGCGCGCCGGTGACAATCTTGGTGCCAGGCGCTGCGGTGGAGGAGTGGCATGGCCTGATCGGCGTATGCCAGCCGATGCTCGACCTTCGCCGGCTGATCGCGAAGTTCGCGCCGGCGGACGCACCTGTGCTCATCACCGGCGAGAGTGGTACTGGCAAGGAGCGCGTCGCTACGGCGCTGCACCAATTGAGCCGCCGCAAGGACAAGCCGATGGTCGCCGAGAACTGCGCGGCGATCCCGGAGTCGCTGCTCGAGTCGGTGTTGTTCGGCCACGTGAAGGGCGCGTTCACCGGTGCGATCAAGGACCACCCTGGGCACTTCTTGTCGGCCGACGGCGGCACGTTGTTCCTCGACGAGATCGGCGACATGCGCGCGGGCATGCAGGTGAAACTGCTGCGGGCGCTGCAAGAGGGCGAGGTGCGCCCCGTCGGCGGCAGCAAGGTCAGAAAGGTCAACGTGCGCGTGATTGCCGCGACCAACGCCGACCTCGAAGGCGCCGTGAAATCGGGGCGCTTCCGCGAAGACCTCTACTTCCGACTCAACGTGCTGCGCCTCGCCTTGCCACCGTTGCGCGATCGGGGCCAGGACACCGTCGTGCTGGCTCGTCGGTTTCTCGAATCGGCGCTGAAGCAGTCCGGTCGCCGCCTCGTGCTGGGGCCCGCGGTGGAGGAGGCGATCCGCACCTGCAAGTGGCCCGGCAACGTCCGCCAGCTACAGAACGAGATGCAGCGCATTGCGGCTTTGTGCGAAGGTCCTGAGGTCAAGCCGAAGGACCTGTCCGACGAAGCGCGCGGCTGAGATCCAGATCAAGGCACGGTTCGCAGGTGCCTTGCGGCCTCCGGCCGACCGCGTCCTGCGGGCGCGGCTGGCCTTCGTCCCTTGGCGCCTCTGGCGTCGAACCGAGGCGTGGCCGCGCGCGGCAACGCAGTTCGCCGCTGCGGAACCAGCGACCACAACGAGAGGCTCTGGTTGCACCGCGGTCCGGCGCTAGGATTGCCCGGCCTCGCCTCCCCGGGAAGACCGGGTATTGGACCGATTCGTCCTCGGTCGCTCACACCGCATGCAGATCCTCCAAGTCCTCGACGGCGCCGACCCGTTCGTGCGCCCGCTCGATGGTGGCCCGCTCGTGCTCGGTAGCGCTGCCGACAACGGGTTGGCACTTGCCTCCCCGGGCGTGAAACCGCGGCACTTGCGCATCGAGTTCGTCGATGGCGAGCCATGGGTGGAAGCGCTCGAAGGCAAAGTGCTCGTCAACGGTCGCGCCGTGCATCGGGCGGCGTTGGCGTTGGGCGATCGCATCGAAATCGGCAGCGCGGTGATCGTGCTGGCGGCTTCGGTCGCACGGCGAGCCGAACCCGACGACGTGCTCGAAGCGCCGCGACCGCAAACGCGCCGCGCTGCGGCCGGTGCGAAGTCGTCGCGCGCGGAGCGCGCTGGGCGTAGCGATGG
>CAMBXM010000060.1 GCA_945871815.1 Singulisphaera sp. GP187
CATCAGGGCGATGCTGTCGTGCTCGCGACTGGTGGCTACGGCAACGTGTTCTACTTGAGCACCAATGCCAAGGGCTGCAACGTCACGGCGACGTGGCGCAGCTACAAGCGCGGCGCTGGCTTCGCCAACCCGTGCTACACGCAGATCCATCCGACCTGCATCCCCGTCAGCGGCGACCATCAGTCGAAGCTGACGTTGATGTCAGAATCGCTGCGCAACGACGGCCGCGTATGGGTGCCGAAGAAGGCCCGCGACACGCGCAAGCCCGCCGACATCCCTGACGGCGAGCGCGACTACTATCTCGAGCGCAAGTATCCGAGCTACGGCAACCTCGCTCCCCGCGACATCGCCTCGCGCGCGTCGATGCAGGTCTGCGACGAGGGCCGGGGCATCGGCGAGACCGGCCTCGGTGTCTACCTCGACTTCCGCGACAGCATCAAGCGTCTGGGCAAGGATGCGATCGCGGCGCGATACGGCAACCTGTTCCACATGTACGCGAAGATCACCGCTGAGGATCCGTACTCGCAGCCGATGCGCATCTTCCCGGCGGTCCATTACACGATGGGCGGACTGTGGGTCGATTACGACTTGCAGTCGACGATCCCTGGATTGTTCGTGCTCGGCGAGGCGAACTTCAGCGACCACGGCGCCAACCGCCTCGGGGCCTCGGCCCTGATGCAGGGTTTGGCGGACGGCTACTTCGTCATCCCCTACACGATCGGTGGCTACCTTGCCGGCCAGAAGCCAGGCGCGGTGAGCCCGGACCGACCTGAGTTCCAACAGGCGATTGCCGAGGTCAACGCGATGACCAAGAAGTTCCTGTCGATCCAAGGCAAGCGCACTGTCGACGACTTCCACCGCGCCCTGGGCAAGATCATGTGGAGCAAGTGCGGCATGCAGCGCAGCGAGGCGGGCCTCAAGCAGGCGATCGCGGAGATTCAAGCGTTGCGCGCCGAGTTCTGGACCGACGTCAAAGTCCTCGGTAGCGGAGCCACGATGAACCAATCGCTGGAACTGGCTGGTCGTGTTGCCGACTTCTTGGAGTTCGGCGAACTGATGTGCCGCGACGCGCTCGAGCGGCGTGAGTCGTGCGGTGGCCACTTCCGCGAGGAATGGCAAGACGACGGCGAGGCCAAGCGCGACGACGACAAGTTCCGCCACGCGGCGGTGTGGGAGTACGCCGGGCGCGACAAGACGCCGGTTCGACACGAAGAGCAGTTGGAGTTCGAGAACGTGCACCTCGCGGTGCGGAGCTACAAGTGAGCGAGACGCGAGCGATGAAGGTCACTCTCAACATCTGGCGTCAGAGCAAGGCGTCCTCTGCCAACGACTTCGCCCAAGACGGCAAGATGGTCCGCTACACGCTGGACCACGTGTCGCCCGACATGTCGTTCCTCGAGATGCTCGACATCCTCAACGAGCAACTGATCAAGAAGGGCGAGGAGCCCGTCGCCTTCGATCACGATTGCCGCGAAGGCGTCTGCGGGTCGTGCGGAGTCGTCATCGACGGCGTTCCACACGGGCCGGAACGCGGCACCACAACCTGCCAGTTGCACATGCGCAGCTTCCGCGACGGCGCCGAGATCTGGATCGAGCCGTTGCGTGCGCGAGCCTTCCCGGTGGTCAAGGACCTGGTCGTCGACCGCGGCGCCTTTGACCGGGTCGTGCAGGCGGGCGCGTTCGTTTCCGTCGGCACGGGCTCGCCTCAGGATGCCAACGCCATTCTCGTGCCCAAGGAAGACGCCGACCGGGCGTTCGACGCCGCGACTTGCATCGGCTGCGGGGCCTGCGTCGCGGCTTGCAAGAACGCTTCAGCGATGCTGTTCGTCGGCGCCAAAGTCTCCCACTTCATGCATCTGCCACAGGGTCGCGTCGAGCGCGACACGCGGGCGCGAAGCTTGGTCGCGGCGATGGATGCGGAGGGCTTTGGCAACTGCACGAACCAGTACGAGTGCGAGGCCGTGTGTCCGAAGGAAATCCCGGTGCGGGTGATCGCCGAGATGAACCGCGAGTTCGTTCGGTCCAAGCTGCTCGAGGAGCCGCCGAAGAAGTCTGTCGGTGGGAACGGCTGAGCCCTTTGTCGACGCCTCGCGCAGCGTGAGCCTTCCTCGCATCGGCATTCTGACGATCAGCGATCGCGCCTCGCTCGGCCTCTACGCCGACGAGTCGGGCCCCGCGATCGAAGCTGCGCTGCGCGACTACCTCGCGACCGAGTGTGCCTTCGATCGCCGCATGGTCAAAGACGACGTGCTGCTCATCGCGGCGTCGATCCGCGCTCTCGAAGACTCGGGCTGTTGCCTGATCTGCACTACGGGGGGGACCGGGCCCTCGCCGCGCGACGTCACACCGGAAGCGATCGCCCAGGTCTGTCACAAGGAACTGCCGGGCTTCGGCGAACAGATGCGCGCGGCGTCGCTGCGCGCGGGCGTCCCGACCGCGATCCTGTCGCGGCAGACGGCGGCCATTTGTGGCCAAGCGCTGGTGGTCACGCTGCCTGGCAAACCGGGGTCAATCCGAGTGTGCCTCGATGCGGTGTTTCCGGCGATTCCCTACTGCATCGACCTTATCGGTGGACCGCGGCTGGAAGGCAACCCGGCGGTCGTCCAGGTTTTTCGACCAAAGGCCAAGTAGCTCTCGGCAGTGGGGCGATGGAGCGCGCGCACTCGGATTGCTACAAAGGGGGGCGATGACTACGCCGATGACCAAGGAGCAGTTCACTGCGTTGCTGCAGCCGTTTGCGGAAGCGTTGCGGGCTGTTGATGTCGAGCACGAGGATGCCGCCCTTCGCTGCGAACAGTTGCTGCCCCATCGGGGAGCGCAGATCGAGCACCTGAAGGCGGCAGCATTGGCCGCCATCGCGTCCGAGTGGCTGCTGCCAAAGGAAAGCGGCGGCATCCGGTTCGGTCGCGTTGCCAAGGATCTATTCGGCTTCTCGGTCGATGCTGTGTTGATGGACAAGGCGGGGCCCAAGCACCGGCATCCCAACGGCGAGATCGATCTGTGCTTCACGCGCAGCGGCGAGCCGAAGTTCGACGGCAAACCAGAAGGCTGGGTGGTCTATGGCAAGGACTCCGTGCACGTGCCGACGGTGCGCGGCGGCGAGATGTTGATCCTCTACTTCTTGCCAGCGGGCGCGATCGAGTTCTTGACCGCATGAACTCGCTGGCGATGCGTCGGATCCTCGTCGCGACCGCGTTCGTGCTCGCGCCGCTGGTCGGCCAAGAGACGCAAGGCGGCAACGGCAAGGGGACCGCAGTCCCACGAACTGCCGAACTCTGCGATCGCGCCAGCGAGCGGGCTGCCGCCTTCCGCGCCGAGCACGCGATCCCAGGTCTCTCCTTCGCGTTCGCGCGCGATGCCGACGTCGTGTTCGCAGGCGGCCTCGGCCTGGCGGATCTCGAGAACGATGTGCCGGCAAACGAGAAGACGGTGTACCGCCTCGCATCCATCAGCAAGCCGGTGACGGCCGTCGCAGTGATGCAGTTGGTCGCTGCTGGCAAACTGGAGCTCGACGCGGACCTGCACGGGGTCGTGCCCGAATGGCCGCAGAAGCCGTGGCCGGTGACGTTGCGCCAGGTGCTCGGGCACCTTGGCGGCGTGCGTCACTACCGCCTCGGCGAGTCGGAGAGCACCGTGCACTTCGCGTCGCAGCGAGCCGGCTTGTCGCGCTTCTGCGACGACGACTTGCTGCACGAGCCGGGCACCAAGTACCGCTACAGCACCTACGGCTACAGCCTGGCGGCGGCCGCGGTTGAGGTTTCGAGTGGGCAGACGTTCTCGGACTACGTCGGCATGCACATCGCAACGCCGGCGAAGGCCCTGTCCTTGCAGTCCGACGACCAGCGGCGGATCCTGAAGGGTCGGGCGCAGGGCTACGTGCGCCGACAGGGCGAACTGCAAAACAGTGCGCTCATGGACAGCAGCTACAAGATCGGCGGCGGCGGTCTGTGCAGCAATGTCGAGGACCTCGCGCGCTTTGGTGTTGCGCTGCTGGACGGCACGTTGTTGCGGCTAGAACAGCGCGCCGTGATGGCGACGCCGCAAACGTCGACGGACGGCAAGTCGACGGGCTATGGGCTGGGACTGTCGATTGCGATGCGCACCGAGCACCTGCAGTGGTCGCACAGCGGCGCCCAGTCGCGCGTCAGCACGGCGTTGGTGCTGCTGCCGGAGTCGCGCGTCGTGGCGGTCGTGATGTGCAATCTAGAAGGCGTGCCGGTGATGAAGCTCTGTCAGGCGATTGCCGACCTTGCGGCCTCTGCCGCTCACTGATCGGCGTCGACGTCGCGCGGAGTTGGGGGCGGCTCGGCGCGCCGATCGGTCACTTCAGCAGGTCCTGCACCTGTTGCAGGTAGGGCATGAGGATCGCCTTGACCGCAGGGTTCTCGGCGAGTGCCAAGGCCTTGCTCCGCACGCGGTCGGCGAGGATCTGGCCTTCTTCCCCATGGGGCTTCAACAGTTCGCGGGCGGCACTGTGCAGATGTTCCCAGTCGGGCAGTTTCTTGCGCAGCGCCAGCAGGCGGCCGTCGATCGCGATGCGCTTGTCCATGGCGGAAGCTCGATCCGTCACACTGTCCAGCAGCCGTTCGATCTCGCGCACGAGCTCGATGGGTTCCGTGACGGCTGGCTTTCCAGGCACCAGTTTCTCTTGGATGTCGCGTGGTTCGGCTTGGTCCACGGGCATGGTTCCCGCCGCACCGGGGTTGTCCGCGCCGCTTGGGTTGGGGCCCGTAGGTTCGCTGCCGCCGCAGGCTGCCAAGGTGCAGACCAGCAACGCGAGACCGAACAGTGAGTAGGACGGACGAAGCATGCGAAGAAGTATGGCACACGAATCCGCGCGCGGCGGCCTCGGCGTTGGTTGGTCATGCCACCGCGCCGGCAGTGTCTTGGTCAGGGTCGTTGGCCGCGTAGCGCGTCGAGCGCTGTCCCACGGGCGCGCACGATCCGGGCCGCGCCGCCGTCGATCAGCACCTCGGCGGGCGTCGGATGCCCGAGGAATCCGATCGGGCTGTAGCTGAGGCCGTAGGCCCCGGCCGACAGCACGGCGAGGACGTCGCCCTCGGCGCACGGCGGCAGCTGCACCGCGTCGGCGAACTGGTCTTGCGGCGTGCACAAGGGGCCGCCAATGGCGACGGTGGCGGCGGCCGGTTGCTGCAGCGCGCTGGCATGGACCACGAGCCCCGGGCGACGAAGCACGCTGCCGCTGCCGGCGGCGACGGCGCAATGGTGTAGACCGCCGTCGAGGGCGAGGTGCAGGCGTCCGCCGTTGGTCTTCGTCCGCACGATCGTGCTGGCGTAGACGCCGGCCTCGGCGGTCAGGTAGCGCCCGAGTTCGACGAAGTAGCGTCGATGCGGGGCGTCATGATGGTCGAGCACTGGTTGTAGCAACAAGCCGGCTCGATCAAGGTCGAACTGCGGGTCTCCGAGATACGTCGGCACACCGAATCCGCCGCCAAGGTCGAGTTCGGACAAGCGCACCGACAGCTTGCGCTCAAAGGCTGCTGCCAGTTCGCACAGCAGAGAGGCGCCGTGCACAAAGGCGTTGGCATCAAAGCACTGTGTGCCGTTGTAGGCGTGGAGGCCGCGGAGTTGCAGCGCGTCATTGCCCGCGATTGCAGTCAGCAGTTCGGGTACTTGATCCTGATCGACGCCAAATCTGGCGCCCGAACCCGCCATGCGGAGGCGACCGCCGAGGGCTTTGCTGGTGAGGTTTACGCGCACCGCGACGCCTGCTCGCCGGCCAAGCGAACGCGCGATTCGCGACAGCGCCGCCACTTCACTTGCTGACTCCACGTGCACGCAACCGAGGCCGGACTGCAACGCGGTCGTTAGCTCGGCATCGGTCTTGCCGGGGCCGGCGAAGCGCAGCGCCGCAGCCGCGTGCCCGGCGGCGAGGGCGACTTCGAGTTCTCCCAGCGAGGCGATCTCGGCACCGATCCCGCATTCGCGCAGGAGTCGAGTGATCGCGAGGTTTGGATTCGCCTTGATCGAAAACAGCAGCGCGACGCGCGGGCCGAGGGCTGCGTGCACGAGGGCGGCGCGACGACGGATGGCGTCGGCGTCAAACAGGTAGAGCGGGGAGCCGAATTCGTGCACCAGCGAACGCACCGCAAGGCCCCCGATGGTGAGTTCCTCGCGGTCCTCACAGTGGAGGACGCGCAACACCGCTCTCACAGCGGCATCAGACTGCGGCGTCGGGATGTCGGTTGCGCTCACCAGAGGATCATGGGCAATCGCGGCGACTGCCGCCATGCTGCGATGATCGTGTCGGCGCCCGCACCTAGTTGGTTGCCAGCGCCTGCGGCCGTCGTCGCGTGCCGGGCATGGAACCGAGGCTCCACGCGCACCCCGAAGGTCAGCGCAGTGGCAGCGAGTGGTAGCCAGAAGCGCGCAAGAGTTCTTGGCCCTCATCGCCGGCGAGGCGGTGCAGCAATCGAGCGTTGCGGCTGTCTTCGACGTTGGCGAAGCGCACTTCGAGCGTTCGCACCAGCGGGTAGCTGCCGTCCATGGCGGCGTTGCTGGTCGCGGCAATGCCATCGAGCGGGACGATTTGCAGTGGCACGCCTTCGGCGACGGCACGTTCCGCAAAGGCAATCGACATTGTGCCGATGGCGAACGGGTCGCCGGTCACGAGGCGCAGGCAACGATGGTCGCCGTAGAACGCGTCGCTCTGGCCGAGCCGGGTCAGGTCCGGTGCGCCGAGGTACTCAGACAGCGTGTCCTGGTCGTCGGGGTCGGTTGAACGCAGCAGTCGGATCGCCGCATTGGGGCCACCGAACTGGTTCCAGTTGGTGATCGAACCGGACATCAGGCCGTGCACCTGGTCGCGAGTCAGGGTCTTCAGTTCGCGGTGCGGGTGCACAACGAACGCGAGGCCGCGGATACCGAGCGCCGTGGTGTCGACGCGATCGTCGGCAGCAGGCGCATCGGTTGGCGGCAGGCCGGCCACGGTGTAGATCCAAGCGGCACCGGGCTGAGCCATGGTGCGTGCGTCCATCCGTTCGCACTGCACCTTGGTTTCGCACTGCATCGCCGGTTCGTGCACCGTGACAGCTTGCGCTGCCGCGGCTGCCACAGTTGCCGTGGACGCGCTGGCGACCACCGTGTACCGCTGCCCCTGATGCGGAACCGCGAACGCGGCCAGCACAGAGGCGACGGAGAACGGGAGCAACACAGCGGATCGGAACATGGCAAGGGTATGGAGCAAGCCCTGTGCCGCGGTGCGAGTGTGCCCATCGCGCACAGAGACAGGGCACTCCACGGGTGCGCCTGTCCGCATTGCACACGTTTGGCCTAGGGACAGCGACAAGTGGCTCGCGGTCGCATCCGCTGCGGCGTAGGCTTCCTCGATGGTCTCTCGGGTCGGTGAGCTGGCTTCCGGCGTCGTCGAGCAGATGGCGGCGATGGCCCGCGCTGCACAAGCGCACGCGTATGCGCCGGCCTCGCGGTTTCGCGTCGGCGCTGCGGTTCTCAGCGACGATGGCCGGCTGTTTGCCGGCTGCAATGTCGAGAATGCCAGCTACGGGCTCACCATCTGCGCCGAACGCGCAGCGGTCTGTGCCGCCGTTGCGGTTGGCGTTCGCGCGCTGCGGGCGGTCGTCGTGGTGACGGACTTGCTCGATCCGGCGCGTCCGTGCGGCGCATGCCGACAGGTGCTCGCCGAGTTCGGCCCGGCGATGCATGTCGTGCTGCTCGGCACGGGCAACTCGCAGGTGGCGACCAGTCTTGATCGGCTGTTGCCCGAACCGTTCACGTTCCACTCGTTGCCGTAGGCGAGGCAGAGGTATCTTCCATGCCCTCCATGCAGTCCCCGACAGAGTTCCGCGTACCGCCCGTCGATGCCGTCCAGTTGGAGACGCGCGCGCAAGAGCTCGGAACGCGTTCCATCAAGCAGAAGGCGAAAGTGCAGGGGTTGCAGCTCGCGATCCGCATGATGGACCTGACGACCCTCGAGGGCATGGATTCTCCCGGCAAGGTTCGGCAACTGTGCGCGAAAGCTAGGCAGCCGATGCCGGGGCGCCCTGAGATTCCGTCTTGCGCCGCGGTGTGTGTCTATCCCGACTTGGTCTCGGTCGCAGTCGAGGCGTTGCGGGGCAGCTCTGTGCAAGTCGCTTCTGTGGCAACGGGGTTCCCTTCGGGCCGTACGGACCGCGCCACCAAGCTTCGCGAAACCGAACTCGCCGTTGCCGCTGGTGCAACCGAGATTGACATGGTGATCGATCGCGGCGCCTTCCTCGCGGGTCGCTACGGGCACGTCTACGACGAGATCGTCGCCATCAAGCAGGCCTGCGGCCGCGCGCACCTCAAGGTCATCCTCGAAACCGGCGAGCTGAAGACCTACGACAACGTGCGCCGGGCGTGCCGCATCGCCCTGCTTGCCGGCGGCGACTTCTTGAAGACCAGTACCGGCAAGGTGACTCCGGCGAGCACTCTGCCCGTGGTCCTGCTCATGCTCGAGGCGGTCCGTGACCACTACCTCGAGACCGGCCAGATGGTCGGCGTCAAGGCTGCGGGCGGCATCCGGACCAGCAAAGACGCGCTCAAGTACTTGGTCTTGGTCAACGAGACCTGCGGGGACCTGTGGATGTCGCCGGCGTGGTTCCGTTTCGGGGCGAGTTCCCTGCTGACGGACGTGCTGATGCAGCTGGAGAAGGAGCGCTCCGGACGCTACCAGCGCGCCAACGACTTCAGCGTCGACTGAGCGCGCGGGCGGACGATCAAACGAGCTGCGCGTTGCGCTGGTGGCGCTGTCCGCGGACGCGACGCAGAGCAAAGATCAGCGCGGGCGCACTCAGTGTGAGCGCGGTCAGCATCAGCAGTGCGATCTTCGCCTGCTGGTCCGACAATTTCAGTTCGTGGAGCGTGCGCAGGGGCAGCCAGGTTCCTGACTGCAGGCGAAGAAACACGGTTGCATACGGTCCCTCCGACTCTGGCTTCACCTGCGGAAACTGCGCTCGAACTTCCTCGAGAACCTGCGTGCGGACGCGCTGCATAGTCTCGCCAACAACTGCGTCGCCATTGCGCGCTGGTGGGATGGAGACCTCGAACTCGACCCAGCGCAGTGCCAGATCCTGCTGCAGCGAAGTGCATTGATCGACAGCGATCTCGAGGCACGGACCGGTCTGGTCGCTGAGGAGGATGCCGTGTCGTTTGCGATCCAGACGTAGAGTGCGTTCGAGGCTGGCTGGACGGATACCAGAGTCGCGGAGGGTCAGTTCGACTGCTGGACGCTGGTCGGCGGTCACGAGATCGTGCAGCGCGAGCGCATCCTGGAAGCGAGTCGGCGCGGTTGGATCGACGGCGTGGTGGAGCGCCAGAGTCTGCTGTCCCGTAGTCAGGTAGAGAATGTCGCTGACGCCCGCGGTGGCTCCTTGGCCCACGCGGCGCACATGATGGACCTCGTGTTTGGCCTGCAGTAGCGACAGGCTCTGGTCGTCGAACCACGCTTCCTCGACGCGATCGCCGAGGACTGCACCGCGGAAGTCATGGCCGTCGGTGTCGAGGAACGATGGCTCCTGGTACCTCGCGACGAGCCATTGCAGCAGCGGTTCGGCTTGGTAGTCGGGCAGGCGGCATCGGAGTGTGCCGTTATCGCCAACAGGAAAGCGCTGCGCCGGCTTTGCCCCCAGAGCGACGATGCCGACCGACAACAGCGCCAGCGAAGCGGCAAGAGTGGTGAGGCTCGGGATGGCGACCATGATGCTGCGTGTACTCTAGCTGCCGGGCTGCAGTCTCGCGGCGATGGCAGAGACCTTCGTCTCGCTGCGAGACTCGATCAGGCGGTGGTGCCGCTCTCGCCCTCGAGCCGGCCACTGTCGCAGTACACGCGGAAATCGCTGCCACGGGCAAAGCCAACCAGCGTCGCGCCCGCCGCGTGGCAGAGGTCGAAGGCCAAGGCCGAAGGGGCCGAGACCGATACGAGCACCGGGATGCGTAGGCGCAGGCACTTGATCGCAAGGTCGTAGCCAGCGCGCCCCGACAAGATGGCGACCGCGCGCGACAGGTCGCAGCCGTTGCGGGCAGCCATACCAATGGCCTTGTCCAGGGCGTTGTGGCGGCCGACGTCTTCGCCGTGGCCATGCACGGTTCCGTGGGCATCGGTGACCATGGCACCGTGGCAACCGCCGGTGCGCAGAAACAGCGGCTGATATTGCTTCAACTGCTCGACCAGCGCTGCGATCAACGACGGGGCGATCCGTGGCGCACCTGGCAGCAGGGGTGGCAAGTCGTCGAGCAGCGCGTCGGGGTCGGCGAGCCCGCAGATTCCGCAGGAACTGCGGATCTCGTGCGTGCGCGCGAGGCGACCGCGAACGGCAGCGTCCAGCGGCGTGTTGAGTTGGATCCGCAGCTCGTCGACGCGATCTGCTGCCGCGTCGCCCGGCACCAGCAGGAGCTCTTTCACGTTGCCGCTGGTCTGCACGATGCCCTCACCGAGCAGGAAGCCGAGGCCAAGGTCCTCATCGCGACCTGGCGTCCGCATCGTCATCAACTGTTGGCCGTGGATCGAAAGGAGCAGCGGCTCTTCGCGAACGAGCCAGTCGTGGGATCCGTCCGCGAGACGGTGCGAACTCGCGCCCATGGGATCGGTGGAATCGGCATGGTTCGGCACGCGGCGCATCCTACTGGCGATTCTCGAGTCCGCCACGCGCATGGCTCGCACTCCACGGGTGCGGCGGCGGGGGACGCGACGTAGCATCCGCCTCCCATGGAGCGCTTCGTCTCACTGATCGGCATCTTTGCGATGCTGCTCATTTGCTACGTCTTCTCGCACAACCGTCGAGCCATCTCGTGGCGGCTCGTCTACGTCGGTCTCGGCCTCCAGGCTGTGCTGGGGCTGACGTTTCTCTACTGGAGCCGCGGCAATGCCGCCCTGCAGTGGTTTGGGGGCAAGGTCAGCGAGTTCCTCGACTTCTCCTTGAAGGGCAGCCAGTTCATCTTCGGCGCACTGACCGACGTTGGCGCCGTCGACCAGGCGTTGCCGGGTGAGAACAACGGCTTCCTGTTCGCCTTCCGGGTGCTGCCGACACTGATCTTCTTCAGCAGCTTCATGGCCGTGCTCTATCACCTCGGCCTCATGCAGTGGATCGTTCGACAAATGGCGCGCGTGATGGTGCGGCTCATGGGCACATCGGGCAGCGAGTCACTGTCGGCCTGCGCCAACGTGTTCGTCGGTCAGACGGAAGCTCCGCTGCTCATCAAGCCGTTCTTGAAGACGATGACCATGAGCGAGTTGCACGCCATCATGGTCGGTGGCTTTGCCACCATTGCCGGTGGCGTGTTCGCGTTGTACGTCGGGCTCGGAGTCAACGCCGGCCACTTGATGGTGGCGTCGGTGATGGCGGTGCCAGCGGGCTTGATCTGCACCAAGATGCTGTGGCCGGAAACCGAGAAGAGCGCGACCATGGGAACCGTTGGCAAGGTCGAGGCCGAGATCTATGGCAATGTCGTGGAGGCCGCAGCGGCCGGCGCCGGAGATGGACTCAAACTTGCCCTCAACGTCGCCGCGATGCTGATCGCATTCCTTGGGCTCGTCGAAGTGCTCAACGGTTGTCTGCATCTGTTCAGTGCTGGCTGGTCGGTACAGGGGGCGCTCGGCATCGTCTTCTGGCCGATTGCCGCCGTGATGGGTGTGCCGGCTCAGGACATCTCGGTGCTCGCGCAGTTGCTCGGCAGCAAGATCGCGCTGACCGAACTGTATGCCTATGGCGAGCTGGGCCCGATGATCAAGCAGGGCACGATCGCGCCCCGCACAGCGATGATCGCCAGTTTTGCACTGTGTGGCTTTGCCAACATCGGCAGCGTTGCGATCCAGGTCGGCGGGCTGGGCGCGCTCGCCCCCGAGCGCCGCGGAGATCTCGCCAAACTTGGCCTGCGGGCGATGTTCGGCGGTGCGATTGCCACCTGCATGACTGCCTGCGTGGCGGGTGTTCTAGCCGAGGTCGCTCAGTGACAACCCAGACCGAGAGTCAACGAGTGGAAGCCGCGGTCGCGTATCTGCAGCAGCGACTGTCTGCCGCTCGCTGTCAACAGATCGGGTTGGCGATGGTGTTGGGCAGCGGCTTGAAGGGCTTCGCCGCCGAGCTGCACGACTCCGTGAGCGTGCCGTTCGCGGAGATCCCGGGATGGCCGACGCCCAAGGTCGAGGGCCACGGTGGCGCCCTGGTGGTCGGCCGCGTCGATCGGACCGTGGTGGCGTGCCTCACCGGTCGTGTTCATCTCTACGAGGGATGGTCGCCGGCTTGTGTCACGCGCGCAGTGCGGACGTTGCGTCTGCTCGGGGTGTCGCAGTTCTTGCTGACCAACGCCGCCGGCGGCATCGGCGAGGATCTGAGCGCTGGGGATCTGATGGTGCTGACCGACCATCTCAATCTGACCGGACAATCGCCACTCATCGGCCCGCACGAGGCGTTGTTTGGTCCGCGTTTCCCAGATCAGTCGAAGCTCTACGATCCACAGTTGCGCTCGCTACTGCTCGCGTGCGGCAGTGGGCTTCAGCAAGGCGTCTACGCTGGATTGCTGGGTCCGAGTTACGAGACGCCGAGCGAGGTGCGCATGCTCAAGGTGCTCGGTGCCGATGCCGTCGGCATGAGCACCGTGCACGAGGCGATTGCGTTGAATGCGATGGGGGCCCGCATCTGCGGGCTGTCCCTCATCTCCAATCTCGCGGCTGGCATCGGCGAGCAACCGCTCAATCACCAAGAGGTCATGGAGGAAGGTCGCAAGGCGTCGGTGATGCTGACGGCCCTGGTGGCAGAGTTCTGTCGGCGGCTGGCCTGAACTGCCGAAGAACGGCATCGCGATGAGCATCCCAGAACTGGAGATCCGCAAGTACCGGCCCGGCGACGAGGGCGCGATCCTGGATACGTTCAACCTCGTGTTCCGCGAGGTGTGTGGCGCGGGCTACGTCGATCGCACGATGGCCCAATGGCAGTGGCAGTACCGCGACAACCCGCAGGGGAATCGCATCTGGCTTGCAGTTGCCGCCGACGGCACCGTCGCGGCGCAGTACGCCGGCGTACCGTTGCTGGTGGACACGCCGTGGGGCGCAAAGACCTTCGTGCACTGCGTCGACTCGATGACGCACCCGGACTGGCGACAGGGCCTGAAGCGAAAGGGCCTGTTCGTCCTCACCTGCGAGCCGTTCTGGGCTGAGAGCAAGGCGATCGGCGACTCGCTGTTCTATGGTTTTCCGGTCGACGCCGCGTTCCGCATCGGCCAGCGCTACCTGCAGTACACGCAGATGTGCGCGATCGACTACCTGATCCGCGACCGCGCCATGCCCGCATTGCCGTTCCCCGGCGGCATCGAGGTGCAGAAGGTCGAGCTAGTTCCTGACGACGTCGATGCGCTCTACGCGCAGGTGCAGAAGGACAAACCGTGTCTGGTGCGCCGAGATCGTGTCTACCTCGACTGGCGCTACGTGCAGATCCCGCACCGGCAGGACTACGAAATCTGGACTGCCCGAAGAGGCTCCGTGCTCTGCGGCTTGATGGTGCTGAAGCCCGGTTCTGGCCTCGCGCCCGAGGCGGCGACCATCGCCGACTGGCTCGCTGTGGAGCGCGACCTGGAAGCGCAGGATGCCCTACTGGCCGCGGCGGTGCGACGTCAGGGGGAGCAGGGGCGAGAACGACTGATGGCAGTGTTTCCGCAGTGGTCCCACGAGTGGCGGCACCTGTTGGCACGTGGGTTCGCGGTGCAGCCGTCGTCTTTGTGGATGCAGCGGCGTCTGGTACACAACATCAACCACGCCCCGGTGAGCGCCGAGTTCTTGAGTGCGAACTGGTGGTTCATGCTGGGCGACTCGGACCTCGCTTGACCGGTAGATTTCGTGGATCGGAAGCGTTCGCAGCGAGGGCGTGCTTGCGAGGATGGTGGCACGACGCCAAGCTGCAGCTTCCTGGATGCGCCGTCTGCGCCGTCAACTTGTGATCTGCTTCACCGCGATCGTCATTGCCTATGTGGGCATCGTCTTGCTGCTCGTGTGGCAGCAGGACGCGCTGGTGTTTCCTGGCGCAGGGCGCGGCGATCGAGGGTGCGGCGACCTTCCGGCGGTGCGGGTAGTGGAACTGGTGCGTTCGCAAGGACTGCGCTTCCGCATCGCGATTGCGCAGTCAAAGGGTGCACCGCGAGCGGTGGCGGTGCTGTTCGTTGGCAATGGCGAGGACTTGCTCTCGGGTGCCAACGCAGCCACGGAGATGGCGGAGTACGAAATGGAGGTGATCGCCGTCGAGCACCCTGGCTATGGCGCAAGCCAAGGGCTTCCGTCCGTGGCGTCGTTGCTCGACGCCGCCAGTGTGGCTGGGGCCTATGCGCGCGTTCGGGCCGACGAACTTCATCTGCCGTTGGTCGCCATCGGCACCTCGCTCGGTTCGTTCTGCGCCGTGCACGTGGCTGCCGAAGGTCGCTGCGATCGGCTGCTGTTGCGCGCCCCACCAGCCTCGCTGCTGGCGGCCGCCCGAGCGCGATTTTGGTGGCTACCCGTCCGACTCGTGCTCCGCCACCGCTTCGACAATCTGGGCCAAGCCAAGAACGTGCGCTGTCCGGCGATGGTGGTGCATGGCGATCAAGATCGCATCGTGCCGCTCGAACAGGGCGCAGAGCTGGTCGCGGCTTTTGCGGGTCCGAGCCAACTCGTGGTTGCCCAGGGCTACGAGCACAACAACGTGCCATGGTCGCGCCGCGGGCCGCTGGGCGATCGCATTGCCGCGTTCCTGAAGTTTCCGTGATCGTTCGCGCGCGGCGCTGGCAGTGGCTAGCCGTGCTGTTTGCGGCCGCGACGGCAAGCTTGGCGCTGTGGCACGGCATCGATGGTTGGCCCACGGCCGCTACGCATCTGCGCGACGATGCCTACTACGAGTTTGTCTGGGCGCACAACCTTGCCAACGGCAACGGTCCGATCGTCAGTGATCGACAATGGACCAGCGGTGTGCAACTGCTCTGGTCGCTGCTGCTGTCGCTCTGCTCGAAGTTCACTGCCGAAGTGCCGCACGTCGCCGTCGTGCTCGGGGGGCTGTGTCATCTGCTGGGGGCTACGAGTTGGTGGTGGAGCGGCCGGCGCACGAGGACCGCTGTCGTTGCCGCGTTGTGCTGGCTCGGCAACCCGCTGTTGCTCCGCGAGTGCCAAAATGGTCAGGAGACGGCACTCGCCTGCCTGCTCGGCGCCTGGTTGTGGCAACGACGCCGCGCGCAGCCACGGAGGTTCTTGGCCATTGCCGCTCTTGCTGGGCTCGCGCGGGCGGATTTGCTGGCACTCGCCGGCTTGTTGGCGGTGGCGCGGCCGCGCGAAGCACTCGGCCTTCGCCTTGCACTCGCGTTGCTGCCGTTGCTGCCTTGGGTCGCCTTCAATCAGCTGTGCGGAGGCTCGTGGCTGCCGGATTCTGCGGCCCCAATGGCGTGGCTCGCGCATGCGAACTTCGAGCGCCTGCTGCCGACTGCGAGCGAGTTGTTGCAGCAGTATTGGTGGTACGCGCGACCCGCGTTGCTGGGTGCGCCCTTCGCGACAGCGGGCCTGATTGGCTTCGGCGTGCTGGTCGGCGCGGCGGTGCAACCCTGGTGGCCCGCGGCCGTGCGCTTCGTGCCGCTCCTCGCGGTCGTCATTGCCGCGATTGCCGGGAGGAGCGACCTCGGCGTGCCGCTGGTGGCGGCCGTGTTTCTCGCCTTGGCACCACGACGTAGCACCGTGAGGTTGTCGCGCTCGCACCTTGCGTTGTTGCTGGCTCTCGTCGGCATCGTCGCGCTGCATTGGTCGGTTCGCTGGTACCCGCGCGATTACTACGCCGCGCCACTTGCCATCGGTGCGGCCGTCGGGTGGTTGCACCTGCGGCGGTGGCCGCGCCTGTTGGCGATCGCCACCTTGGCCGCCGGAGTCGCGGTCGTGTCCGCGCCTTTGCCGCGGGAGTCCTTGCGTTCTCAGGTGGCGATGCAAGTCGCGGGTGAGCTGCTGCAGCCGTTGCTTGGCGCGCAGGCGCGAGTCGGGTGCTTCAACTCCGGCCTCTTGACCTGGGCGCAACTTCGGCATCGCGGCGTTGGACCTGTCGTCGTGAACCTGGACGGGGTCGTCGACAGCCGGACGTTTGCGGCCCTGCAGGACGGCGATTTGGCGGGGTTTCTCGACCGGGAACGAGTCGACTTTCTGGTGGATCACGAGGTGCAGTGGTCGCTCGATCCGCGCCTGCCGCATGCGTCGGGAGCCTGGTTCGCTCGCGGCGAGGATCCTGGCCCTGGTCTAGAGGTGCTGGTCCGCTGCGTGGCACCTGACACCGGGACCGATCGCAGTGGCACGGCGTCGTTTGCCCTTTGTTGGCGCCGAGGACGCGGCACGCGCCCGGTGTTGCCCGATACGGCGACGTGGCTCTGCGAAACTGCGGACGGCGATCGGATCCTGCTGTGGCCAGCAGCCGCCGGCGAGCGGCTCGTACGCGCCACCTCACCCGACAACGGCATTTGGTTCGAGGCCGCGGTGGGCGGCCATTATGCGATGGCGATTGGTCGAGACGCCGCCGCCGTCACCGGCATTTGGCGGGCGGGAGTGACGTTGCCCCTGCCCTTGCCGCCGCCTCTGGATCGACGCTGACCGACGAGTCCTTTTTTCGCATCGCGGCTGCTGCTCCAATCCGCCTCGCCTATGACTCGCCTCACTCTCAGCGAACAGTTCTTCCGGGACCAGGCTCTGCACAATGCGAGCGGCGGCCTGTCGTCCGTGCTCAATCGCCTGAGCCTCGCTGGCCGGATGATCGCCAGCGAGATCATGCGTGCCGGTTTCGTCGGCAAGCTTGGCTACACCGGCACCACGAACGTTCAGAACGAAGAAGTTCGCGCGCTCGACGTCATGAGTGACGACATCGTGCGACAGGTGTTCGAGAAGTTGCCCTTCATTGCCGGGATCGGTAGCGAGGAGATGGAGGACATCCACGTGGTGCCAGGTGGCGAACAAGGCAACTACGTGCTGACGGTCGATCCTCTCGATGGCTCTGGCAACGTCGATGTCGATGGCCAGATGGGCACGATCTTCGGCATCTACCGGCGCGCCACCCACGGCCCGGTGCAGATGGCGGACTTCCAGCAGTCGGGCAACAAGCTCGTGGCGGCTGGCTACGTGCTCTACGGCCCGAGCACCATGTTCGTCTACACCGCGGGTGGCCCGGTCAGCGGGTTCACGCTCGACCGTTCGATCGGAACGTTCTTCCTTACGCACCCGGACCTCAAGATCCCGGAGGGTACTGGCAGCTACTCGGTCAACGAGGGGAACGAAGCCAAATGGGATGAGAAGACCAAGGCCTTGGTGCGCGCGTTTCGAACGCAGGAGACGAGGTGCGGCAAGCGAGGTGCGCGCTACGCCGGTGCGCTGGTCGGTGACTTCCACCGCACCCTGTTGAAGGGCGGCATTTACATGTACCCGGGTGAAGTCAAGAAGGCCGAGGGCAAGCTGCGCCTGCTCTACGAGAATGCGCCGCTTGCGTTCGTGTGCGAACACGCCGGCGGCATGGCAACGGATGGGAGGCAGCGCATCCTCGACATCGTCCCAGGCCAGCTGCACCAGCGCACGCCGCTCTACATCGGCAGCAAGGGCGACGTCGAGGAAGCGATGGAGCGCCTCCGCTGATCGTCGCGAGTTGCTGCATCCCCTTCCTTTTTCTCTACTCCCTGCTGGGCTCGCCTCTTTTCTGGGCTCGCCGTCGCGGGTCCTGGGCGAACCGGTCGGTGGGAATCCTCCGACGGTTGGGCTCTATGCCCCATAGGGCCTCGTGCGCGTGGACGGCACTGTCCGGTAGCTGCCCCTCTCCCCTTCTAGATCATGAACGTCGAAACTGTGATGACGCGCTCGCCGCGCACTTGCCGGCGCACCGACTCTCTGGCAACCGCAACCAAAATCCTCTGGGACCACGACTGTGGCGTGGTGCCGGTGATCGATGACGGGCAGCGCCCGGTGGGCATGCTGACGGACCGCGATTGCCTGATGGCGGCGTTCACGCGCAGCCGCAAGCTCGAGGAACTCTCGGTGCAAAGCGCGATGGCGCACATGGTCTTTTCGGTGAGCAAGGACCAACCAGTGGCTGACGCGATCGATCGCATGCGCGAACACCAAGTCCGCCGCCTTCCGGTCGTGGATGGCGACGGTCGACTGTGCGGCATCGTTTCGTTTGCCGACCTGCTGCGCAGCGCTGGCCCAGTTCTGAGCGAAGCCCAGCTTGCACGCGCGGCCGCAGCAATCATGGCTCCCCGTGCGACTACGGGGATGCCTGCGAATGAGGCAAAGCCGATGGCGTCAGGCGTGGCGAAGCCAGCCATGACGAAGCCCAGCGCCCCAGCTGCGGCGACGTCCACCGCAACCGTCGAGTCGCCGAAGCCTGCTCCGATGGTCGTAAAGCCGGCCAAGCCGGCCGCTGGGCCATTGCCCGTCGCGGCAACGCCAAAAGCGGCGCCGGCCAAACCAGCAGCCAAGAAGGGCAAGCGCAGCTGACCCCGGCTTTGCGGCGATCGGGGCGCTGGCGCGGGCGCGCGGCCTCAGTAGGCTCTAGGCGATGCGCATCCTCTTCTGCGTCCTGAGCCTTTGTATCGCGGCGCGCACGCAAGACGCGACCCTCGACTTCGTGCGCGATGTCGCGCCGGTGCTACAGCGGCACTGTGTTGCGTGTCACGGTGCCGAGAAGCAGAAAGGCGATCTCCGACTCGATGGCAGAGACCACGTGCTGAAGCCGGTCGCGGCGGACGCCGAGGTCGTGTTGGTGCAGGCCGGCAAGCCCGACGAGAGCGAGATGATCCGCCGGGTGGAGTTGCAAGACGGCGACGACGATGCGATGCCGCAGAAGGGCGAGCGGCTGTCGGCGAAGGAGGTGTCCACCTTGCGCGCCTGGATCCAGGAAGGTGCGACGTGGCCGGACGCGGCGGATGCGTGGTTTGCCGAGAAAGCGGCGGCGGCGACCATCCCGAAGCTCGAGTTCGGCATCGCTGTGCTCGACGCGGCGGCGCAGGCCAAGGTCGACGCGGCCATGCAAAAGCTCGCACTTCGCGGCGTGCTGGCACAACAGGTGGCAGCAGACACGCCGGCCGTCGACGTCAATGCCTCGCTCGTGGGCCCCGAGTTCGGGGACGCGGACTTGGCCCTGCTGCAGGACCTCGCCCCCGTGCTCGTGTGGCTCAATCTCGCCCGCACCAAGATCACCGATGACGGGTTGGCTGTGCTCGCCGCCATGCCGCAGCTTCGCCGACTGAGTCTTGCCAACACCGGAGTCGGTGACCGTGGCCTCGCCGCCTTGGGTGCGCCGGCGCAGATCGAGATCCTCAACGTCTACGGCAGTCAGGTGACCGATGCAGGGCTGAAGTCGGTCGCCTCTTGGCCGCAACTGCAGAAGGTCTACGCCTTCTCGACCGCGGTGACTGCCGAGGGCGCGGCGGCCGCAATCTCCGTTCGGTCTGCCCTGGTGGTCGATCGCGGCGACTATGCCGAGGCGCGCTTGAAGGCCGCCGAGGTCGAGATCGCGACGAGGAAGGAACGAGACGCACCCGCCAACTCCGTCTGCATCGTCAGCGGCGAGCAGGCCTCGGCAGAGCACTTCGTCGATCTCGATGGCTTGCGCGTCGCATTCTGCTGCCAGAAGTGCAAGAAGAAGTACACCGATGACCCGGCGGCGTTCGCCGACAAGGTCGCAGCGCTGCGCGAGCAGAAGGCGAACGGGAAAGCCGAGAAGCAGTGACGCCACTGCGAGTCGGGATTGTCGGGGCGGGCCGCAGCCGCAATGGCCTTGGTCCGTTCTTGGCACGAGCGTGCGAGCAAGCTTCTGCCCGCGTGGTCGCGGTCGCTGGTCGCACCGCCGATCGAGCGCGCCACAATGCCGCGGAGCTGGCCGCTACGCTTGGCCACGACGTCGCGACTGCGGCCGATGTTCGCGCTCTGTGTGCGCAGGACATCGACGCTCTGCTCATTGCCTCACCTGCCGAAGCCCACCTGGAGGCCCTGGAAGCGGCGCTCGAACACGGTCTTGCATGCTTATGCGAGAAGCCGATCGTCGGGCTCGCGGAGGCGGACCGTGGCCTTGCCTGCCTGCAGCGCTTTGCCGCCGCAAAGACGGTGTTCGTGGAGAACGCGCAGTGGCCGCTGATTTTGCCCGTCCTCGATGCCTTGCATGGCTCCGCAAGGACCAATGCGGCCAAGCTGTCGATGGGGCTGTCGCCGATGCACGGCGGTGCCGAGGCGATGGTCTCGGACTCGTTGCCGCACCTGCTGAGCCTGCTCCTCGAACTCGTGCCCCAACAGTCCCGATCGAGCGTGCACGTGCGCAACGTGGCCATCGACAGTCGCGACCCTCTTGCGACCTTGGCGAACGCCGTCGTCGAGGTCGGGTTCGAAGGCGGGTCGCTGAGGGCGGAATTGCACCTGCAGCAGGTCCCGCTGCAGCCGCGGCCCTTTTGGTTCGCCGTCGACGGTCGGCGCGCCGACCGCCGCATCGGCAAGGACTATGCGCTTTCGTTCGTCGGGAATGGCCAGGAGGTCGCGCGTCCGGCTCCCCTATTCGCCCTGGTTGCCCAGTTTGTCGAGCTGGCGAAGGGATCGGGGTCCCCGCAGGGGGAAGAGCTGCGGGCGCGGCTCGTTGCCGAGGCCGCGGTCCGGCTCCGCCTGTACGCAGGGGTCTTGGCCAGGCTGTTCGGCGGAACTTCTGCAATCTGACTGGCAACAGGTTGAGGCTGCGGCTGGCGTCCGAGGCCGCGGATTGCGACACTGAAGGCCTCGTGGAATCGAACTCGACCGATCGTTCTGTCTCGAACCTCGCACCGAATGCAACGGCAACCGCCGCCGCGGCAGCGACGGCAGCCCGCACGGCGCCCGTGCACGACTTTGCGCGCAAACTGCAGCAGGAGTCGATGTGGCCTTACGTCGTCGACTACGTGCGTTGGCAACGCGCGGTCCGCACCGCAAAAGCGGAGGGCAAGCCTGTTCCCGAGCTGCCGAGTCTGTCGCCGTTGTCGATCAACCTCGACCTCACGACGGCCTGCAACTACGCCTGCGATCACTGCATCGACTGGGACATCCTCAATAGCAAGGTGCGCCACAGCGACGAGGCCTTGCGCGATTCGTTGAAGCTGATGGTGGAGCGCGGCCTCAAGAGCGTGATCCTCATCGGCGGCGGCGAGCCGACGCTCTATCCGGGCTTCGCTTCGATGGTCGAGTTCTTGAAGGGCATGAACCTGCAGGTGGCCGTGGTCAGCAACGGCAGCCGCGGTGACCGGCTGCTGGCGGCCGCGCCGTTCTTGAAGAAGGGCGATTGGATTCGGCTCTCGCTCGACTCTGGCAGCAATGACATCTTCCGTCGCATGCACAATCCGTCGAGCAAGACGTTGTCGCTCGACGAGATCTGCAGCTGGATCCCCCGGATCAAGCAGTCGAACCCAGACTTCGACATGGGCTTCTCGTTTGTCATCACCTGGCGCGGCGGTGCTCGCGGCGAGGTCAAGATCATCGAGAACATCCACGAGATGGAGATGGCTGCCGAGCGCGCCGAGAAGAGCGGCTTTGACTACATCTCCTTCAAACCGTTCCTCGAGCGCACTGGGGACGGCAGCGAGATCATGGATCCGGCCAAGGTCGAGGGGCAGCTCCAGGATGTGATCGCGCGCATTCGCGCCGCGATCGATCGCGCCAAGAAGGCGGCAAAACCCGGCTTCCGCATCGTCGAGAGCACCAATCTGCGAGTCTTGATGCAGGGCAACTGGCGCGACTACACCAAGCAACCGAAGACCTGCCACATGCAGATGCTGCGGCAGGTCGTCACTCCGCTCGGCACGTTCAACTGCCCGGCGCACCGCGGCGTGCAGAAGGCCAAGCTTGGCGAGGCGGCGCTGTGGCAAGAC
>CAMBXM010000061.1 GCA_945871815.1 Singulisphaera sp. GP187
ATTCCACGTTGTCGAGTTGCAGGTCGACGACTTGCTTCTTCAAGCGCTCCAGATCTTCGCCGTCGCCGATGATCTGGCACTTCGGCGTGAAGCCCTGCTGCTTCATGAGTGCGAGCGCGTCGAACAGGACGTGGAAGCCCTTCTTCTCGACCAGGCGACCGACCGACAGAATCGTCGGTTGCGCGCTGGGCTTCCTCGTCTGCGGATGGAAGGCGGTCACGTCGACGCCGTTGTAGAGCACGCGCAAGTCGAGCTTGTGGCCTTCGAGGTTGTCGAGGATGTAGCGGCGGTTGGCCTCGCAAACCGTCACGACGAAGTCGCTGGCGCCGAGCAGCGACGTGAAGCGATCGCCGGTAACGCCGTCGCGGTAGATGTCCTTCGCGTGGCAGGTGACGCTGTAGGGGATGCCGGTCAGCGAGCTTGCGCCGCGCGCCACATAGGCGGCGATGGTCGCGAAGTGCGCGTGCATCCGATCGATGCGATGTTTCTTGAGCAACAGGGCGAGGTCGAGGCTCCAGTTCAGAATGCCCCAGGTGTCCGGACGTTGGCCTTGGACGAGATCCTCGAACTGACCCCAGACTTGCTCCTTCCGCGCTGAGATCAGCGGCCAGCACGCCTTGAGATGCGCGGGCATCGTCTCGGGCCGGCGACCGAGCATGTAGACGACGGGGCGCTTCAGTTCGCTGAGACCGCGGTGGTAGACGCCATCGTCCGGGCGATTCAACGAGAAGACCGTCACATCAACGCCGTGGCGTTGCAATGCGAGGATCTCGTTGAGAATGAAAGTCTCGGAGTTGCGTGGAAACTTCTTCAGGACGTAGCCGACGTGCACAAGAACCTCGCGTAGCTGGCGGATGCAGAAGCGACGGTGCGATCGCAGTGGGCCATCGGCTGGCTCCCTGGGATCTGGATGCACTACTTCTGCTGGAAGAGTAGTTTACGACAAGATTACGGCCGTGCGCGATGGGCTCTTGGGAATGCACGGCTGCACCCGGCACACGGGCACACCGGCTCCCGGCCGCAATGGACGTGCCGTGCACAATGATCCGGTCGGGTGTCCGCCGTGCGGACGGCGCTCTGGCTCAGCCGCCGGCGCCCGACAGGAAAACTCGCACTGCAGGGGCCGGGCTCAGAGGGAGCTCCCTGGTCGGTTGGTGCTCCGCCATCAGAATGCACCCGTGGTCGGTATTGAGCAGCAGGCTATCCATGTGGGTGACAGTCATCTGCCGCAGCCGTGCGACAGCGGGTCCGAAGACCACCGTGCCGTCGGCCAGATAGAACGCAATCACGCTCCAGTCCGGCGTGATCCGGGCGTCGATTGCGCGGTACCACGATGCCGCAACCGGCGGCGCGATCCGCACCCCAGGTGGGCTCTGCGCGAGCAGCCCGCCGGTGGAGCCGCTGTAGAGCCGGTCCCCTGGGCCTGGGACGACGATATCGGGCTCGCCGGTGGTCGCAGAACCGGCGACGAGCGTGCCCGGGAGGTCCTGGTAGACGACGGCGCTGGTATTGGTGAGGAGGTTGATCGAGCGCAGCGTCTGCCGCGTCAGGTCGGCTGTCGGCAGATCGGTGATCATCGCGACGTCGCCGGCAAACGAGAGCTTGCTTGGGACCAACGCGCCTGCAGGGAAGGGCTGCGCGAAAGAGCCGGTTCCGGTCAGGTTGCGGACCACGTTGCCAGTTGGCGCAAGGTCGGCGGCGAACCAGTCCATGTTGTCGGGGTCACCGATCGACGCGATCAACGTGTTGCCCTTGAACGTCGGCAGGATGTGGATGCCGATGTAGGGCTGGAAGATCGCATCTTGGGTGATCTGTAGATCGCCGAGGACGCCCGTGAGGTCGAGGAGGTGGCTCTCGTCGCGAATCACGCCGTCGATGTAGAACAGACGGGTGGCGTCGTGATTCAGGATCAAGCGAAGGTTGCCTTCACCCTCTGGCAGGTAGCCGGGTTCTTCGTACCTGCTCGGCGGTGGCGGCAACTGCACCGCGGCGCCAGTGCTGTTCAGGCGGAATAGCCGCAGAGTGTCATTGTTCGCGCCATAGAGGAACACCGCGGTGCGACCGTCGCCGGAGAGCGCAATCTCGTCCTTCATCCGCACCGTGGTCGTTGGAATTGTCGGCGTGCAATCGACTGGCGCGCCGCTGGCGAGTGCCATGCGCCAGATTCGGTTGTCGAGTGTCGTGTAGAACGCGTGGGTGTCCCCGACCATCAGGGACATCGGGACTGCGGTGTTGGGCAGCGCGACGAAGCGCTCGGGCGTGCCTGTGCTCGGAAACGTGGTTCCGTCCAGTCGGACAACATGCATCCCACCGGTGGCGGCCAAGACGCAGAGCGTGCGGCCATTGTGGTCGACGCTGACGCGGTCGGCAAACGGGCGCCCGAGCCCGCTGAAACCGATGCCCGGCCGCTCGAGGACGACGCGGGCTTCCCCGGAAGCTGGAACAAGCAGGTAGCCCCATTGGAGTCCACCGAGTCGGCGGTACTCGAACAGGCGGCTGCTACCGGGCAACTCGAGTCGATAGAGCCCTTGACGCAAGTCGCGACGGGCGACGTCGGTGCGTAGCTCTTGACTGGCGCTGCGCCCCGTCATCTCGATCGGCAGGATCTCGATGTCCTGCAGCAGCATCGTCGAGTCGATCCCGACCTTGCCCTCCTCAAGCACGTGCACGTCGAGCGCGACGAGCGAGTTGCCTTCGACGAAGGTCAAGCTCTGAGCCAACGACGGCGCGGCAAGGAAAAGGGCGGCCAATAGCAAGCGCGTGTTCATAGGGGATCTGCTGGTCAGAGTAGCGAGCGCCGTTCCCATACTACCTCCAATGTCTCGATTGGGGACCCCCACGTTGATTGGCCTCGAGTTGCTCATGCCGGTCTACGGGAAATGACTCAGGTGCAGCCGGAGCTGCACCTGAGAACTTGGTCGGTGCCGACAGGACTCTATGGAGCAGCGGCGGCCATCGGCATCGGCTCTCTCGGCCGGCCCGGAGCAAGTTGTCTCCAGGAGAAGTTTGGCTCAGAGACCCCGCTCGCTGCAGTGACGTGCCATTTGGCGCTCAGAGCACGCAGGCGTGCTCAGGTTCTACTCATGGAAGTCTCCTTCCGATTGCGTCGAGCCGACAGGCGCGGAGCGCTGTCCTGGCGACTTCGAACAGTTGCGAGATGTGCTTCACGTCGGACGTGGAGCAAGGGTCGTACCGTGAGCCCAGCTTCGCGATGCGTGTCCAATGCGAACAGCCAAGCGGTGCCAGAGTTGCGCGGCGCCACGATCACGGACTCGATGCCGTCGTCGGGACGGGCGTGCTCGCCGTCACTTGCTGATGTCGTACCGCTTCAGCTTCTCGTAGAGCGCAGTTCGGGAGATGTCCAGGAAGCGGGCTGTTGCCGACTTGTCGCCGCCGCAATGTTCCAGCACTGCGATGATCGTTCGGCGCTCGGCTTCGGCGAGGGTGATCGCGGGCCAGGCCACCGGTGCCGCCACCATAGGAGTCACCGCGGCGGCGCTCCCGCTGATGCCGGCGTCATTCGCCGTCGCGGCGGGGCTCACGGATTGCTGAGGTAGTTGAAGGTCCTCGATGGCTTCCTGCTCGGCCAGCAGGATTGCGCGCGCCACGACGTGTTGCAGTTCGCGCACGTTCCCAGGCCAGCGGTAGCCGCGCATCTGCTGGAGCGCCTGTTCCGACAGTTTGCGCTGCGTGCCTTGTTGGCGGCAGAGTTGCGCGACGAAGTGCTGTGCCAGCACGTCAATGTCGCCGTCGCGGAGTCGCAGCGGCGGTACTTGCAGTTCCACCGCTGCCAGCCGGAAGAACAGATCTTCGCGGAAGTCGCCGCTCTGGACCATTGCGCGCAGGTTCTTGTGCGTGGCCGCGAGGATGCGCACATCGACGTCGACAGTGTCGCTGCCGCCGATGCGCCGGATCTTCTTCTCCTGCAGCGCCCGCAGCAGTTTGGATTGCAGCTGCGGCGGCATGTCGCCGACCTCGTCGAGAAACAGCGTTCCGCCTGACGCGAGCTCGAGAAGTCCCGGGCGATCGCGGTCCGCTCCGGTGAACGAGCCCGCGACGTGGCCGAAGAGTTCGCGTTCCATCAACTCGGCCGGCAGAGCGCTGCAGTTTTCGGCGACGAACGGCCCGCGCGATCGCGCCGCACTGTTCTGGTGGATGGACTGTGCGACGAGCTCCTTGCCGGTGCCGGTCTCACCGAGGATCAACACCGAAAGGTCGAGCGGGGCGACCTTTTGAATCTGCGCGCGCAGTTCGCGCATCGCCTTGCTGTCGCCGATTAGCGTCGAGGATTCGCGACCGCGCACGCGCTGGGCGACTGCGAGTTCGCGCCGGCTGTGCTCGAGTTCGTTGGCGAGTTGCTCTTCCCGGAGCATGCGATCGACGGCGATGGCGGCTTGGTCTGCAAGCACTTCGAGGCTGGTCTTGTCCTCCTCGCTGAACACGCCGGCGCGGCCCGAGTGTTCGACATAGATGGCGCCAGCCGCGCCAGTGCCGGAGCGGAACGGTGCGCAGATCGCTGACCGCACCTGCAGATTGCGGATGCTCGGCATCTCCTTCAGCTCGCGGTCGGCCAGAGCGTCCTCTCCAGTCAAGGTGCGCTGCTGTTGCATGGAGCGGTTGGCCAGCGAGCGACTGAAAGCGTGGCCTCCCGCTTGCGCCGATCCGGCCTGGAACTCGCGCTGCAAGCCGTCTGGTCGCGCCACCAGCAGATATCCAGTGCGGCCGCCACAGAGGGTGATGGCCGACTCCAGCAGCATGTTCATCGCCTTGTCGAGATCGGATTCGCTGGCGAGCCGGCGGTTGACGGCCAAGAACGTGCGGAAGAGTTCGCGACTTGGTCCGGTTGGGTCCTGCACGGTGGATTTGGCGCTTCTGCTGGGAGGAGTCGGGTGCGGAGGTGTGGTCTCAGTTCTCGCTACATCGGTCGATGCGGCGCCTGGCTCCGTCGGTTTCAGCAGGTCGAGGACTTGGGCGATGTCGCCAGCGAAGCGTGCCCGAGCGGATTCGTCGAGTTCTGCCAGTAGGTTGCGCGCCTCCGCAACGTGATGCTGCAAGGCGAGGGCGCGCGCCAACAGTAACCGAGTGTGGGCGCCGGCTGCACGCGCCCCGATCTTCTCCAGGGCCTCGAGCGCCGAGCGTAGACGCCGCTCGGCAGCTACGGGATCGCCGGCAGCGAGCGCCGTGCTGCCGAGCGCGGCCTCGGCGATCGCGGCACCCGCGGCGTCACCCACGTGCTGGAACAGCCCGCGTGCCTGGCGGAAGTGCTCGGTTGCCTCATCCAGCCGGCCGAGGTCTTTGGTTGCAAGGCCCAGGTTGTGGGTTGCGGTCGCGGCGTGGCGGGCATGACCCAATCGCAGCAGCAGCGCACGCGCGTCGGTCAGAAAAGCGTGGGCTTCGTCGAGCCGCCCGAGTCGGCGCTCGGCGAGGCCGAGGCTGGTCAGCACCGCCGCGCGCACGAACGGCGCCGAGTCGGCTGGAACTTTGGGGAGTACCGCCAGCAGCAGGGTGCGCGCGACCTCGCCGTGACCAAGCTGCTCGTGCAGTGCGGCGAGCACCTGCGTTTCGACCGGGCGCGGCGCGCTTCCGACGGCGTCGCGCAGGAGGCTGAGTGCCGCCTCGACGTCGCCGCCGGCGGCTCGGATCCGGGCGGCAGTTCGTGCTAGATCGCGACGCTGTTCGGCATCCTGTTCGGGCGGAACGGCGGCAAGCGCGGCACTGGCCTCGTCGACGCGACCGAGGTCGAGGAGTGCTTGCACGCGCTCGGCGGGCAAGTCGCTGCACAGCGGCAGGGCGCGCGCCGGCTCGCCTGCGGTCAGCAGGCCTTGGGCCAGCGCGCGGCGCAGCGGCCGCTCGGCTTCGGTCGACAGCTTGCGGGCAGCAACGGCAAAGCGCGCAGTCGCGTTCTCGCCACGGCCAGTGGCCGCCTCGAGGCGAAGCGACTCTGCCGTCACGGGGCCGCTCGGCAATGGCGGGGCGTCGATCCTGCGGCCTTGCGCCGCTGCCGGCCAACTCCAGCGTGCACCGTCGGGCACGATCTGCCCTTCGGCTGCGCGTCGGACGAGGTCGTAACCAATCGCCGTTGGTGACGCCCCAACGCTGGTGATCAGGAAGTTGGCGGTCACCAACGCGACGTCGTCCTGCAGCGACAGCACGTCCTTCAAGAACGGGAGCAGCCGCGCAGCGTCGAGTTCGGGTACTCGGATCGTGCGCACGGGTGGGCCACCGCACGCAACCAGCACCGCGTCGCCTTCGACGCGGTAGCTGGCCACCGTTCGCTGCGTGCACAATAGGTGAAGACCGAGTTGCTCGCGCTCGATCTCGGCGCCGCCTTCGATGCGCAGGTCACTGGGTGCTTGCAAGAAGTCGGCTTCGATTTCGTCACCGAACAGCGCAACGAGGTCCGGCTGGAGCAGCGACTGCGGTGGTCGGCCAGCGCCTCCGACCAAGAACTCGAGTGCTGCCTGTGCATCGGCGAAGCGCCGCTGCGGTCGTCGCGACATGCACCGTTCGAGAAACTGCGGGAACGGTGCTGGAAACTCACTCGGAGCGACGTCGGCCGCTTCCCAGAAGTTCGTGTTCGGGAACAGGCGCAGGAAGCGCGCCAGCGGCACTTGCCCCGCGCGCGGCCAAAGCGCTGCGACCAGCACGGCACCGAGCGAGAACAAATCGCTCCTTGGGTCGGGCGTGCCCCCGAGCAGTACTTCGGGGGAAGCGAAGAACGGCGTGCCGCCCGCGCCGGCGTGACCGCGACGAACGCCGAGGCCGAAGTCCAGCAGAGCCACTTCGCCCCGATCGTCGAGCACGAGGTTGGCGGGCTTCAGGTCGAGGTGGAGAACGCCGCGCAGATGGACGAACGCGAGTGTCTCCAACACCTGCCGCGCCAGCGACAGTGCCTGGTCCGGAAGCAGCGGCAACAGGTCCGAGACTGGTTTCCCGCGCGCGAACTCGCGAAGCAGGAAGACGCGGCCATCGGGCACTTGGCCCACTTCGCGCATCGCCGGGATCGCTGGGTGATGCAGCGAGAGCAGCAACGATGCTTCTGCCGCCGGCATGTCGGCGTCGAGGACCTTGACCAGCAGCTGCTTCTGCGTGCGCTTGTCGCGCAGCCTCGCGGACGTGCCTTCGCCGCCGCGATACGTCTGCACAACGTCGAAGCGGTCTGCGAATGCCGCTGCCGGAAACTCGCGTTCTGGCGCCGTCACCGAGACTCCATCGGATCCGGAAGCGTTAGCTCTTGCCGCGGCGCAAGAACAGGCCAAGCATGTGACCCGAGCCGATCAGGAACAGCGGCTTGGCAAAGCGCTCGTCATAGCCGGCTTCGGCGGCGATGGCGCGGACGCGGTCGTTGCGTAGGACGTTCTTGGGCTTCTTGTTGCCGAGCGCGACCCGGACCTGGCGTAGGCGGTTCTTGAGCGAGGTTGCCGAGAACCACGTAACGATCACAGAACGCCGAGCCACGCGGAACAGCTCGCGCAGGTGCAACTCGCGTAGCTCTTGCGACTCGAGGTGGTGCGACAGGCGGAAGCTCACAACCGAGTCGACGCTGCGGTCGGGCAGCGGAATCTGCAGCGCCGAGCAGCGCATGTAGCGGCGGGCTGCTGGCCCGATGTCTTCTCGCGCGCCGTGATCGCGTTGATTGAGCGACACCATGGTGAACGACCAGTCCGCTTCGATCAGGTGATCGCACTGCGCCTGTAGCAGGTCGGCGAGTCTGCCGTGGCCGCATGGCAGGTCGAGCATGGTGCCGACGTGGCCGATTTCGGCGAAGTAGCGCAGTAGCAGAGCGCGTTCGCGGCGGTCGGAGAGTTTGCGGTGCAGCTTGTTCTGGTAGTCGGCCTTGTAGGCCTGGGCACCGCGTCCGCTGTTGTAGTTCTGCAGCTTGCCTTGCTGCATGGGCGCGTGGATCTGGGTCATGATGCTGGGTCGACTCGCTTGTGGGTCGAGCGGCGGAGAATATACGTTCTCAGCGCCATCGACAGGTTCTTTCGCCAGCGGTTGCCTGACCGAGTGCGGCGAGCAAGCTCGCGCCAGAGACGCCGCGCGACTGCGCGGTTGTCGTCGGCGTACGCGAGCAGCATGCGCAACCGTTCGGGTGCGGTCCACTCGACCCGGCGACTTGGCGACCCATTGGCGTCGTAGAGGTCGAGCAGGGTCTGCGACCGCGGCACGGGACCCGGGAAGGCGACCACCGCAGGCAAGTCGCATAGCAGCAGTTGCGCAGATGCCAATGGGCCTTTGACAAGCACGTTGCGCGGCATTGGCGTGCACCACAGAAGTCCGCGGTCGTGCAATTGCGCCAACAGACGGCCGAGCCCGGCGGCGAGCGCGCGCCGTTCGCTCCCGTGCCCAGTGCGCGGCAGGCTTGCCAAAGCAGCCTTCAAGGTCGTGGTGTCGTCGATCCAGCCGGTTACCAACGTCGACGAGCGAACGAAGCCGAAGCTGCGCACCTCGCTCCAGGCGCGTGGTCTGGTGCACTGCAGTCCGAGGTGTTCGGCGGCCGCGAGGTTCTCGAACTCGCGCGCGGCCCGGCTCCGCCGCGCAAAGGTCTGCAGCCAGCGCATGCCGAGATTGCGATAGGTCTTTCGCACCACAGCCTCGGCACCGGTGCCCAGCAGTTCCACGACAGCTGCCGGTTCGTCCTTGAGCACGATGCGGCGCTGGGCGGCGAGGCGGTCGAGGTCGTCGGCGGAGACGGCGAGCAAGGCGGCGAAGTCTACTCGTCGCTGCGCCATCCGTAGGAGGACGGATCGTGAACCCTCACTGGATCGTGAAGGTGGTCGCGTTCGAGACCACCAGCCCGATGGCGTTCGCGGCGGGGTCGATGAGCAGCCACTGACTGTTGAGCGTGGTGCCGCGCAGTGCCTGATCGAATGGCACCGACAGCGTCATCGTTGAGCAGCCGAACGGGTCGGTTGGACCGAGATTCGACACCAGAACGTGGGTCAGCGCGTGGCAGTTGGGTGCGGCGAAGCCGAGCGTCGGGAGGCCGATGGCGAGGTCGGTGTCGCGATCCTGGCCGATCGCAAGTAGCGCCAAGTTGCAGCAGTTCGCGTCGTAGAGCGTGAACTTGAGCGGGCTGCCCAGCGAGGCGGCGTCTTGGGTGGTTGCGAGCGGGAGCCCTCCAGTGGAGCTTCGGCAGCCCTGGCCGTAGGTCGTCGGCAGCGGCGCCGGGCTCAGCTGGCCGCGGATCTCGCCGCCGGTGAAGGCATTGGAGTGAACGTTGACGTACCAGAAGCCGGCGCGCAGGTTGAGGAGATCGGCCGGCGAAGCGCTATAGGACCCCGACAGCCTGCCGGTCTGCGCGTTCAGCGAGAACAGGATCGGCCCGGCAATGCCCGCGGAGCCAGTGTGCACGTGTGCGGCAATGGGTGTGAGGCCCGAATAGGCGCCCGTCAGGGTGACGCGGTCATCGGGGCCGACGACGAGTTCAGCGCTGCACAGTGCGGTCGATGCGTTCGGCGGAGTCTCTTGGGCACCGCTGCAGCTCGCCAGGAACTGCGCGCCGAAGTCTGTGCGCAACTGGCCACGAAGCTCGCCCGCTGGGAAGCGCGCTGAGTGCACGTCGACGTAACATCTGCCGGAGCGCAGTGCCGCGACATCGGCGTCGGAGAGGTGCTCGGTGACTCCACACCACGTGTTGCCGACGCCGATGGCCGCGTCGAGAAGCGGTCCGTTCGATCCCACAGAACCGAGGTGCAGATCGGCGACCGTGGCGTTCACCACTCCGGTCGTTTCGATCACGTAGGCCAGGCGGCTTTCGGGCTCGAACAGGAATGCGGTCGCGAGGCCCGATGCGCTGCTGATCGTCGGCGGGGCAACCTGAGTGCCGCTCAATGCGGACGCGAGGCGCGTGTTCTGCGCTTCTACGATCTGCCCGCGGACTTCGCCGCTCGGGAACGCGGCAGTGCGCGCATTGAGGTAGAGCCCTTGCGAGCCCAACGCCGTCACCTGAGCCGAGGTCAGCGATCCGGTGCCCGTCCAGGTGGTTGGATCCGTGGCCGCGAGCGTGAGCACCACCGCCCCGTTGATGCCGGCTGCGCCTTGCTGCACGGTCACGCTGGTCACAGGCCCGCCGGTGCCGAGGATGCAGCAGTAAGCGCGCACCGTGTTGGTGCTCGCGTCATGTCTGAGGACGGCCCAACCCTGAGCTGGCGTCGCGACGGCTGGTGACGCGTGAGCGCCGTCGAGGTAGGCAGACCAATAGCTCACCTGCGCCGACAAGGCGGTGCACAGCACGACGAGTGCGAGCAGGTGGCGGTACATGGTGCGGTTTGAGGAGCGCTGACGTCCAACGGCTCGAATAGTGGGACTGCTGCGAACGGATACGAACAAGCTGCAGATAAGCGGCCACGCCAAGGTAACTCAGTCGGCGCGGCTGACAATCCCCATGTCTGCCATCGGGCCCCATGTCTGCCATCGGGCTCGCGGGCTAGCGGCCGGACCTGCGTGGCACGGCCGCACGCATTCGTTGTAGCAAGGGATCCTGCGGCCAAGCACCCACTGCGGTCGACTGGACGAGGTTCGTGAACATCATTGGATGCTCGATCTTGGGCGTGCGCAGGTCGAGGCTGCGGCGCACCGCACGGACAGCGAGCACCGCCGCGGGGATGAGCATGATGCCGGGCTCATCGAACTCCGCCGGCTGCCCGGGGGCGCTGCGCGTGCATTCGAGGTGCAAGTCGCAGAGTGACTGCAGGCGGCGGGCCAGCATGTCGCTGTCGCCGGTCCACGCTTGCAGCACGTCGCCGTAGAGGCCGAGTCGCGGCGTGATCACGGAGCGCCGATGTTGTCGAAGCCCGAGCAACTCGTGAAGGAACAGCGGCCAGGCGTCGTTTTCGCCGAAGCGATCCTGAGGCAGTTCCGCGTAGGCCTCGAGCAGTTCCTCGCCGTCGGGGTCGTCCAAGGCCAGAACCAGCGCGGCGCAGTTGGCGGTCTGCAGCACCGGCAAATCCGCGGCTTCCCCGCGGCGCGTGTTGGTGCGCTTCTGGCAGCGCAGCCATAGGGAGGTCCGCTGGAACGCGGCCCCGAGCCGAATGCGCTCCCAGCCGCTCTGATCGCCTTCGAGCACCGTGAGTTCACCACAGCCGAGGTGCCAAGTACCGAGCAGATAGCCGGCGATGGAGAGCTGGGTGCTGCGGCGTGGGTCAGCGAGCGCGTCCTCCACCATGCGCACCGGGCCGCGATGGAAGTTGCGCTCGGTGCTGGGTTGTAGGGTCCATTCGCGCAAACGGCGCTGCAGGCTGGTGACGTCAGTGGGAGGCATGCGCGGTGGGCGTGGCCGGGGTGGCGCGTTGCGGCACCCGAACAGCACGCAGTCTGCCGGCAGGCTAGACTCCTCGCCATGCCCTATCTACGCGCCTTGCTGTCGATCCTCGTCGCGGCGGTCTTCGCCGGCTCGCTGCGAGCGACGTGGTCGATCATCTTGATCGACACGCGAACGGGGGAGATTGCCATCGCTTCGGCCACGTGTCTCACTGGTTTCGATCTGCAGCGCGAAGCCTGCGTCGTGCTCGTTGGTCGCGGCGCGGCCGCGGCGCAGTCGTTCGTCGACCTGAGCGGCGCCAATCGCGTACTCATCTTCACGCAACTTGGCGCCGGCACCGACCCGACGCAGATTCTCGCGCAGCTCGCGGCCACGGACACCGGGCACCAATCGCGCCAGTACGGGATTGTCGACACGCAAGGCCGAGCGATTGGCTTCAGTGGGACTGGAGCGGGTGCCTTCGCCGGGCACCTCACTGGCCAGATCGGGACGATCGTCTACGCGGTTCAGGGCAACGTGCTCACGGGCCAGCCGGTGATCACGGCGGCCGAGCAGGCGATCCGCAACACGCCTGGAGACCTCGCCGAGAAGCTGATGGCGGCGATGCAGGCAGCGAGGCTGTTTGGCGGCGACGGCCGCTGCTCTTGCAACCCGAACCTGCCGACCCAGTGCGGTGCGCCACCGGCGAGTTTCACCAAGTCGGCGCACATCGGCTACATGCTGGTGGCTCGGCCCGGCGACACCGACGGCGTCTGCAGCGGTGCCGTTGGCTGCGCCAACGGCAGCTACTACCTCAACTTCAACGTCGCCAATCAGCAGAACTCGTCGCCCGAACCGATCGACCAGCTGCGCCAGCGGTTCTTGAACTGGCGCCTGCAGACCGTGCTGAGACCCGATCATTTCCTGTCGTCGATCGCGGTGGAGCCGCGCCGCCTGCTCGACGACGGCATCACCACGACACGCCTGCAGATCGAGTTGCGCGATTGGCGCGGGGTGCGGTTGCCGTTTGGCGGCGCGCAGGTAGCGGTGACCCAAACGTCGGGGCCGGCGCTTGCGATCGGCGGCACGGTCGACAACGGCGACGGTAGCTACTCGGTGCCAGTCGGTCCCGCCAACGCGGTCGGCACGGCGACCCTTCGCGTCGTGGTCAACGATGGCCAGGGTCCGGTTCTGCTGACGCCCTCGCCGCAGGTCGAGGTCGCCGCCGACTCGTTGTGGCTGTCGCGCGGCGCGGTCGGCGCGGTTTCGGGCGGTTCCTTCAACGCCGTGCTCCGCGGGGGAACGGCGTTCGCGAACCGACCCTATCTGTTGCTCGCATCTGCTTCGGGTACTTCGCCGGGAATTCCCCTGGCCCCAGGGGTCACGCTGCCTCTCGTCCCGGATGGCCTCACGTTCTTCTTGCTCGAGCTCGCGCCGTCGACGACGTCATTGCTCGGCCCGCTCGACGCGCAGGGGCGCGCGACGTTGCCGTTCGCAGTGCCACCTGGCTTGTTCGCCTCGCTCCCCGGCGGCCGACTCGACTTCGCCTGGCTGACACTGGCGCCGATCGACTTTGCCAGCAATCCGGCCGGCATCGACCTGCGCTGAAGCTTCACGGACGGCGTGCGGCTCGATGCGACGCGGAGCTTGACGAGAGCGGTCGCGGTGGATGTCCTCTGCCTCCTTCCAACGGAGGCATCGCATGAAGACTCTGCTCGCTGTCGCGGCCCTGACCGCCGCGTTTTCGTTCCGCACCGATCCGGTCACCAGCCCCGCGCCGAAGGACGCGTGGATCATCGACACGGCGCATTCGTCCGTCGTGTTCAAGGTCAAGCACGCTGGCTCATCGTGGTTCTACGGCGTCTTCAAGACCGTGACCGGCACGATCGCGCTCGACGCGGCGGCGCCAGACCAGAGCTCGTTCGCTGTCGAAATCGACGCGGCGTCGATCGACACGCGCATCGCGGACCGCGACCAGCATCTGCGCGGGCCAGATTTCTTCGACTGCAAGCAGTTCCCGACGCTGAGCTTCACGAGTTCCAAGGTCGAGAAGGCCGGGGACGATTTCACGGTCGCCGGCACGTTGTCGCTGCACGGCATCGACAAACCGCTGACCGTCGTCGTGAAGCCGAGCGGCACGGGCGAGATGATGGGCAAGAAGGTGGCCGGCTTCGAGACGACCTTTGTGATCAAGCGCAGCGACTTCGGCATCGAGTACGGGCTCGCGCAAAAAGCCCTTGGCGACGAGGTGCACCTGACGATCGCGGTCGAGGCCAATCCAATGGAAGCCAAGAAGGAAGCGGGCAAGTCCAAATGACCGTCACCGTCGCGAGGAGCTGAGCAGCCCGTGGCCGATGTAATCCGTGCCGTGCTCTATGGCGTGCTGCCAGCACTCGGGGCGGCGCTGCTGTTGGTCGGGCTCCTAGGCACCCGGTGGCTTGGCGTCGCGAACGGGCTAGGCCTGCTGGTGACCCTTGGTCTGCTGAAGCAGCGTCGGCCGCTGTGGCCGCATGAGCTGTGGGCGGGCAACAACGACGCGATGCTGTGGTTGTGCTGGGGCGCGCTTGCGGTCGGCCTGCTCGCGGCCCTGCACCCACGGCGGGAGTTGCCGGGTTGGCTCGCGGTGCCATCTGGGCTCGCCTGCATTGGCGGCAACTTCTGGCTGGTGCTGGTCAATCCGCGAAAGCGCTGGGAAGTGACGGAGTGCGTGCTGCAGCACGGCGCCGCCATCGCGGTGGCAGCCGTGGGGTGGTTGTCCGTGCGGCGCGCGATCGGTGCGCGTCCAGGTCCCCTCATGGCTTGGGCACTCAGTGGCTGCCTCGCGGGGGATGCCGCGTTGTTGCACTTCAGCGGCAGCACGCTGCAAGGTCAGCTCGGCGGCGCCGTGGCGACGGCGTTTGCCGCGGCCGCCGGAACCGCATTGTGGCGCCACCCATTCGTGCTCGATCGCACCGCAGCCTTGCCGTTCGCGGCGATTCATGGCGGCCTGCTCCTGACCGGCGTCCACCTCAGCGAGCTCGGTCCGGTGCCCGCAGTCCTGGCGGGGGTGGCACCGTGCGCGCTGGTGCTCTGTGGGGCGGCCAATACGGGCACCGCCGGGGCGATGCGCTTCCTGCTCGGGTTTGCCGGGATGGTCGCGCTGCTCGGGTCGGCCGTCTGGCTGACGCAGAAGGGCTGACGGCGCGCGCGAGACCGCCAAAGAAAACCCGAGGTCGCGGCAAGACAACCAGGCTGCGATCTTGCATCATCGTTCGCCGGTCACCTGGGCGGGTGGCCGACATTCCTTCAGCTACCGATGGTCGACCGTTTGGGAGATAGGCAGCCCGGTGTCGCTCCTGCGACCGCCGGAGCTCTGGGTCCGCGTGGACGCGGGCTGTTCGGTCGTTTGCTCGACGGTCTCCGCAGTAGCCCCGCGCAGCGCGCCGAAGCGTGCTCGATTGCGGTCGCGAGCGGCAAGGGCGGAACTGGCAAGTCGTTTGTCGCTACGTCGCTCGCCGTGTTGCTGCATCGGGCCGGGCGCCGCACGACGTTGGTGGACTGTGACTTTGGCCTCGCGGCTGACCACCTGTTGCTGGGCGTCAAGCCGATTGCATCGCTGCAGCAGCTGCTGAGCGGCAAGGCGACGTTGGCACAGGTGTTGATCGAGACGCCGTGTGGACCGCGGTTGCTGCCGGGTGCGTCGGGAGTGCGCAAGCTGGCCGCGATGAGCGACAAGGACATGCTGCAGTTCGCGCATGAACTCGGCGCCGTGGCTGCGGACAACGACGTCGTGCTACTCGACGTCGGGGCTGGGATCTCGCCGGCAGTGCTGCTGACCATGCTCGCGGCGGATCACATCGTGCTGGTCACCCAGCCCGAGATCGCCGCGCTCGTCGATGCCTACGCCGTCGTCAAGTGCGTTGCCCAACTGCGCAGCGACTCGCGCTTCCATGTGCTCGTGAACCGCGTGCAAACAAAAGGTCGCGGCGAGCAGGCCTACCAGAAGTTGACGGAGGTCTCGCGTCAGCACGTTGGCATCTCGCTCGACTATCTGGGCGAAGTGCTCGACGATCCGCGCGTCAGTCAGCATCGACTCGGTCAACTGCCGCTGGTCGTCACCGAGCCAGGCGCCGCGACCAGCCTCGCCATGCTCGACATCGCCACGCGCCTCGAGCAGATCGCGGGTCCCCTGCAGCGTCGCTCCGTCGAAGGCGAAGCGGGGATCGAAGCGCGATTCCGCCGGCACCGACTGTTCCTCTGAACGGCGTTTGCTGGGGCGGTCGCACGGCTGCTTTCGGCTGCTTTCGGCTCGCACCCGCGACCAGCGATCCGTGAACGCCTGCGGCCTCGGCGAACCGCGCCGTTCGCGCTCAGCGCGACGGTGGCACGGTTCCGCGCACGACGCAGTAAGCCTCCCAGTAGCCGCGACCGCGGCCGTGCACCAAGGAGCGATACGCGTTGAGGCCGCGAACGCAATGGTCGTAGGCGACGTACGCGGTCTGGCTCTCGTAGCAGAGCATGGCCTTCTGCTTCTGCTCGATCACGGACGTGACGTCGAGCACGAGGTCCGGCAGCATCGCGTTCCAGACTTCGTAGCCAAGGGCTAGGCCGTCGAAGCCGACCCGATCCAGTGCCTGCACGACAGTGTGGTGCAACGCGTGATGGTCGGGGTGGCCTTCAAGGGCCCAGGGCACGTAGACCACGCGTGGTCGCGCAGCTTGCAGTGCACGCACGGCATGCTGGGTCGCGAGCTCGAGGTCCTTCGCGCTGAGTTGGCAGCTGTCAGGAAAGCCCCAGAAGGCGACGTCGTGCACGCCGAGCTCGGCGAGGCCGCGGCGCGACTCGTCGCGGCGTCGCTGCGGGTAGGTGAGGGGGTCGTAGCGGCCGTCGGGGTCGCCGGCTTTGCCGTCAGTCGCGACCACGACCGCGACGGCATCGCCGGCCAGCCGGTGCAGCGCCAGGGCGCCGCCGGGCCCGGCGATTTCGTCGTCAGGATGCGGTGCGAAGGCGAGGGCTGGGCCAGCCGGGACGGCCTTGAGGAGATGGGGCGCGCGCGGCACCGGCGGCATCGACTCGAACACGGACATGCGGCGCATCCTACGTCGGCGCTCTGCTCGGCCTCAAAGGCGAAGTCCAGTCGGGCGGTCTCCGGTCCTCAAGTCCTGCGGCGTCATGGGGTCCCACAGTCAGATTCGGCTCGCCGTCATCGGTGGGCCGAAGTGCCGTTGCGAATGTGCTCGGGGGAGGGTTGCACTCCGAGCCCTGGCGGGCACGTTGTTCGGCTCGATCCGGCCCCATGGACGTTTTGCACGCGATCTTCGCCGTGCCTTCTTCCAGCCGTGGAGCCTGCTTCGCACCTTGTTCCCTGTAGGCACATACATGCTCCGATTCTCCAGTGCGATCGTTCTGCTCGCGTCCACCGTTGTGGCGCAGGACCATCTGTTCACGTTCGGCTTCGCCAGCTCCCTCGGCCCGGCCGCTCCGAATCCCGGACTGTCGACCTCGAACGCGGCGCACCCCTCGGGGCGCGTCAAGGACAACAACCTCGACGGTTTCATCCAAGTCCCGACCGAACTGCACACCTTCCTCTCGACCTGCTACCACACGAGTGGTGGCGCCTGCTTCATGACCGACGTCCGCGCGGTCGTGACCAACGGCGAGTACGAGTTCTTCTTCACCGACAGCGAACAGGGTCGCGTCATCCGCGGCGTCGATCGCAACCACAACGGTTTGCTCGATCGCGACGAGGACACGAATGGCAATGGCGTGTTGAACGTCGGCGAGGACACCAACGGCAACCTCGTGCTCGATACCGAAGTCAGCGAGTTCGCCTACTTCGGCGTCGGCACCGGCGTCGGTGCGATCAAGTTGTTCGCCCCTGACACGCTCGGTGTCTACCGCGACCCGATCAGCAGCCAGACTCGCGTCTACGTCGGTATCGATACGCCATCGAACCTCGGGTTCGCGCGCGGCATCCACAAGCTCGTCGACGTCAACAACGACGGCGATGCCAAGGACCCAGGGGAGTCCTCACTGTTCGTCAACTCGACGATCCCGCTGACCACGCCGGGCCTCGGCACGCCGCTGCCAAACTTCTGGCAGCAGGTCCGCATCCTGCCGGGCGGCAAGATCATCGGCTACGCCAGTGGCTTGACCTACACGGCCTTGAGCACGTTGACGAACGAGAACTGCTTCTACGGCTTCACCGACAATGGCGGCGCAACGGCTGCGACGGTTGAGGTCTGGTTCAACTGCTCGACGCTCAACTTGCTGCCGCGCCACCCGGACTTCCAGAGCGGCACGTTCCCGGTGATGGACATCGACTACGTGAACGGCGTCACGCCGACGCGGCGCACGTTCGCGCGTTGGCTCGCAGTCAGTGAGGCTGGTGGTACTGCCGGCGTCGTTCCTGCGTACTACCTCGCGAACAGCTACACCTGGGGCACGACCCAGGCGCCGCCGTCGTTCGGTGACATCAACGTCAACGGTCAGCACCTCTCGGGCCTCGTCTACCGCGTCAACGACCTCAACAACAACCAGGTCATCGACGCCGGCGAACTTGGCCTCTGGGCCAACATGTCGGGTGCCACGGTCGCAGGCATTCCGGCCGCGACCTTCGTGAACGCGCAGAGCAGCGTGGTCATCAACACGTTGAACGACCGCACCTGGAGCGTCGATGCGACGCGCGAGGGCGAGTTCAACTTCGTCTACGCCAACGGTGGCGGCGCCGATGCGATGGTGGCGATCCGCGACACCAGCTTTGACGACGTGATCCAGACCGGCGAAATCAACATGACGTACTACACGTCAGCGCCCGGCGGCGTCTTCCCGCCGCCGATGAACCCGGCGCTCGGTCCGTTCTTCAGCAGCGGCCACGCGTCGCTGGCGGACGGTACCCTTCCTGGCCCGTTCCTCACCGGCCTCGGCGTCACTGGCGAAGGCTGCATGGTCCCCGGCACGGGCTACAACACGCTGATGGATGCGTGGGGCGGCTCGCCGGCGCAGGGCAACGCCGCGTTCAAGATCGGTGCGATCCGCGGCATTCCGTTCTTCCCCGCGATCATGACCATCGAAGCGGCGCTGCTGCCAGCTCCGTTCCCGTTGTCGTCGGTTGGCTTCCCGGCCGGCTGTCAGCTCTACACGCCAAACCCGCAGATCTTCGGCTTCACCTTTGCCGACGCGCGCGGCCGCTCGATCTTTGGCGCGGGCATCCCGGTGAACCCCGGTCTCATTGGCCAGACTGCCATCTTCCAGGGCGCAGTCCTCGACACGTCGAGCCCCGCGTCACTGCAGTGGCACACGACGAACGCGCTGCTGGTCACGATCCAGCCGTGATCGGCTAGCGCGCCGCGCCGCGCGTTCCTACTGAGGAGCGCGCGGCTGCAGTCGCGGCAACAAGCGCAGCAGGATCGCAATCGCGATCGCCGCGAACAGCAGGCACATCGTGGCCTTGCCCCAGTCGCCGAAGATGGCGGCACCGATCCCGGGCAATGTGGCCCAGATCGCGGCGGTGCCGAGCACGGCGCAGAACAGCGACATGCCGAGCGTCCCATCCGGCTTCGCCTCGGGCGCGACCGCGCGGATCGGGCCCCAGCCGGGCCCGTCCGGGCGCACCTTGCGGAAGAACGCGGCGAGGTGCTCCTTGGGCTCTGGCCTCGTCACGAACGTGGCCACGAGCCACAGCACCAAAGTGCCAGTGGCGACGATCAGCGCGGTGTACTGCGCGGGCATGTGCTCGGCCTTTGGTAGATCCGACTCGACCGCGGCGCGCCATGCCGTGACTAGCGAGAACAACACGACCGAGCCGACCATCGCGACGATTTCGCTCCACGCGTTGATGCGCCACCAGAACCACCGCAGGATGAACACCGCGCCGAGTCCGGCGCCGAGGGCCGCTAGCAGTGCCCATGCGTCCTTCACCGACACGTTCTGCACGATCATGATCCACGACGCGATGCCGCCGAGGAGCAGCACGATCGCCGAGGCCCATTTCGACGCCGCCACGAGGTCGCGGTCGTTTGCCTCTGGTCGCGCGAATCGCCGCCACACGTCGTTGACGAGATAGCTCGCGCCCCAGTTCATCTGCGTGCTGATCGTCGACATGTAGGCGGCAAAGAAGGTGACCAGCAGCAGCCCGCGCAGGCCGGTGGGCGCCAGTTCGCGAATCAGCATCGGAAAGCCGGTGCCGGCGTCGGTCGCATCGTTGCCGTCTGTCGCCCAGGTGCGGAGTTCGGGGTGCAGAGCCAGCGCCGCGAACGCGACCAGGATCCATGGCCACGGCCGCAGGCAGTAGTGGGCGAGCTGGAACAGCAGTGTCGCCTTCACCGCGTGGCGCTCGTCCTTGCACGACGCCATGCGCTGCACGATGTAGCCACCGCCACCGGGTTCGGCGCCGGGGTACCACGTGGCCCACCATTGGCCGAGCACGAGGGCCAAGAACACACCGAGTGGCATCCACGCCGCCTGGGAGAAGTCGGGCACGAAGTCGAACAACTGCGTGCCGCCAAAGTTCTGGATCGCGCGTTCGCGCAGTGCATCGGTGCCGCCGACGTGGTCGACGGCGACGACGGCAAACACGATGCAGCCGATCATCGCCAGTACGAACTGCACGACGTCGGTGATGGCGACGCCCCACATGCCCGAGATCACGCTGTAGACGCCGGTCACGACGAGCAGGATGGCGACGAGCCAGAAGTCCAACGAGCTGCCGGGCTCGAGGTTGGTCAGCACGGTCTGCTTCAGCACCTGGACCATCGCCTGCGTCACCCAACCGATGACGATCGAGTTGACGACGACGGCGACGTAGATCGCGCGGAACCCGCGCAAGAACGCGGCCGGCTTGCCGGCGTAGCGCAGTTCGATCAGCTCGACATCCGTCAGGACCTCGGCGCGGCGCCACAGTTTGGCGAACACGAACACCGTCAACATGCCGCCGAACGCGAAGGCCCACCAGAACCAGTTGCCGGCGAGGCCGTGCTCGGCGATGAGCCCGGTGACCGCGAGCGGCGTGTCGGCCGCGAACGTGGTCGCGACCATGGACGTGCCGGCGACCCACCATGGCAGTGAGCGTCCCGAGGCGAAGTACTCGACGAAGCTCTCGCTCGCCTTGTTCTTGTAGTAGAGCCCGATGCCGAGTGAGACAGCGAAGAAGCCGAGGATGATCGCCCAATCGATCGCGTGGAGTTCCATCGCGAGCTAAGGAAGCGCGCACAGCGCCCGTTGGCCAGCGCCATCTGCCATCTCGCAAGCGATCGTCGTTCGCGGTAGTTTTTCGTCGGCGGATGCTCCGGATACGACACGACGAAGCGCGCGCGGCGTTGCCGTTGCGCGTCTCTGCCGACATCGACCTCGGCGCGGTGCGCGACAACCTCGGGTTGCTGCGTTCGCGTTTGCGTACGGGCTGTCGGGTGATCGCCGTGGTCAAGGCCGATGGCTATGGCCACGGCGCGGTGCAGGTTGCGCGAACGGCGCTCGCAGCGGGCGCCGCCGAACTCGCGGTGGCCGATGCCGGGGAAGGCGTGCGCTTGCGCGAAGCGGGCGTCGAGGCGCCGATCCTGGTGGTGGGGCCGAGCCAGCCCGAAGACGCCGCCGCGATCGTGCACCATCGCTTGCGGCCGACGGTCGCCGACGCCGAGTTCGCGCGCGCGCTCGCGGCGCACGCGCAAAGGACCGTTCCGATCGAGATCGAACTCGACACCGGGATGCGCCGGCACGGGATCCTGGACGAAGACGCGGTGGCCTTCGTGCGCTCGTTGCGGGTGCACAAGCACCTGCAGGTCCGCGCGGTGTTCACGCACTTCGCCGGACTCGATCGCACGGCGATCGAGGACATGCGCGCGCAGTGGCGTCGCTTCGAAGCGGCCAGGGAGGCGCTGGCTTTTGTCGGCTACGACGTCGAGGCGCACGCGTGCAACACGCTGGCGACGGTGCTGCTGCCGGAGGCGCACGCCGCGGCGGTTCGCATCGGCGGCGGGCTCTACGGCTTCGATTGCGGCACCAGGCTCTCCGGTCTGCGCCCGGCGATGACGTTGAAGACGCGCGTGGTCGGCGTTCGCGGAGCGGCTCCGGGCGACTTCGTCGGTTACGGCGCGATGCACCGGGTGACGCGCGCGACGACGCTGTTGCTGCTGCCGTGCGGCTACGCCGACGGCCTCTCGCGCGCCCATTGGAACGGCAAGGACGTGCTGGTGCGAGGTCATCGGCGGCCGATCGTCGGCCAGGTCAGCATGAACCAGACGGTGGTGGACGGCGGCGACCTCGACTTCGAGATCGGCGACGAAGTGGTGCTGCTCGGCGCCCAAGGTCGCGAACGGATCCGCGCCGAAGACCGCGCCGCTAGCGGTTGCTCGGCCTACGAAGTGACGACGCTGCT
>CAMBXM010000062.1 GCA_945871815.1 Singulisphaera sp. GP187
AGCTGTTCTTGACCGACGATCACCTGCTGCAAGGCAGTGCGCACGGAGTCGAAGACCTTGGCTTCGATCTGGATCTTCTGGGCGATGGCAGCAACGTCAGTCATGGGCGATTTCTAGGGTCCTGCAGAACGAAACGGCAGCCAACGATACCGAGACCGCAAGACTCCTCAATGTCGGACCCGGGCGTAAAAGCATCAGTCGCGACGACCCGAGGCGCGCGCGGCAAACCGAGCGCGCAACTGCAGGAACGCCACCCCTGGGTAGGCGGCAGCGTCGCCCTGGTGCTGTTGCCAAGCAGCATCGGCCCGTCCCGCCGCTCGCACCCACTCCTGCACGCCGGCGGCCGCCTGACGGTCCGTCATCGCCACGACGGCGAGCGGCTCCCCCAGTTCAGCCCCTAGGGCAGCGAAGACCGCAACGCGCGCGGCGAAGGCGGCATCGTCGAGTTCGAGCGCCGCAGCGCGCAGCGCCAGCACGCTCGCCGCCTCGACGCCATGGTGACGCGCAAGCGCTCGCATCGCCGGCGTCTCGGCTTCGGCCGCGAGCACGGTCGACCGCGAACGCAGCACAAAGAAGCCGAGCACGAACAGCGCTCCGCCCAGAATGAGCCACGGCCACGATCCACGCACGGCTCAGCGCCCTTGCGCCGCGCGAGCGCTCTCGTAGTCCTCGCGGTAGCGCGCGGCGATCGCCTGGCGCACTTCGAGCGGCGTCGTCGGCGTCAAGGTGCCGTGGTCGGCGCCGGCCTGCGTGCGCAACACCGCCGAGGCCAGCACGCGAATGCGGCCGTGCTCGGCGTCGACCATGATGCGCGCGAGTTCCGGCACCGCGACCATCCCGGCCGACACTGCGAACTGGCCCTCTTCGAGGGAGTGCTTGATCGTGTCGCGCTGCAGGGCCTGCAAGAGCCAGCGCCACTGCGGCTCCTGCCGATGGTCTCGATACCACTCATCGATGGCAAAGACCGGGTCGGCGACCGTGTCGAGGTCGAGGCCCGTCGTGCCGGCCAGCATCCCAGCGACCAACAGCGGCTCGCGGCGGCGCTGCAACTGCTCGACGAGGTCGGGAACGATCTGCGGGTCCTGCCAGGAACCGAGCATCAGCACGACATCGGCGCGCACATCCGGATTCTGGGTCTGCAACTGCTTGCGCAGCGCCGGCACGGCCAGCGCGGCCCCCATGCGCGAGAGGTAGACGCGCGCCAGCTCGGCGCTCGGCTGGCCGCGGCTGACCGTGAAGATCGTTGCCAGTTGATCGGCGGCCCGTTCGTCGCGCAGTTCGCCGAGACCTCGCAACGCCGCGTCGCGGTCAGCTTGGACCGGCGAAGCCAGCGCGCGCTGCAACATCAGGAAGGTACCCTCACCACCGATCTTGCCGATCGCCAGCAGCGCGTCGCGCCGCAGGAACAGGTCGGTGTCCTCGGCAGCAATGCGCTGCATCAGCGGTGCACGGGCTGCCGCCAACTGCAGTTGCCCGGTCGCGAACACCGCGGCACGTCGCACGGTCGGGTCCGGGTCGTCGAACAGGGCGATCAACTGCTCCTGGGCGCGGAGGTCGCGGACGGCGACGACTTGATCGATTGCCGCGCGGCGAACATCGACGCGCGCGTCGGCGAGAGCCTGCAGCAGGCGATCGGCGCCGAGTACCGCGAACACGCGATCGACCGCGGCGCGGCTGCGCGACGACAGCCGCGACGCGACATCGACCACCTCGCGCCATACCTCATCGCCAGGCGCACTCGCGGCGAGCTCGAGCAGCACGATCTCGTCGTCGCCGAACTGCGGCGCCTTCTCGACGAGTTGCAGCAGCGCTCGACCGTCCTCTTCGCGAGTCAATTCGCCACGCTTGGGCAGCGTCAAGAGCCACGACAGGACCATCTGGCGCTGCACCGGAGTGCAGACCGGCCACGCGCGCAGTGCGCGACGGAGCGAACGCCGCGCGCTCTCGAGCGGATCGGTCTGAGCCAACCGGGCGCGGCGTTCGGAGCGCCAGAACGCGCCGCGCTCGGGCTCGTCGGTCGGGTGGCGCAGCAGCTGCCACAACTCTGGCCCCGCCGTGCGATCGACGATGGCGACCAGGGCTTCGAAGACCGGCAACTCGGCCAGCGGCGCCGATGCTTGGGTGCGTGCGTCACCGATCGACAATTCGATCGTGCGCGCCACGGCGAGGCCGGCGGGCGCAATGACGACGCCCGGCTGCATGAAGCCACTCCGCTCCAGCGCCGCGACCAGTTGGTGCATCTGCTCAGCATCGAGCACGTATTCGAGCGCGCCCTGCACGGGCGGCAGATCGGCCAACTGCTCGCCGATGAGGCGAACATGGCGGCGCTCGTCGCGCAGGGTCACTAGCGCCAGACCGGCTTGCTCCAGCTTGAGGTCGATGTGCGCCCGCAAGCCAGCAAAGGTCTTGTGCGAGTCGCTCCACCACTGCCGCCAACCAATTGTCTCGGTGCCAGAACGTCCCGTCAGCTGTTGCAGCGTTTGTTCCGCTGGGCGACGCAGCAGTTCGAAGTTGGGCACGAAGCTCGTAGCCGCCACGATGTCGATCAGCGCCGTGACCACGGAGGCGTCGTCGACGACCTCGGCTCTGCCGTGGTAGCACATCTCGCCGAGCGCCACGGCGGCGAGGCAACGCGCCAACGCGTCGGGCCCCTTCAACGCCTCCTGCAACGGCAACACCGCGGACTCGGGCGGCAGGTTCTTGCCATCGGCATCGCTGGCGGCGAGCAAGAACGCTGCGTAGTGGAACGACCGGTCGATCGGCGGCTGGCCGAGCGCACGCTGCAGTTCTGGCCGGGCTCTCTCGATGCCGCGCAGCAGCGCCGCACACGCGGCGCCGGCCACAGTTGGGTCCTTGGCCAGCAACTCGCAGAGCCGCTGCTGCGCGCGCGGCTCGCGCAGCGCCGACAGCAAGTCGATCCCCGACAACCGCAAGTCGAGCGCTTGGTCATCGACCAGCTGCAGGGCAAAGTCGAGGTCGGCTGCGGTTGCGGTGCGCGCCAGAATCTCGGTGGCGACGCGGCGCACACCGGCGATTCTGCCGTGCACGCACTCGCGCAGCGCGGCGTTGCTGTCACGCCCCTTGAGCACGGACATCGTCTCCAAGAGTTCGCGGGTTGCATCCCCCACCGGACGCGCCAGTAGCTGAAACTGGATCTCGTCGGCAATCCTCGCCGTCGCAAAGCGCCGCGCTGCAACCATCAGATCGAGCAACTCGCGCGGCAGCGCCGCCGGCAGTCGCTGCAGGATCAGCGCTTCGACATCGGGATACTCCTGCGCGATCGCCTGCAGCGTGCGCTCGACCTCGACCGGTGCACCGCGGAGCTTTTGCACCTGACGACTGAAGCGCTCGACCTCGGACAACGGGCGCTGAACCGCTGCGGCGTTGCCTTGCTGTGTGGGCACCGGAGGCAACCGCAAGTGCGGAGACTGCGGCATCGTCAGCAGCGATGCGAAGAAGACGGTGGCGGTCCAGATCATGAGATTGGAACCGGCCGTTGCACCGGAGGGGTGACGACTGCGCGGAGGGGTGCCCAACAGTCGAATCGGTGCCGCCGGCCGGCGGCGAGGGGGGGCATGATAGCCCCTGCCGTCCACAAGAGGCGAGACGGCGAGCGAAAGTCACCGTCGCCAGGCCCATCTACCCCGGGGCAAAAAACTCGTTCTCGGCAGCGCCGATGACAACGGCAGTGCCAGCAACACCGCGGGATGCGCGCCAGCCCCAGTCTGAGACGTGGGCTAGGTTTCTGGGCCTCGGGCGGCACGGATGGTGCTGATGCCGCTGCGGGGCAAGCGGGGCTCTGCGCCCCTACCCCGCTCCAAACGTATGCCCAGCGGCCTCCCCCGGCCCGGCGCTCCAGGACTCCGATGACCTCCCATGCTCTTTGCAGAACTCTGTTCGTCGCCCCCCTTGCGGCGATGATTCTAGGCTCGTTTGCCGCAGCGCAAACGACCACCGCGACACGCCTGATCGGCGGCCCCGGCGGCCTCACCTCCTGCGGCGCGTTCAACCCGCCCACCCTGTGTGACGGCATCACCCAAGCGAGCGCCTCGGTGCAGTTCACCTACAACGCGGCCACGACCACGCTGACCCTCGCCGTCGACAACACGTCGCCGGTCACGACCGGGGTCGTCAATCCGGTGATGACCAGCCTCTACTTCAACGTCCCGGTGGGCGCGGTCAACGCGATCGCCCTGACCGGCCAGTCGGCCGCGGGTGCAACGCAGCCAGGCTGGACGCTGACGTTTGACTCGGACCTACAAGCACTGCCGAACCCGAACTTCGTGCATCCCTTCGGCCGCTTCAACGCGTGCCTGTTCGGCAACCCCAGCAACGGCATCGCCAACCCGCTGGCGGACACGCTCGCGGTCCCGCCGGGCTCGGAGATCCTCGGTCCAGTGACGTTCCAATTCGCGGTTACGCCGGCAACCGGCGCGACACTCAATGCGAGCACGTTCGCCAACGCCTTTTCGATCACGAACGCCGCCGGCAAGAACGTCAACACGGCCGCGCACTTCAACCTCGATGCTTGCGGTGGCTCCTCGGGCTGCCTCAGCAACGCGCCGTCCTGCAGCCCATCCGCGTTCATGACCGGCACGCCGCGCATCGGCTGCACCGTGAAGTTCACGATGACGGCCGCGCCAGGCTGCGCTGGCTGCCTCGCGGTCTCGCCAAACCCGGGCCCGACGATCGTCACTCTGCCGGCCCCCACGGGCGCGCTGTCGATCCCGATTGGCCTGCCGATGGAAGTGCTGATCAACACCTCGATCCTGCCGAACTCGACGTTCGTGTCGCAGTGGTTCACGATCCCCAACGACACGGCTCTGATTGGCCTGACGATGTACGGTTGCTCGGTGGTGCTCAACATGCAGACCGGCCTGTTCAGCGTCTCGCAACAGTTCCAGTTCAGCATCCTGCCGCCGTAACCCTGCCGCCGGGGCGCGAACAACGCGACGGCTGACAACGACACCGACCGGCCCCCGCCGGTCGGTGTCGTTGCGTTCGTATGCCGCACTGCGCGTCTGCTTGCATCGGACCCGCTCGCAGTCACGATGCCGCGCCCTTGGCACCGTCCCCCCGCCGCGTCCATCTCGCGCTACTGACCGTCTCGATCCTGTTTGGCGCGAACTACGTCTTCACCAAGCAGCTGCTGGCGAACGTGCCAGCGTCGGCCTGGGTCGTGTTCCGCATCGCCGCCGCGGCCGTGCTGCTGGTGCCGATCGCATTCGGCCTGGGCCGAGGTCGCGTGCCGTTGCGCTCGTTGCCAGCACTCGCGCTCGCGGCCCTGCTCGGAGTGGTGCTCAACCAGGTTCTGTTCACCGAGGGTATGGCCCTCACCACACCCGACCACTCGGCGATCATCAACGCGTGCATCCCGGTCTGGACGCTGCTGCTGGCCGCAGCCTTCGGCCAAGAACGGTTGTCGCCGCGCAAGCTCGTGGCGGTGGCGCTAGCGCTTGCTGGCGTCGCCTGCTTGTTGCGCCTCGATGAGCAGATCACGTCTGGCACCGGCCTGTCGCCCGAGCAGGCGCTCGGCGACGTGTTGACCTTGCTCAACGGCGTCGCCTTCGCCTTGCACCTGATCCTGATGCGCCGAGTCGGCGCGGGCCTCGATCCGCTGCGCACGACCGGTGTGATGTTTGCGTTCGCGATCCTGATCGTGCCGATCTACGGCGGCAGCGCGATGACTATGGCCAACGTCAGCGCCTGCCTGGAACCGCCGACGCTGTGGTACGCGCTCTACGGCATCCTGTTCGCCACGGTGACGACCTACCTGCTCAACACTTGGGCGCTGCGGCACACGCGTAGTTCGCAAGTGGCGCTCTACATCAACGTGCAACCGCTGGTCGCCGTCGTCGTGGCCACCGCACTCGGTCAGCCACTGCCGGACTGGCGCTTTGGTGTTGCCTTTGCGGGTGTATCCGCCGGCCTGTGGCTGCAAGCACGCGCACAGTGACGGCCCGCCACGACGCCGGTATGGTGCGCAGCTCGCCACGATGACAACCCTAGAGATCGGTACCACAGTTGACGTCACCGTCGAGCGCCTCGCGTTCGGCGGTTTCGCCATCGCCCGCCACGACGGCTTCGCCGTGTTCGTGCCGTTCGGCGCACCGGGCGATCGCCTGCGCGTCACAGTCACCGAGGTCGACAAGCGCCACGCAACGGCACAGCTCGTCGAAATCCTCGAACCGTCGGCGCACCGCCGCAAGCCGCGATGCAAGCACTTCGGCGAGTGCGGAGGCTGCAACTTCCAGCACGTCGACTATCAAGAACAGGTGCGGCAGAAGGCGGCCTTCGTCAAGGACGCCCTGGTCCGAACCGGCGGCCTGGACTGGACCCAGGACGTACCGATCCACCACGCCGCCGAATGGGGCTATCGCGCACGCACGCAGCTGAAGGTCGATCGCCGCGAGATGGGCTTTCATCGCGCGTTCACCAAGAACGTGGTCGAGATCGAAGAATGCCCGGTGCTGGCACCCGAACTCGAGTCGGCGCTATCGAGCCTGCGCGAGGCGCTGCAGCGCGTCCCGGCGGGCGAGCGCGTGCACCAGATCGAAGGCGCCTGCGGCGTCGGCGGCGCCTCCTGGGCTCCCGACTTGCCGGGCATCCGCAAAGACCTCGTCGAACACCGCGTGCTCGGCTTCTCGTACTTCGTCGAGCCGGAGAGCTTCTTCCAGGGCAACCACTTGCTGGTCGATCAACTCGTCCAGCACGCGGTGGCGGGCGAGAAGGGCGAACTCGCGTTCGACCTCTACGCCGGTGTCGGCCTGTTCACGCTGCCGTTGAGCCGGCAGTTCGCGCGCGTGGTCGGCGTCGAAGACGAGCGGCGCGCGGCGACGCTCGGCCGCGTCAACGTCAAGCAGAACCACTGCGACAACGTGCATTACCACCGCCAGACCACGGAGCTGTTCTTGAAGAGCAACAAGCTCCGGCCCGATGTCGCGCTGATCGACCCGCCGCGCGTCGGCGCCAAGCGCGCCTTGCCGCAACTGCTGGAGCTGGCGGCGCCGCGCTTGATCTACGTCTCGTGCGACCCCAACACCCTGGCGCGCGACCTCAAGGAGCTCGTTGCCGGCGGCTACGACCTCGAGTCGGTGCACGCGTTCGACATGTTCCCGCAGACCTACCACGTCGAGTGCGTTGCCAAGCTGGTGTGGAGGAAAGGGTGATCGCAACGCGCGAGATCGCAGTCGGTGAGGCCCGCCTATTCGTGCATTGCACTGGCGCGGCGGTGCACGGCGCCACCAAGGCTCCGCTCGCGCTGCTGGTGCACGGCTATCCGCTCGACCACCGCATGTGGCTCGACCTGATGCACAGCTCCGTTCAGAAGACGCACACGCTCGCCGCCATCGACCTTCGTGGCCACGGCCGTTCGCCCTGGGCCGGGGACGCGACCCATGAGATGACGACCTTTGCCGATGACCTGGCGGCGGTCGCACGCACGATCAGCGACGACCCCGTCGACCTGGTCGCACTGTCGATGGGCGGCTACGCCGCGCTCTCGCTGTGCGAACGACACCCTTCCCTCGTGCGCTCGTTGGTGCTGGTCGACACCAAGGCCACGGCCGACACCGACGCCGGCAAGGAAGCGCGGCGAATCGCGGCGCAGAACGTCGTGCAGCACGGCCGGCGCTGGCTTGCCGACCAGATGCTGCCAAAGCTCGTGGCCGAGAGCGCCCCGGCAGAGGTGCGCGCGCGGCTGCAGACGATGATCGAATCGACGCCAGTCGAGACCATCCTCGCCGACCTCGACGGCATGTGTCGGCGCGAGGAGCGCATGCACGTGCTCGCGGGTTTGCGCGTTCCTGTGCTCTGCGCGGTGGGCGCGCTCGACGTGCTGACTCCCGTCAGTGAGGCAGCAGCAATGGCGACCGCCGCCGTCCACGGGACGCTCGAGGTGATCGGCGGCGCGGGCCACATGGTGCCCATGGAACGGCCGGTCGAGTTCGCTGCCATGCTCGCGCGGTTCTGGTTCAACCGCTGAGTTCCACGGTCCCCCTTCACGGCAACCCGAGAGGGGCCACGATCACGCGACCGCAGCAGCGAGGACCCTCGCCGATCGTCATGCCGAGCTTTTGGGCCTCGAAGGTGACCGTGACGTCCGCCAGCACCACCGCACCGAGCACGACACCGGTATCGGCGTGAAGTCCAGACGGCACGTCGACCGCGAGCTTGGTCCCCGGCAACGCGTTGGCAAACTCGACCCACGCGCGCGGCGCTCCCTCGAGCGAGCGCGTGAGGCCGGTGCCGAACAACGCGTCGATCACCACAGCGTCGCCGAGGAGAGCGGGATCGGGCAGTGACCCCACCACCACGTTCCAACCGGCGGCGCGAAGGATGCGCAACTGCAGCGCTGCGTCCGGCGACCGCGCCGCGTCCGGCTCGGCAAGCAGGTGCACACGGCAGCGACCGTTGCCGAGATGGCGCGCTGCCGCCAGCCCGTCGCCACCGTTGTTGCCGGTCCCGCACAGGATCACGTAGCGATCGCCGAGCGCCCGGGCAGCCTCGGCGACGGCACGGCTCGCGTTTTCCATCAACACGATCGTCAACATGCCGAGCCGTTCGGTGGCATCGCGATCGAGTTCGCGCGCTTCTGCTGCGGTGATCGGACGGGGGGCACTCACGACTCCTCCGGCGACACGGCGGCGCGCACAGTTCGCAGCAACTCGAAGTCCTCGACCGGATCGAGGGCGCGAAGGTCCGAGAAGCCACTTTGCTGCGTGCCGAGCAGTTCGCCGCTGCCGCGCAACCGCAGATCGATTTCGGCGAGTTCAAAACCGTCGGTCGTGGTACAGAGCGCATCGGTTCGCTCGCACTTCGGGCCGCAAGCGATGCAGAGTCCACGCCGCGCCGAACGACCGACGCGACCGCGCAACTGGTGCAAGGTCGCGAGGCCGAACCGATCCGCTTGCACGATGACCATCAAGGTCGCAGCCGGGACGTCCACACCGACCTCGAGCACCGTGGTGCCGACGAGCACGTCGCAGTCGCCACGGCGAAAGGCCGAGACCGCATCCTGCTGCTCCTTTCTGTCCATACGGCCGTGCACGAGACGGCAGCGGAAGTCGCGCTTCAGCACTTGATGCAACAGCACGGCGCCGCCCTTCTCGCCGTCTTCACCGACCGTTGGACAGACGACGTAGACGCGGCCGCCGCGGCGCACGGCGCGCGCGATCGAACGTTGCACTCGCGGCCAGCGCGCCGTGTCCTGGTGCACCGCGCGCGGCAGCGAACGACCGCCCGGCCGATGGCGCAGCGTCATCAGGTCCAGGTCGCCGAACATAGCAAGCGCGAGCGTGCGCGGGATCGGCGTCGCCGTCATCACCAGCACGTGCGGGTCCTTGCCCTTGCCGACCAGCTGCATGCGTTGCTCGACGCCAAACCGGTGCTGTTCGTCAACGATGACGAGGCCCAGTCGCACGAAGTTCGCGTCGGCCGACAGCAGCGCATGCGTGCCGAACCAGATGCGCGGCCCCTTCTGCTGCATCGTTGCCGCCAGCACCTTGCGCGTGCGCGCATCGAGGCTACCGGTCAGCAACTGCACGTCGACGCCGCTGCCCTCCAACCAGCCGGACACGAGCCGGCAGTGCTGTTCGGCCAGCAGTTCGGTCGGAGCCAAGAACGCAACCTGCGCGCCGCGCGCGACGACCGCCATTGCTGCCGCGACCGCCACAGCCGTCTTGCCCGTGCCCACATCGCCCTGCAGCAGCACGCCCATGGGTGCGGGCCCGGCGAGCCGCCGCCACACGGAACGGACGGCAGCGTCCTGATCCTCGGTCAAAGCGAACGGCAGCCGCGCGCGAATGCGAGCGGCGACCGCGTCATCGACGACGAACGCAGCCGCGGCGCGGCCCTGGCGGCGAGCGCGTGCGGCCGCGACCTTGCTGAACAGGGCTACCGCCTCGCGCACGGCAAAATGCGTTCGCGCCCGCTCGTGTTCGGCCACAGTTTGCGGACGGTGCATCGCGAAGAACATGTCGCGCACGCTGGCGTCGTGCTGGTGCAGACCACGAGGAAGCGGCGGCAGCGACAACGCCTCCCAGTCGGTGTGTTCGAGGGCCTCGGCAAGCCACCCTTGCAGCCTCTTGCTGGTAACACCCTCGATGTCGCGGTAGCGCAGTTGTACGGCACCCTGCAGCGCTGGACCCGGCGCCAACACGCGCGGTTGCCTGATCGAGAAGCGCTTGCCCTTCTGCTCGAGCACGCCCTCGAGCACGCGCTCACTGCCGGCGACGTAGGCCTTCGCGAGCCAAGGTTGGTTGAAAAAGGCAGCCGAGAACGGCGTACCGTCGCCAGCTGCGAACTCGATCGTCACCATGGCGCGCCGACCCGGCAGCCAGGCGCGGCGCACGCTTTGCACGGTCCCGTGGAGCCGGACCATCTGCCCGACGGCGACCGGCGTGGGCGCGTTCAGCTCCACCAGTTCGCAGTAGCGGCGCGGAAACCACGCCAGCAGGTCGGCAATCGCAACCAGTCCCGACGCAGCCAGGCGGATGCGCGTCGTCTCGCCGATGCCAAAGAGCTGCTGGACGGACCCAAGTGGCGCGAGCTTGCGCTCGGGCAGAGCGGCCGCCGCAGCCGTCGCAGCAGTGGAAGAAGGACCAGACGACACGAAGGCTGGTGTAGAGACTGCGCGCGATTTGTCCATGCGACGGCCGGGTTGGCGTCAGACCAAGAGGGTGTCCCGCTGCCCGCGCTCGCGCGCGGCGGGAGCACACGCTACGGTTCTGCACCGTGGCTGACGTTCCCGACGCCCTGTTCGCACCGCTCCTCCGCTACGGCTTTGACCGCGCCTTGCTCGCCAAGTGGCAGCAAGAACTCGTCGCCGGGCGCCTCTCGAAAGCCGGCAACCTCGTGAAGGGCGAGTTGCTCGCACCACCGCCCAAGACGGTCAAAGAGCTGCCCGGCAGCACGACCAAGGCGCGCGCCGAACTGCGGCGCAAGGGCGCTGCGGCGATCAGCAAGAATGAGATGGGCATGGTCGTGCTCAACGGCGGCATGGCCACCCGATTCGGCGGCGTGGTCAAGGGCATCGTCGATGTGCTGGGCCGCGGCAAGTCGTTCTTGTCGCTGGTCATGGCCGATGTGCACAAGGCGCAGCGGCTGCACGGTGGCAAGGTGCAGGTGTTCCTGATGAACAGTTACGCCACCGACGACGCGACCAAGGCGCACTTCGCGCAACACGACAACTTTGGTCTCGATCAGGACCAGGTGCATCACTTCACGCAGTTCGTCTCCGTGCGCATGGAGAAGAACGGCCAGCTGTTTCGCACGCAGAGCGGCGAGCTGTCGCCCTATGGCCCAGGGCACGGCGATTTCCCGTCGGCGTTCCGCGCCTCGTCGCTACTGCGGCGCTTCCTCGACGGCGGCGGCAAGTGGATCCTGGTGCGCAACGTCGACAATCTCGGCGCGCGCCTCGACCCGGAGATCCTCGGTCACCACATCGCCAGCAACTGCGAGGTCAGCGTCGAGGTGGCGCCGAAGTGGCCCGAAGACGTCGGTGGTGCACCCTACTTGCTGGACGGCCGCGTCCAGTTGGTCGAGCAGTTGCGCTACCCGCCCGATTTCCGCCATGAGATCGTCGACGTCTTCAACTGCAACACGTTCACGTTCACGGCCTCGGCACTCGAACGCGAATTCGATCTCGGCTGGTACTTCGTCGAGAAGACCGTCGAAGGACGCAAGGCCGTGCAAGTCGAGCACCTTGTCGGCGAAGTCACGCGCACGCTGTCGAGCAACTACCTGAAGGTCCGCCGCAGTGGCACCGACTCGCGATTCCTGCCGGTGAAGACGCCAGAAGAACTCGACGCCGCGCGCGACGAAATCGCCGAGATGTACGCCACCGACGGCGACAACGACGCGAACTGAACCGGCCGCTCGGGATCGCCCTGCTGGGATCGGCCCTGCTGGGGCCGGAACTGTTCTGGCAGTCGCCCACCAGCGCGCTCGGTCCACAACGACGGGCTGGCGATGTCGTAGCTCGTCGCGACCTCGGCGACCAAGACCAAGCTGTAGCGGCAGCAGGCGCGCTTGCCGCCAACACACCCGAACGACGGCAAGCGCAACCTTGCCGAACTCGCCTGACTTGAGAGTCTGCGGCGCCTTCGTCACCGCGAGCCGAACATCGGCTCAGAGCGGCTCCGTAGCCTGTGGCTGGCTACGGCCAGGCATTCGCATCCCCTGCCGCAGCGGCCGCGGCCGTAGCTGCCTCATCGCCGGCGGCACCGACCCCGGGCGCCGCACCATCCTGCGCTTCGACTCGCTGTCCGAAGGGCGGCGCGGACGCATCGAGGAACGCGAGCGGCGGGCGTCGTCACGCGTCCGGCATCCAGACCTCGCCGTTGCCGACGTGTACGGCGCTGCCGCCGACCTGCACGCGCTTCACCTTGCCGTTCGACGTGCCGATGCGCGCCGTGACTTTGCCCGGACGGCCAACCTCGTGGCCCTGCTCGATCTGCACGATGGCCTCAGGAGCAGCCAGCAGCACACCCTCGGTAACGAGGTGCGCCGCAATGCAACCGATCGCCGAACCCGTTACGGGGTCCTCACCGGGCGTCACCGTGCCCCACCAGACATGGCGAGTGCGCACGGCGCAATCAGGGTCCCCAGTGTCGAGCGTGAATGCATGGAACAGGTCGGTGCCGACCGTCTTCGCCAGCTCGCTGCAGGCTTTGAAGTCGGCCCGAACCTGCGACAACGCGCGGATGTCGCGCACCGGAATCAACAGCCACGGGATCCCGGTATCGACCACGCGCGCGGTCATCGAACCGAGGTCGAAGGCCGACGGATCGAGGGTCAACGCCGCCGCCAGTACGCGCACGTCGGTGATCTGCGCGCCGGTCTTCGGTGGCTGCTGCGTCATGAACACGCTCTGGACGGCGCCGTCTTTCACATCGATCTCCACCGGCACGAGCCCGGCACCGAGCTCGAACACGAACTGGTTGCGCCCTTCTTGCACCGTCAGCATGCCGTTCTGGGCCATGGCAAACGCGGTACCCACCACAGGATGACCGGCGAGCGGCAGTTCTCGGTCGATGGTGAAGATGCGCACACGGGCCACGGCTTCCTTGTTGGTCGGCGGCAGCACGAACGTGGTCTCGCTGAGGTTCATCTCGCGCGCCAGCATCTGCATCTCCTCCTTGCTGAGCCGATTCGCGGTCGGGAACACGGCCAGCGGGTTGCCGCCAAACGGCCGGTCGGTGAACACGTCGATGCGGTGATAGCGGTACGCGCGCATCGAGCCATCATCTGGGTTGGCACCGGCATCGCGCCACAACTAGCTGGGCGAGCTGCGTGCCGCGGCTCGTTCGCTCGCGAAAGGCGGCGCCGAATGCCGATAGCAAGGGTCGCATGGACGGGACCCGCTCGGCAACGAACGACATCGGCAGGCAGTACGGGGATTGGCCCTACCCCGCCGTACCGCTGCTGGCCAACGTCAACAGCACGCATCCCTGGCAACTGCACTGCGACTCCCTGTGGGATCGATGCGGCCGCGGCAAGGCGCCGGATCGGCCGCGTATCTGGATCGCCGGCTGCGGCACCTTCCAGCCGTACGTGTTCGGCACTGCCAATCCGCGCGCCGAGATCCTCGCGACTGACCTGTCCGAACCGAGCCTCGCACGCGCGCAGAGGCGCTGCGCCGTGCATCGAGTGCGCAACGTCACCTTCGCGCCGTGCGACCTCGAAGACCCGTCGACCTGGCCCGAAGGCGAGTTTGATCTGATCGAGTGCTACGGCGTGCTGATGAACCTTCGCGACCCGCTGTCCGCATTGGCGGCACTCGGCCAGCGGCTGACGCGGGACGGCGTGCTCCGGGTCATGGTCTACCCACAGTTCTCGCGAACGCGCGTGTTCCAGTTGCAGCGAGTGGCGCGACTCTGCGGCTTTCACGCCGGCGATCGCTCGCACCCGAGCCGATTTCGAGCCTTCGTCAGGTCGTTGGCGCGAACGAGTCCGCTGCGCTACGCCTTCACCACCTACGCCGACAGCAGGAATGACGCCGGCATCGTCGACGCGTTCTTGCACGCCGGCGACCGCGGGTTCACGGCTTGGCAACTCGGCAGTCTGATCGAAGCAGCAGGACTGGAGCCGGCCCACTGGATGCACCGGCCATGGGCGCAGCCCGATGTCGCAGCGGCACGACTCGGATTGCAGGCGCGCAGTCAATCGACCGTGCTGGGCTATCTCGATCTGTGGCAGGAGCTGCGGCAGAACTTCGTCGTCGGCCTGGTGCGCGACGATGTCGCTGCCGCTGCAAAAGGACCACTGCGACCGCACCCGACGTTCGCTGGCAAACCTGCGTCGCTGCGGCACGCACTGCGACTGCTGCGCCTGCGCCTGTTCGGCGGCCGCGTGCCGACGCGAACGGGCGACGGCGATCTCGTGCTGCGCGCCCGCGACGCACGAGCACTCGGCAGCTCGCTCGACGCACGCGACGTGCCGCGCCTTCTGGCCGACGGACTCGTACTTGGCGGCGAACCCGAGCAACCAGACCTCTGTCCGCACGAGGTCATCGCCGGCGAGGATCGCTTCCTGCGCGACGCCGCGGCCCTGCGGGTCGGTCGACGCGCGCCCAATCCACTCTATGGCCACCTGTTCGCCGCCTTCGAAGCCGATCGGCGATGGCCCGAGTTGGGGCTGCCGTCGTTCGACGACCAGATGGGAACATGGCTGCCATGGGCTTCGCCACTGGAGCACGGCCGCATCCGCTTTGGTCTGTCGCCGTACGCCACCGCGCAACGGCACCCAACGGCACTCAGGGACCACTTGGGCCGCGAGCCACTGCCCGTGGCCCACGGCTACGACGCGGTACGCCTGCGCGACGACACCCGCAGGCTCGCCGCAGCGCGGGCGTTCGCCACGGCCCACGGCGCTCCCCGAACGCAGCTCGACGATGCCGCTGCGCGCGAGTTGTGGACGCTCCTGTTCTCCCAGGAAGACCTGTTCTTGACCCTGCTGCCAGCCTGAACCGGCGGATGAGACCCCTTCCGCCGCGCCACTCCATTCGCTGCAATGAGGCGATGCGTCGCGCGGCGTTCACGACGGTCCTCTTGTTGACCCTTGGCCTACTGGTCCTGTGGTGCTGGGACGATGCGCCCCCCCCGCCCAACACCGGGCTCGCAGCGAACTCGACCACTGCAGCCGTCGACGCTGCCGGCCACGCCGACAGCGCCTTGGCGACAGCGGCCGTCGGGGAGCGGGCGCTCGATGCTGACGCGGCCACCCGCTCGGCGACGGCGGCCATCGACCCCTTTGCGCACTCGCGCACCGGCTATCGCGGTCGCATCGTCACCGCAACCGGCACGCCAGTGCCAGGCATGCGCGTGCGGCTGTTTCGCGGCGCTCCCGACGTCCTGCTGCTGGCAGGTCTCGACGCCTTCGCCACGGCGCCGCCCGAACCGCAACTCGAAGCCGCGCGCGCGACCACCGCCGCCGACGGCCGCTTCCGACTCGGTGGCATCGCCGGGCGCGGCATCTGCTGGCTTCGGCTCGAGTGGCCCGTGATCACGAGTGCACCGCCACACCTGCGCGCCGGCGACGGTACGGTGATCGCTGTCCAGAGCGCGCCGCAGCCTGGCGAGGAGAAGGACCTCGGCGACCTCGTGCTCAAGCAAGGTGCCGTGCTGACCGGCCGTGTCGTCGACGACCGCGGCGACCCGATTGCGCTGGCCACGGTGCGCGCCATGCGGCTGCCGAACCTGCCGTTCTCGATGTTCCCGATCGAACGCCTGACAGCCGACGATGCGCTGTTCGTGACGGCCAACGGGGTAGACGCGGTCGTCGAGTTGCCACCGTGGGCGGCGCGTGTTGAACAGGCACTGCCGCTCTGCCGCGCCACGACCGCCGCCGACGGCAGCTTCACCCTCTACGGCGTCGATCCTGGCCAAAACGTCGTGGCACTCACACATCCAGGCCACCTCGGTGTGCTGAAGCAGGGCGTGCAGGTCGTGGCCGCCACGCACCAGGATCTCGGCGAGACGGCACTGCAGGACGGCGAGGAAACCACGGTGCTGGTCCGCGAACCGGGGGGCCAGCCGATCGCGGACGCCGAAGTCCTGGTGGCAGGCGAGAGCCTCGGCCTCCCGGTGCACCTGGGCGAGCGCATGGGCAGCACCAACGCGCAAGGCACGCTGGCGGTCACGGGCTTGCCGCGCGGGCGCGCACTCGCCGCCGCGCGCCGCTCGCCGAAGGAGCCTTGGATCCTCGGCAAGAGCGCCCCGTCGGGCGCGCCGCTCGAGGTCGTCTTGGCGGCTCATCACAGCTTGCTGTTGCGCGTGCTGCTGCCAGACGGAAAGCCGTGCTCGGCGCCCAAGCTGCAGTTCGCGCGCGGCAATCGCGACCAGATGGCCGTCGAACTGCAGATGCTCGGCATGCGCAGCCAGCTCGATCTTGCTGCCCGCGTGCAGAGTCTGCCGGATGGTCGGGTGCGCATCGCCGACGTGCCCGCAGGGTCGTGGACTGTGCTCGTGACCGCGCGCAACTGCGGCATCGAATCCCTGCAGGTCGAGGTCACAGGCGACGCCGATCTCAGCGTGCAGTTGCGCGCCGCACGCACGGCCCAGGTGCACGTTCTGGACGCCGCAGGCGAGCCGGTCGAAGGCGCGGCGCTCTACGTCCAACCGCGCGGCGGCGCCCGGGCACAACGCATCCTCGAAGTCCCGACCCACGCGGGCACCACCGATCGCGAGGGCCTCTGCACCTTGCGCGATCTGCCGACCGACATGACCAAAGTGACGGCCGAGCACCCGCAGCACGGCCAGGTGCACCAAGAGGTGCAGGGACTGCCAGAACACGTCCACCTGCAATTCCAAGCCGCGGGCTCGATCCACGGCATCCTCACGGACGGCGGCAGGCCACCAATGACAGGCCGCTGGGTCGCCGTGCTCGAGCGACGCTACAGCAAGGAGCAACCGCGCGGCGCCATGCCGGACCTGCCCCAACTGCAACTGCCGGCGCTCGACGGTTCGTTCACCTTCGGCGCCATCCAACCTGGTAGTTGGCGCGTCACCGTGCAGGACGCGATGACCGATGTCGGCACCATCGGCGGCATCTACGACTACATGGCGCGACGGAAGCAGATCCTGCCGTGGACCAAGGCCGACGTCGAACTGCACTCGGGCGAGACGTTGTCCGTCCGGATCGACGCGATGCTGGACACGCAGCCGTATTCGGGCAGCGGCGCGGACATCCGCGGGGTCGTGACGATCGATGGCCGGCCCGGCGAGGGCGCCCTGGTAGTTGGCACCAGCACCCCGAGCAATCGCCGAACCACCTCGCGCGTCGACCGCGCCGGCACCTTCGACCTCGGCCGCTGCCCAGAAGGCGCGCTGCGCGTCGTCGTGGTGCCGAAGGACGTTGCTGAGAGCCGGCTGCTGGAGAACCTGTTCAGCCACCAGTTCGCCCGCGACCTCACCGTCGTCAACGAGCAGAGCCAAGAACTGCAGATCGATGTGGTGACGGCCTCGGTGCGTGGCGAAGTGCGCGATCGCAGCGGCGCGCCAGTCGCCGACTGTCGCGTGTGGCTGCACGACCGCGGCGGCGCCGGTCGGTCGAGCGCACTGCGCAGCCAGCGCACCGACGGCCGCGGCGCGTTCCTCATCGCGCAGTTGCCACTCGGCGCCTATGAGTTGCGGGCCGAGAAGGACAGCGCCGGCACGGCCACGAGCCAGCTGGTCGTCGACCGCGCTGCCGAGTTCGGTCCCATCACCATCGAGCTCGTCCCGCTCGGTCGCGTGCGCGGACAGATCGATCCCAAGTCACTCGTCGACGGACGCGGCGCGATCCTCCTGCTGCCCGATGCTGCACAGAACACGGTCAAAGGCAACGTCGACCGCGACGGGCGCTACGAGTTGCGCAACGTGCCCTTGGGCCAGTATCGCGTGGTGCTGGAGACCGGTCCCGCGGCAGGAACGCCGGCCGTGATCGGGACGTGCGAGGTCTCCTCTGCGGAGCCCGTGGTGGTGCGCACGAGCCTCGATCGGCGCTGACTTCGCGCCGCCAGTCAGTTGCGGCGGTAGACGGCACCCAGGCGACCCAGCGTGCGTTCGCCGTAGGGCACCAAGTCCGTCGCCAAGGAAGCGCTGGTCACGTGCGTGAACGGCAACTCCTGCACGAGCCGTTCGACTGCCAACGCCTCGATCTCGGTCTGGCTGGCGACGACCAACAGACCACCGGGACGAACGATCTGCGCTGCCCGTTGGAACAACTCCCTTGGTGCGAACAGCGACAAAGGCAGGCCCCACTGCAACAGCGAGTAGCGCGTCACGAAGGGGAACCACATGGTGACGAGGTCCTGCTCGGGGAGTCGCACCGCCGTGAAGTCGCCGACCTGGAAGTGGACGTCGTCGCCGGCCAACGCCGCATGCGCTCGCGCGTGATCGCTGCGACTGTGCCCGTCGCGGTAGATGCCGTGACCATCGACTTCGATGCCGCGCAGCACGACGCGCCGCAGCCTGGTTGTGCCGCTGCCGGCAAGGTAGCGCTGCAGGGCCGTGGCGTACTGAAACACACCACTGCCGACATCGACCGCACGCAGCACACCATCTTCGGACACCGGCAGAACGGTGCCTTCGAGCAACCGGCTGAGGCTGTCGAGCAGTGCCAAGTTCTCGGCGAAGACCAACCGCGAAGATCGCTGGCGCAGCGCCGCGAGATCGAAGCGAGCCTCGAGATCCTGCGCCCGGGCATGCCCTTCGCACGTGAGCCAGCCCAGTCGCTCGCCCTTGTCCTCGTGCGGGAGAGCGGCCACGCCCTTGCTCCAGCGGAGGCGGGACCGCAGGCGGAACGCAATCGCGTTGCCCGGCGCGCGCAGGATGGAAACTGCGGTCTTGACGATCCCGGCCACAGGCCGTGGATCGACCCACGCGCGGCAGCGGCTGAAGCGGCGCGTGCACCGCTCCGCCCGCGACGTAGGATGAACGGCCTCCTCGGGACCCCAATCGCGCATGAGCAAGACCCCCTCGCGTCCGGTGGCTGATACCGCCGCCACGATCCGTTTCCTCGACGCCGTGAGAACGCGCGTCGCCACCGTCGTTGTCGGTCAGGATGTCGTGGTGGAGCGACTGCTCATCGCCCTGTTCACCGGCGGCCACATCCTGCTGCAGGGCGTCCCGGGAATCGCCAAGACCCTGCTGGCGGCAACCTTGTCGCGGGCGATCGACCTGCAGTTCGCGCGCGTGCAGTTCACGATCGACTTGTTGCCGAGCGACATTCTCGGCAGCGAGATCCTGGACCAGCGGACCAACAGCTTCCACGTGCTGAAGGGCCCGATCTTCACGAACCTGCTACTGGCCGACGAGATCAACCGCGCCGCGCCAAAGGTGCAGGGTGCGTTGCTGGAAGCGATGCAAGAACGCAAGGTCACGATCGGCAAGGAGACCTTCAAGCTGCCGGCCCCGTTCTTGGTCATCGCGACCCAGAACCCGATCGAACAGGCCGGAACGTTCGAGCTGCCCGAAGCGCAGCTCGACCGCTTCATGCTCTGCCACCGACTCGAGTACCTGCCCCCAGAACAGGAGAAGGAAGTGCTGCGCCGCAACCTCAACCTCGGCGTGCGCCGCGAGGAGAAGGGTGCAATCGCGCGCACCGAGTTCGATGTCATCGACACCTCGCCCGTGGGTACGGCGGAAGACCTGATCTCGGCCATGGAGGCGGTGCACAGCGTGCACGTGAGCGACACCTTCCTCGACCACGTCGTCGAGATCGTCGGCCGCACCCGCAAGCATCCCGCTGTGGCGCTCGGCTGCAGCCCGCGAGCCGGCATTGCGATGCTCAAGTCGGCACGCGCGCGCGCGCTGATCCAAGGCCGCGACTACGTTGTGCCCGAGGATCTGTTCGCACTCGCCGAGGACTGCCTGCTGCACCGCATGCGGTTGTCGTACGAGGCGCTCGCCGATGGTCGTACGACCGCTGGTGTGCTGGAGGAAATGCTGTCGGAGCTCGGCGCGCCGAAGCAGCGCACCACTGCAAACGGCACGGCCCACACGGCAGCCAAGGCCTGAGCGCGCCGCCGCCGTGGAAGGTCAACTCGATGCCCTGTTGCCGCTCGACAGCCGGCAGTTCCACATCGCCATCAAACGATTGGCGGACAGCCTCCTGTTCGGCACCGACAAGTCGCCGTTCCTCGGCGGCGGCATCGAGTACGTGCAGTCGCGCAAGTACGTGCCCGGCGACCCCATTCGCAGCATCGACTGGCGCGTCACCGCGCGCACCGGCCGCGTGCACGTGAAGGAGTATGAGGCGCAGAAGCAGATGCCGGCGTGGATCCTGCTCGACACCTCAGCGTCGATGGCGACCGGATCGCGGACGCCAACGAAGTACTCGACCGCGCTGCATGTGGCTGGCGGTCTCGCCTACGCCTGCCTCGATCGCGTGAGCCCGGTCGGAATCCTCGGCGTCGGCGAGCGCTCGCTGCGCGTCGAACCGAGCCTGTCGCGGCAGCAGGTCCTGCAATGGCTCTTGAAGCTGCGCCACTTCCGCTATGACGAGCAGACCTCGCTCGCTCGCCGCGCTGGCGAACTCGCCGCGCGCTTGAACAGCCGCACGCTGGTCATCGCCATCACCGACCTGCACGAGGACAGTGCAGTCCAAGTGCTCAAACTGCTCGGCCAACGCCACGACGTGATCGTGCTGCGCATGCGCGACCCGGCGGAACGACAACTGCGCGGCGCCGGCATCTTTCGCCTGCGCGAGGCCGAATCAGGTGCATCGTTCGTCACCCATGGTCGCGCCCGGTGGCTCGACGACGAGAGCGTCGCGCGCGAGCTGCAGCGCGCTGGCATCGACCAGTTCACGATCGACACCGACGCACCGTTTGCACAGCGGCTGCGCCACTTCTGCCGCTCGCGCGGCGTGTTCGGCAAGGGGGCTCGATGAGACGCGCGTTCATTCCGCTGCTGTTCGTTGCAATCGCAGCGGCCCAGGATCCCACCTCCGCCCCCTCGCCGACGATCGCGCAATTGCCGGTCCTCGAACCAGTCAGAACCACCGTCGGCATGATCGGTCACGTTGCCGGCGTCGTGCTGCCCGGCAGTGAGTTCGAGCCGATCGAGACCACGCCCAACAGCAACGTCGTGGTGCGCATCGAGCACGTGCAGAAGCACGGCAGTGCCAACCGCTACGACCTCGAGTTCACCGCCTTCGAAAAGGGCGACTATGACCTCGCGTCGTGCTTGCGTCGCAAAGACCGCAGCGATGCGGGGCCACTGCCGAAGATCCCGGTCGTCGTCACCGAGGTGCGCAACCAAGAACAGCACGAGCCCAACGCGCTGTCCTCCGTGCCCGCGCCAAAGCTCGGCGGCTACTCGACGTGGCTTTGGCTTCTCGGCAGCGCCTGGGTCGCCGGCCTCGTCGCGATCGCGTTCGTGGGCAAGAAGCGCGCGCGCGCCACCGCGCCACCACCGAAGCCGATCACGCTCGCCGACCGCCTGCGGCCGCTCGTCGCCGCGGCGCTGCAGGGTTCGCTAGCGCAAGAACAGCGCGCCGAACTCGAGCGCCTGCTGTTGTCGTTCTGGCGCGATCGCCTGCAGCTGCAAGACCGCCCGGCGCGCGATGCCATTCGCGAACTGCGCAAC